>CAZMCW010000065.1:0-16806 GCA_964564405.1 uncultured bacterium
CGGACAATTCACCTTTGTCGTCTAACGCGCCACGACCATAATAAATACCCTCACGCTCGGTGAGGACAAAGGGATCACTGTCCCACAGCTCGAGTGGTTCCGCCGGTTGTACGTCGTAGTGGTTATAGCAAAGCACAGTAGGCTGACCGGGTAGACCGTCTGGGTGACTATCTGCAAACACCACAGGTGCACCGCCACTATCGTGAATCTCTACCACGAAGCCAAGCTCACGCAACAGCGTTGCCGTTAACTCACTGGCTTCATCCATGCCACGTCCTTGCGCTGCAACTGAGGGCACCGCAACAAGCTTTTCTAGTATGTTGATTCCGTAATGCACAATATCTTCTGGTAAAGATCCTGTTGAACTTAGGGGCTTGGTAATTGCCATAAGCTTCATCATAGGTGATAAACACCGTGTCTAACGTGTAAGTTCGTCATGTTGGCAAGAGCATGTTATGTGATATGGACCCTGTGATATGCAACTACCACAGTAGCGCCTCACAACCCGAAAATATTGCTGCCCGAACCTCGGCGGCACTGCTGCGCGCAAATTGCTAAGCTAGCAGCGTGACCAACCCAGTAACCAAGCTGGTAACCAAACCAGTAACCAACATGACACAACCCACGCTGATAGACCCCAACCCATTGAGCTTTGACAGCACTAGCTTTAACACCATTAGCTTTGATAGGCGTCATAGCCAACGATATTACCAAGCCCTCGTTGACAAAGACAGCCACTATGAAGGTGTTTTTATTGTGGGTGTAAAAACGACGGGTATCTTCTGCCGTCCCACCTGTCCAGCGCGCAAACCCAAGTTTGACAACTGCGAGTTTTTTCCAGAGGCTGAGGCAGCGCTGCTCGCTGGCTATAGGGCCTGTAAACGCTGTCAGCCGCTACTACCTGTGCAGGAACGTCACCCACTGCTTAAACGGGTACTCGAGGCCATTGATGCCAACCCAACCAAACGCTGGCGCGAAGCTGACCTAACCGACTTTGCAGCAGACGCCTCAACGGTGCGCAGGCAATTTAAAAAGCATGTTGGGATGACCTTTGTTCAATACGCCAGAGCACGACGTTTAGGCATTGCCATGAAAGCCATTCGGGCAGGTCACAGTGTCATTGATGCTCAGCTTACGGCTGGCTACGATTCAGCAAGTGGTTTTAGGGAGGCGTTTACACAAACCCTTGGCACAGCGCCCAGCAAACTCGACGACAAGCAACCCCTCCTCACGGCGACCTGGTTGGATACACCGCTTGGTGCCATGATTGCCATCAGCAACGAGCACGCCCTCTACCTCTTGGAGTTTGTTGACCGGCGCGCCCTCGAAACAGAACTTACCCGCTTGCGTCAGCGTTACACCATCTTGCCCGGCGACACCTCTGTGAGTCAGCAACTCCGTGATGAACTAAGTGCTTATTTCGCAGGTACATCAGCAACGTTTCAAACGCCTCTCCACTTACTAGGTACGGCTTTTCAAACATCCGTCTGGCAACACCTAGAAACCATTCCTGCTGGGCAAACCCGTAGTTACAAAACCCTAGCTGAAGCACTTCATAAACCTACTGCTATACGTGCGGTGGCAGCAGCCAACGGTGCCAATCAAGTTGCTATTCTTGTACCTTGTCACCGCGTGATTGGCAGTGATGGTAATTTGCGCGGTTACGGCGGCGGTTTGGCGCGTAAACGTTGGTTGCTCGAGCACGAAGTGGCCCACTTCAGCTGACCTTTACTGGTTCTATTCAATTTGTCTTTAACGCAGTAGGCTAGGAGCCACCTTAATGTTCATCAGCCACCACTTAAACCAGCACGACGCGCAAGCAATACTATTTTGAGCCTTTTAGAACACTTTTCCCATCCTCAATGGAGCAATAATTATTATGACCCAAGCAGACAAAGCTGAGCAGTTTAAGCAATTACATCATCAAGATAGCCCGCTTGTCCTCACCAATATTTGGGATGTGGGCAGTGCCAAGGTTGTTGCGGATGCTGGCGCACCTGCACTTGCTACCGGGAGTGCGTCACTAGCAGCCGCCCACGGTTACGCTGATGGCGAAAAGTTGCCGCTCGAGCACCTCATCACCACCCTCAAACACATTGTGGATGCCGTCAATATTCCTGTCTCAGCGGACATTGAAGCAGGTTATGGCACCACACCTAGCGAGGTTGCCGAAACGGTGCGTCAAGTTGTCACCGTTGGTGTTGTCGGCATCAATTTGGAAGACCAAATAATAACTACCGGCGGGCGCTACAGCGTTAGCGACCAAGCTGCACGCATTGCGGCAGCTCGCAAGACAGCAGATAATCTTGATGTGAACCTGTTCATCAACGCGCGAACCGATGTCTACTTACAAACAGAACCTGCTGCCCGCACTGAAAATCATGTTGAAGAAGTACTTACGCGCGCGCGGGCTTATCAAGACGCAGGCGCAAGCGGGCTATTTGTGCCGGGGCTAGCTGACGCTGGCATAATTCAACGCATTTGTAGTGAGGTTGCACTGCCTGTCAACATCATGAAGATGGATGATACCTTCAGCGTTGACGAGCTGGCTGCACTGGGCGTGAGCCGCATTAGCATGGGCCCAGAACCTTATCGCACAGCGATGAAGACGCTTGTGCGCGGATATTATTAGCAGTGGCATGTGATGCTGATACCGTCAACATCATCTCACCTTTTAATGTATCAACTTGTCGTGTGGTTGCTATATTGTTAGCAGTTGAGATGCTTACGCCGTGATACTTGGATTGATACTTGGATTGATGCTTGTGTTGCTGTTTGAACTGATGCTTAACGCAAACTTGCCAAACTAAGTGCCAGAGACTCGAGCGCCCAAGTAGGTTCCGCACCTGTTTTCATGGCAATGTCAGCCTCGAGCAACCGCGTCAACACCAACCTCAACCGCGCTTCAGTCAACTTTCTGGCAATTCCTAAAGCTTTGCGAGCTACAAACGGTTTCACTTTGAGTGTTCTAGCAACATCTGCATCTGTTACTTTGGCACGGCTTTCCGTTAACGCTACGCAGTGCGCCACCAAGTTGTACTGCCAGGTGAGTGCGCCCAGCACACGCGGCGGGGCTTCACCTTGCGCATGCAAACTTTGGCAAATAGCGAGCGCTTTGGGTTTGTCTGCTTTGGTAATTGCCTCAATAAGATCAAACGCATCTCGCGCGGCAGGACGGTTCACGATTTCGCGCACGCGGTCACTGCTTAAGTGCTCGTCTAAAATGGCTAATTTATTAATTTCAGACGCAACCCCCGGCAAATCTTCCCCAAACAGATCGCTGATAGTTTGCGGCACGTCTTTGTCAAAACTGAGGCTAACACCCTCGAGCTCCTGCCGAATCCAGTGCGTGAGCGCATTGAAGCGGGGCGTTGCTAACTCTGTGTAATCCCCCAACTTGCGGTAGGTTTTTTGACGCGAACTCGTAGCAGCCAAATCCACAATGACAATGACGTTATCCTCTGGTAAGGTTTCCAGCACTTTGATGACGTCATTACGTGGTTTAACACCTGCTTTGCCCTTAAACGCCGCATCAAAATCGAGTAGCAAACCTACCGTGCCAAACAACCCGCTTTGACTAGCCACTTGCACGAGCAAGTCAGCAGTTAACTCCGTATTCAGTTCATGTACGTCTGAGCCGCGCAAGCCCCGTGCGTGCAGCGCGCGTTTAGCTGCTCGGTGGGCTAAAAAAGGATCGCCGCTAAAGACTAAAATCATGTCTGTTTGTCATTATGAATCATGTGGATAACTCGAGGCGTATCTTGCTCTAACCAATCAGCTATTCTGAAGATGTGGTCTCATCACTAACCAGCTCTGTAACTGTATTGATACAGGTAGGGCATTGATACATGCACTGTCGTTCATACAATTACTCCTTGAGAATAAATCTACCTTAATGACGCCTTTTGTACTACCTGAGCAATGCTTACAGATACATCTAGCGCATAACTCAAGATGCCAATTGGATTTACCCAGTTGGCATAATCTCCCCATCCCTCTTTCTCCCCTTCTGCCTGAGCATTACACTTGGCACGGACGCTGTCGTAAGCTGTTAATCCACTCATGAAACTTTGCATCTGTACAAGTCACGGCTCAAACCTTATAAAATAACAACATGAATGAGAAACTTACCGTTACGAGCCTTGCTGTTCTCACCCTAGTGAGCTTGTGGTGTGCGCCGTGGATTGCCCTCAGCCGGGCAACGCGGGCGCGCAGCACAGTACTCCTGCTGCCCAACCGCATTATTGACTTTAGCGGCCGCACCGACCCACTCAGTTTGCCTTCGGCTAGCACAACCTTGCTAATCACCATGATTGCACTGTTGGTTATTGCTGCAAGCTACTTTGTTGCCAGCCGACTTCGTTACGCGCTATGGGCAAGCGCAGGTATTGTGCTCATCATCACGGTAAGTATTAGTTTAAGCGAGGTGCAAGCCGTCACTCAACAAGCGCGTATTGACGCGTTTGTTGGTGAACTACAAGACGGGCTAACTGATCCTAATGACCGTATGGACGTCCCTGCATTAGAAGCGGTTGTTGCCGACGTACAAAACGTATCCCTTACAACCTCACTTGATGCTGCTAGGGACGCAGGTATCAACGTGCGGCGCTTGCCCTATAACAACGCGGGACTTAGTTGGGGTAGTTTTTTGGCGCTACTTACGGGTATTTTTGCGCTGGTCTTAAGCGGGCGCTATTGGGAAGCAGTTGGCACGTTTTACGACCGGGCTTTACAAAAAATTGCCGTGCCTACAATCTCTATTTTATTGGCACTAGTTGCTGCTGCCTTAGTTGTGCTCATAGTGCAACCCACACCGCTAGGTAATGACGTCACCCTAACGCCTTTTGCCTATTTAGCCGGTCGGCTAGACACACTTTGGTACGCCTATGAAATTTTATTTGCGGTCGCACTGGGTAGCTTAGCTGGGTTTTTAGAAGCTCTCAAATTTGCCACCCCACTTATTTTTACAGGACTCGCCGTGGCGTTCAGTTTTCGGTCGGGACTGTTCAATATTGGCGCGCCTGGGCAGATGGTCCTCGGTGCGGTGTTTGCCATGTTGGTGGGCGTGTACATGCCAGGCTCGAGGCTCTTTGTGCTCCCCCTCGCCGTGGTAGCAGCAGCTGTCGGCGGTGGCTTGTGGGGCGCACTTCCAGGCTGGCTCAAAGCGCGTTTTGGTGCCAATGAGGTCATCAACACCATCCTCTTAAACTATGTTGCGGCGTCACTGCTACTCTTTTTGCTATCTTCAGAACATCAGTTTGCAGCGCCTGCGTGGCGCATCACCGTAGCGATTTTGATTATTAGCGTGCTGATTGTCATAAGTTACCTAGCCAGTTTTGCCGTTCCCTTCCTCAAACGTACCCTCTGGAAAGCGCCACGTATCACCATGGCTGGGTTTGGGATTGGACTTTTAGTTGCCATGATTTTGGTGGGTTTACCTCAAGAGGGTGATACCACCGTTACTTTTAGCTTGCCCTTTAAAGTCCCTGGCTCAGAACCTAAAACCCAACTTTTACGTGAACCTAGCCGCCTTACGCAACTACCGGCATTACTTGGTATTGACCTCGAGCAAAACCCCGGTAGCAACACCATCCCCGTGGATTATGCGTTGCCGCTAATCATCATCTTGGCTGGGCTACTGCTAGCTTTTTTACCGAGGTTTGTACCCAGCTTAAAACCTTGGCCAAAGCGGTTACTAGCCACCTTCATCATCATCTACCCTGGTTATTTTGTACTGGCATTTTTAGGTTTGTCGGCTGTGCCAACACCTATTCCACCCACCCAACTCAATACCTCATTTGTGCTCGCAATTACCGCAGCCATTCTGGTGTACTTGCTGCTCTGGAAGACCAAATGGGGCTACGAACTTCGGGCCGTGGGCTTATCTCCTAAAGCAGCCGAATACGGCGGCGCAGACATTGCCCGAAACACCATTTTGGCCATGACGATTAGCGGCATGTTAGCTGGGTTAACTGCTACGCATTATGTGCTGGGGGGTGCGCTCGAGGAGTACTCCTTACGCCAAGCCCTGCCCACTAGCGACGGCTTTGATGGCATCGCTGTGGCACTTTTAGGTGGCAACACGCCACTAGGTGTTGTACTGTCAGCGTTTTTGTTTGGGGTGCTTAAAAGTGGCGGTTCAGTTCTCAGCATTACCTACGACCAACTTAGTCGGGATGTCGTCAACATGATTTTAGCGCTTGTCGTGCTCTTTATTGCAGCCAAAGGCTTTTTACCCGAGTGGTTTACCGACCCAATCAGACGCGCGGCGCGGGTGGCCCGCTTACAAAGTCCCAAACCTACTGATCCGGCTGCCCCTTCAACAGCAGCAGAAACCAGCGAGGCCAACCGTGGATAGACTTTTGCTTATTACCCTTTTAGGATCTGCCATTCGCGCGACGACACCACTTTTGTTTGCGTCTCTTGGCGGCATGTTCAGCGAACGTTCGGGCGTGGTGAACATTGCGCTCGAGGGCATCATCATCTTTGGCGCTATGGCCGCAGCCCTGGCCACTCAATTGGTTGAAGCACCGTTTTTGCAAAATAATCCTGTTGCGGTTGTGCCCATAGCGCCGTGGATTGGCCTCATCGCTGCTATGGTGGTAGGCGGGTTAGCTGGACTTTTACACGCGCTTATTTCGATTCGTTATAAAGCAGATCAGATTATTTCAGGAACTGCCATTAATTTGATGGCGATTGGGGTGCCGGCTGTCATTTTGGGCGGGTTATATAGCAATTCAACCTCGAGCACACCCGTGGTTAACCGCTTGCCATTGTGGGGCAGTGGCGACTTTCGACTAAGTCCGCTTGTCTATTTGGCGTTTTTACTGGTGCCTGTCACCTGGTATGTGCTCTTCAAAACACCTTTTGGTTTGCGTCTCCGGGCCGTTGGCGAAAAACCAGAAGCTGCCGACAGTGTTGGCATTGACGTTAAACGTATGCGCTACATGGGTGTGGTGCTTTCGGGTGTGTTGGGCGGTTTGGGCGGTGCATATCTATCAATTGGCAACTTCAACCAGTTCATTGCTGAAATGGCGGGTGGACGCGGATTTATTGCCCTTGCCGCCCTCATTTTTGGCAAATGGCACCCGCTTGGCGTGTTGGGTGCAACCTTGCTGTTTGGGTCGTTTGAAGCTGCTGCTACCGTGCTCGGCGGCGGTGCACTGTTGCCATCTACTTTAGTTCAGAGCATCCCGTTTATTTTAACGATGTTGGTGTTGGCTGGCTTTATTGGTCGGGCTATTCCACCCCAAGCAACAGGTAAACCGTTTGAAAAGTAGTCTTGTGTAGGTATTGCGCGCTCGAGCTAAACAACGCAGGACACGTCCTACAAAGCATCACATCATGACAAATTTTGATGTGGTGCTTTACTGTGGTCGCAAACCTCGAGACACACATCATCTTCCTAGTCAACATCTAGGCTTAGCAGGTATCATGCAAAGGTTATGGATGATGTACAACAAGCTGATATACGAACAGGTGATGTATCAGCAAGTCGTTACATATTTGACAGGAGGCCCTTACCATGTTCGAGCGCAGCTCTGGTATTTTGCTTCACCCCACATCTCTCCCCGGTGCTTACGGCATTGGCGATTTGGGTGAGGCATTTTCGTGGATTAACTTTTTAGAAGCTGCTGGTCAGCAACTTTGGCAGGTCATGCCGCTTGGTCCCACTGGCTACGGGGACAGCCCTTACCAATGTTTTAGTGCGTTTGCGGGTAACCCGTATCTCATCAGCTTGCGGCTTTTGAACGAGCATAGGTTTTTACCAGAAGATGCTTTGGATGATGCGCCCAACTTTCCTACCGATACAGTTGATTATGGTTCCGTCATTCCTTTTAAGTTAGACGTTCTCGATAAATCGTTTGAGCATTTTAAAGCGCAAGCAACTACACAACAAGATAATGAACTTGCCACGTTTCGAGAGGCCCAAGGGTATTGGCTCGAGGACTACGCGTTATTTATGGCCTGTAAAGAAGCTAATGGCGGCAGTGCTTGGAACGACTGGGACGCAGGCATCCGCGCCCGTAAGCCAGACGCGCTTAGCCAAGCCAAACATGACCTTGCTGATAGCATCGATAAACAAGTGTATTGGCAATGGCTTTTTTATGAGCAGTGGCGTGCTGTTAAAGCACATGCTAATAACAAAGGCATTCAAATCATTGGTGATATTCCCATTTTTGTAGCCTTTGATTCCGCTGACACTTGGGCAAACCCAGAGCTTTTCTTTTTAGATGATGACGGCAGTCCCACTGTTATCGCTGGCGTACCGCCAGATTATTTCAGTGCTACTGGGCAACGCTGGGGCAACCCGCTCTACCGTTGGAAGGTCATGAAAAAAACCGATTATGCATGGTGGGTACAGCGTTTTCAATCTACGCTAGACTTTTTTGACATTATTCGGGTGGACCACTTTCGCGGGTTTGAAGCTTACTGGGAAATTCCCGCCAGCGAACCCACCGCTGTTAAAGGACGTTGGGTGCGCGGTCCCGGCCAAGACTTTTTTGACGCCCTCAAACGCCAACTTGGCGACCTGCCCGTTATCGCTGAAGACCTCGGCGTAATTACTGCGGGCGTAAACGCATTGCGCGATGATAATGATTTTCCTGGCATGCGGGTCTTGCAGTTTGCGTTTGCTGGCGATCCCACCGATCCCTACTTACCCCATAACTACGTTCACAACACTGTTGTTTATACAGGTACTCACGACAACGACACTACACTTAGCTGGTACCAACAAACAAGTGATAGCGAAAAAGACTTTATCCGCCGCTACCTTGCCAGAGGTGATGACGATGTGGTTTGGGAGCTTATTCGTACAGCGTTTTCATCTGTGGCAGTATTTGCTATTGCACCACTGCAAGATGTTTTGCGCCTAGATGGTAGCGCCCGCATGAACCTACCTGGCGCAGCCTCGGGCAACTGGGGTTGGCGTTTTAGCTGGGATACACTTGAAGGCTGGCTTGCACCTGCACTATACGATCTTACCCACCTCTACGGTCGTACGCCGTTTGAAGCTCCTCAAGATACCCCTTACCGGCAGTCACAAACTGAAAGTGACGTTGAAGATTCCTAAACTATAAACTGCTGATGCGTCTAGCTCAGTTTTATCCTGATGGTTATCCTCCAATAATGAGGCACTCAAACCACGATCAACAAAGGATGTTTTTGACTATTGATCCTACAAGAATCCACAAAGCAAAGAGGCTTCGTCATACGCACGAAGCCTCTTTTGTCGTTGTGCTGATAGTTGTTTGATTCAATAGCAATAGCGTTTCCACGCGCAATTGCCAGTGGCAGTTGCGCGTACGATCCAGGGGAGTAGGAATTGACCCACTTAGTATGGGGGAACTGATCCTGGAACTGCTACAAGTCGAGTTCCTATCAACCTTAAATTGTTTGGCAATTATTCAATCTGCCCGCGTAGCTCTCCAGCTCCAAAATTCTCTGTATGAATGTTCACGTAATAGCCACCGCTTTTAAGAAGATTTTCTTCAGATTCAGTAAGTGGTTCCGTGACTAAACTTAACGTAGGTTCATCGCTTATTCTATTGTTGACAGTAATAACGAACGCAATACCACCATTTTCACCACGTTCACCTTCGTGAATATGCGCAGGACCATTGTCACCAATATCTAAAAGTGGTGAGCTGAGGTTTGAGACACTACCATTAAGTGTCATGATTTTTGTTTCTTCGTTAAATACGACGGTGACGCTGCCTGTAGCATCAGTGTCAACAGGATCAGGCACTTCTTGTTCACCTTCTAAAGTAAATGTATAGGTGATGGTACTGTCATCATCACTGCTGCATGCAGCAAGTACAAGTACAACCAACAGTGCAACTCCAACGCGCCAGACAGTTTTCATAACTACCTCCTCAAGGTATGTTGTGTTTCAGATTAACACAAGATTTGTGTCTTGCCTAACTGTCTTGATGGTCGCAGACAGCTTTGGCAACCTTGTTATGGGGTAGGCTGCGTTGCAACATAAGAGCAGCAGCCGTATAGCAGCCGTTTCCAAACCCTGCTCAGCACGCATTTTAGCCACGTTTTAGTACGATTGTTACCACTTCTGGAGAAGGTATAATACCAAGTCCGACAAAACACATCATAAACTCCTACGGAGTTCATTACGTTCTAGTCGGACTTGGTATCGGTTTCTGCTCGCGAGTTGTCTCGCGAAACGCTCGGAGCCGCTCGGGTTACTTTGTTACCAAAATAACCAGAAAGGGTATAAGCTGATCTTTACAGCACCTATTGTAGCTGTGACTGTGGGTTTATGTAGCGTTTCCACGAGTAACTGCCATAAGCAGTTGCGCGTGCGACTCAGGGAAGTGGAAATTGATCCACTAAATGTGTGGGAACCAATTCTGGAATTGCTAATAAATTTACAGTCAAGCAAAAAGCGTCTCCGACCCAACTAATGTGGCTCGAGGACACTTTTGTAGTCAATCAAAGAGTAAGCACTAGCTACTTACAGGTACCAACTAATCGTGCGCATGGGCACTACGGTTTGCGCTTTTACTCTGTTTGCGTTTAGGACTTTTACCGCCAGCGTGCGAGCGACGCTGCGAGCGACGGTCACTGTTGTAGCGGCTGTCTGATCCATCACGACTGTTACGCGCGTTGTAAGAACCACCTCTGTTACCTTGCCTCGCACTATTTCTCGAACCTTGCCTAGCTCTATCTGACTTAGCAAGGTCTTGTTTGGGTGGTTCAGTTGCTTTGCTGACCTGTAGACCTTCTACACTGAGGTCGTTACTGTGCTGCGTTGGCACGTCGACAAACACGCCTTCTGAGCTGAGTTGTATGCGGCCAATTTGCTGCACACCAGCTTCTTTGAGCACCCGTACAACTTGTCCGGCACTGTGCAAATTACCGCGCAAAAGCATTGTTGTTTGTCCTTCTTCGCCTGTTAACAAACTGCGCGAAGCAGGTACACCACCTAGAAAAGAAGCGAGTAGTCCAGCTAGCGTGTCTTGATCAGCATCTTGAATAAGTCTTTGGGCGAGTTCTGACCAAAGCGCTTTGTCGTCTGTCGATTGCTCTTGAGCTTGGGATAGCGCACGCTGAATTTTAATGTCTTGTACATCACTAGGTGCAGGTGGGGCTTGCCGCTCAAAACGACGTGATAGGTTACGCTCGAGCCCGCTCACTTGGCGCATCTCCCGGCCGCTAACTAGAACGACTACTTTACCTTGGCGTCCCGCCCGACCCGTGCGACCCGAACGGTGTTGGTAACTAGCAGCGTCGTCAGGTAGGCGGTAGTGAACCACTAAATCTACCTGCGGAATATCTAGGCCACGTGCAGCCACGTTGGTACCCACTAGTACCGTTACTAAACCCTGCCGAAAACGCCCCAAGACATCTTCCCGCTGGTGTTGGTTCATATCCCCATGAAGGGCTTCTGTGCGGTGTCCTTGGGTAGCAAGTTTATCCCGTAAGCCGTCAACTTCAGCTTTGGTATTGGTAAAGACGATGGCACCCTCACCACCGTGAACATGCAGGATGTCTGACAGAATAGCTGCTCGCACCCTAACCGGTGCCTCAATAGCAATTTCTTGATACGAAACAGCATCACCTTGCATCACGTCTACGTGGGAGGCGGCTTGAGTATGACTTTTGATAAGCCGCTTAGCCCAACTTGGCAACGTGGCTGAAAAAATAAGCGTTTGACGGTCTTCAGGCGTTGCCGACAAAATAGTTTCGACGTCGTCTTTAAAGCCCATCGACAGCATCTCGTCAGCTTCATCTAGCACGACAATCTCAGCTTCAGTTAAATTGAGGATGCCCTGTTTCAGATAATCTAAAGCGCGCCCTGGCGTTGCAACTACTACGTCGCAACCGCGCCATAAATCGCGTTGTTGTTGCCCGTAGCCAGTTCCGCCATAGATAGCCACTACCGTGAGATGACTAGCTAACCACGTGAGTTCACCAGCAACTTGCAAAGCAAGCTCCCGGGTTGGTGTTACAACAATAGCTCTAGGCGCACGCCCTTTTACATTTGAGGCCTCGAGGCGCGTAGCAATAGGTAAACCAAACGCAATGGTTTTACCTGTCCCCGTGCGGGCTTGACCAATAATGTCAGCACCCTCTAAAGATATGGGTAGAGTTTCGGTTTGAATAGGCGTTGGCGTCGTAATACCGCGTTTTTCTAGCGCGGTTAACACCCGCTCTGGGAGCGGATAATTGGTAAACATATAAAGTTCCTTTCAGGAAACAGATGGCGACTGACTGCTCAAGCAGTCAGAACATCAAAATATTATTTTAGGCGTACTTATGGATGCTTCGCTCGAGATAATTTTTGCACTGCTCACGAATTGGCATCTAAAGTGTGATGGGATTTTGATAACTTATTAAGCCACGTCAAAGGTATCTAGACACACGTATAAAAGCCTGTGGAGGCAATGTTTAACTTGGATAATTTTGACTCTCTCAAGAAATCCAGCAATCAAGACGCTCAACACTAGAGACATAGCCACTTGACTTATGCGCGTGTGCATGAATATCTCGCCAGAAAACAGAAGCTCTCACGGCATCACAAAATTGTAATATTGCGTTTGGTGTCAAAAATCTATAATGTCAATATAGTGTCAACACAAGTCAAATAGTGTCAAGACGTTGAGGGGTCGGTGTTGAGAGGTCGGTGTCGGGGTGTCAGTACGTGTGCAGTTCACAACATGTACTTATCACGTAACTTAGGTAGCGAGGGAGGCGTTGAGTGAACATCCGTGTCACCATACAACTAAAGTGCACGTAGCACGGCGCGTTTAACTTCCACATACAGCCTCGCTTGTCCCTAAAACACCTATATCACAGTACTTCATTATGTTTATATGATAAGGAAAGTACGATGTTCAGTACAAGTCACACACGTATTCATAAGATAATCAGCATTTACATTTTGCTGAGTCATGTGCGTTAGAACATCTGTTAGCAAGTTGTTCCACCTTGCCTAATAACCAGACCAACATTCAGGGTCTAGCGAGGTAATGCGTCTGTAAGCTTAAAGCTAATTGTACTTGCCGTCAAGGGGGGAAGTCACGAAGTTGAGCACGAGACCCAATTACTCGTCTGTAGGAAGACCGTCTAAAAGAATCATCTGCGCGTCGGCAATATCTGCCCTGGCAGCTCGAGCGCGGTTGTACTCCTCAGAATTGTAGAACGCTTGAGCCGCCTCCATACTAGGAAATTTAATGAGCACGACGCGGCGGTCTTCTGGGTCACCCTCGAGCGTTTCTAAGGTGCCACCTCGAGCAATAAACTTACCGCCATACGCTTCTAAAATAGCTGGGGTTTGGCTCATGTAGTCAGTACGGTACGCGTCCATGTCATGAATATTGGCGCGGTAGATAAGATAAGCAGGCATCTTACTCCTTGGAATTAAACCCAACTATCAGCTAACGTAGAATTTTTTCGCGCTCGAGCCTATCTGCCAAAAAACGTCCTTGAATTTGCACGCGTTTGGCGTCATTTTCATAGATATCTGTGGCAACCTCTTCAACACTTTGTTCAATGAGAATGAGTTGCTCGAGTAAGTTTTCTTCGGCTGTTTTACCATCTGACAGACGGTGTTCGCGGGCGTAGCGCGCAGGTAAATTGAGGTAGGTTTCAACCGTTTCAGGAAAGTACTCGAGGGCAGTTTGCCGCAATGTGTAAATGTCGTAATCTAGGCCGGCTCGGGTTTGCCCTGTTTGTGGCACGGTTTCTTTGAGGAGGGTGTAAACGTGTAGAACTTTGTCGTGCACAGGTTTGGAAACTTGGCGTAGCAAAAACTTGAGGCGCACCTTACCTGCAACTTGCTCGAGCATGTCCACTGCAGGATCACCAACAGGTGCTTCTGCAGGTAGTTGATCGTCACGCTTGTTACTGCGTTTTGGTTTGGGATCAATTGGTGTAGCTAGCCATGTCACCATATAGACTAAAAACCAAAATCCAAAAAATGGCGGCAAGATCATCATGAGCCGCAAAAAAATGCGCACAGGTTTAACGTTCATACGCAATTTCCGGGCTATCCCCCCAGTTACGCCGGCAACGACTTTATGACTGCGGTCGCGCATAAAACGGTGCTTAGTCACCCTGTTAGTTTAGCACGTCACCACGGTCAAAATGGCGCTATAGGTAGCAAGCACACCCTGCTAGCAGTAGCAAAGCGGCACCTATAAAGATACCGCTCGAGACGTTGTGACTGTATTTTTTATGAGGTTTCAATGCCTGTTTACATCATTATCTGTTTACATCATTTGTTGAGACGTCTAAGTTAACGTGTGACAGCACTTATTATCAAATACCAGCTTAGTTTTAAGTGTCTATCTAAAAAGGTTTCACGCAATGGATACCCTGTTGCAAGTTGACTACGAAGAAATCAACAGTACATCAACCAAGCAACCCTGCATTAGATAAACCCTGTATTAGATAAACCCTGCATTAGATGTTGCCAAGACCTTTTAGATAGCTACTAAGCTGAAGCTTGCAAGGTTGCTAAGCTTGGCCGCTGACTGCGTACTTCACGGCGGGTTTTGGGATTTAGACCTACCATTAAAAAGAAGTTCTCGAGGGCGTTTTCTTGCCCTTTAATGTCAACATAGGCGTCATCTGGGGTGCCTGTAACAAAAGGTAAGTTTTGGTAGGTCTCGAGTGCTTTGGTAATGACTGCTTGAGCAAGACCCTCTTCAGCCACATCTGTTAGCTCCGCATAGATACTGCGGCGCGCTTCAGCGTGCGAGCGGAACAGGTCGGGGTTTGCTGTTTCAGTGGCGCGGAGCAAGTCTTGTTTGGCGATGCGTTTGTAGTGTTTTAGCCCTTTGAGGATCTCATCTAAAGTTAGCACAGTCGTTATTTCCATGCATGACTCCTTTCGTGATGTCCTAATAACATGACCATCAAATGTAAATTTGAAATTGTCCAAGCACTTTCGTGCTTGAAACGTTAATGTCACACCATATTGTCGGCTCGTATACGCGATTCGCCCGCTTGCTCGCGCTGGTTATACTGATTACCTAGATTGTAATTGTAGCTAAGTCGTATTTATAGCAATTCTAGGATTAGTTCCCTCACATTGAGTAGGTCGATTTCTACTCCCCTGGGTCACACGCGCAACTGCCTGTGGCAATTACTCGTGGAAACGCTATTGACTTAAACTGTAGGTTCAACCTAGGCTGTTTTTCACCGTCACCCCCATTAATTCGGTGTGGTCACACGTTGATAGCAGCTTTGGGAAGTCTGACATTATCTTGACATTTCTGTGATGTGCTTGAATTGCTGCTACACAGCATTGTTGTTCTCTAGCACTTACTGTCAACCTGTAGGACTTCTCAAAGCGATTGTGATGTTTTTCGCAATGCGCGAACGTGTTGTGACAACATACCCGCTTTTTGGGTTAACTTCAAGTCAAATTGCAATAGTGGAAAAACGTGTAGTTTTTGTGCTTTAGAGGTATTTTGCTTACTTAGCTAGCTCAAAGATATCCCTTTGAGAAGGTGTTTTTTTCTTTTAGGCTTTGAGTTTTTTAAGGGGAATAGGAGGCATTGGTGACCCCTCGAGCAGGTCACCTGCATAGCGCGTTAAGTCAGCAATATCACCTGCCTCACTGCTAAACCCACAGTCTTGGCAATCTATCTCAATAAAACCTTCATGATAAGTGTAGGTCACTGTGTTGTCACTGTGACAAGCTGGGCAAGGATCTTGACCCGCTACACCTTCAGCGTCGTACATGTTTGTGTAGCTAGGTGTAGATCCCACAGACTTTTGAGGTGAGCTCACTTTGTTATCTTTTGCGTCCTGCTTAGACACTACTGCCTCACTTTCTCACGGCGTTTTTTAGATGCTGACGAAGTTGGTTTTGGCTTAGACTTAGTTTGATTGGCAGGTAGCTGTTCTGTACTAGCTTCTGCTTGTTCGTAAGGTGGGTCAGCCGTATTATTTGGAGCGGCAACATTTGAAGCAGTAGTTGAGACAGTGGTATTTGAAGCAGCAACATTTGAAGCAGTAGCCTTTGAAGCAGTAGCCTTTGAAGCAGTGTTCAACTGCGACAATGCTTTTGACTTATCTACCAGCAACTCACGCGCGTGGGCCAAAGCTGTGTCGCTAATACTGCCAGATAACATGCGGGCAAGTTCACGTTCGCGGTCACTGTCAGTTAGTTTGCTAACCTGCGTTGTGGTGCGGCCGCCACGTTCTTGCTTGGCAACTAAAAAGTGATGGTCGGCAAACGCAGCCACTTGGGCTAAGTGGGTTACCACCAACACCTGATGCTTGCGGGCAAGCGTGGCGAGCAAGCGCCCAACCACTCGAGCTGTCTGCCCGCCAATACCAGCATCAACTTCATCAAAAATAAGCGTAGGGCAGTCGGTACCTGTGACCACATTAAGCGCTAGCATGACGCGGGAAAGTTCGCCTCCAGACGCAACCTGCTGCAAACTCCCTAACGCTTCGCCGAGGTTGGCGCTAAACGCAAAGCGCACCTCGTCTTGCCCGTGCGGGCCAAGCCGCGTACCCTCGCTAACCGTCACTTTAAATTGCGCGTTAGGCATGCCCAGCGGGCGCAGTTCGTCGCTCACTTGGATTGAAAGCGTGTGCGCAGCTGCCTCACGGAACGCGCGCAGTTGCGTGGCTTGCTCGAGCAAGCTTGTTTTAAGGGCCCCGTGTTCACGTTGCAAACTGCTAAGGTCACTATCAGCGCGCTCGAGCTGGTTTAGTTCACTAAATGCGTCTTCACGGTAAGCAAGTACTGCACCTATGCTGTCACCATATTTGACTTTGAGGCTTTCAAGTTGGGTTAAGCGCGCTTCAAGTTGCTCTAACTCC
>CAZMCW010000066.1:0-11870 GCA_964564405.1 uncultured bacterium
CGTACCCTTAGATGATTCAGACGATGACATTCAAGAGTCAATTTGGTATTAGTCAGCAGACGCATCCATGAATGCCTCAAGCTCATCACGTGTTGGTGGTTGCGCACCGGGGCGAGTGCAGTTAAACGCAGCGGCGTGAACTGCTGTTGTGAGTGCAGCACGCCAGTGGTCATCAGCTAGATTTACTACGCCATCACCTTGAGTAATGTGGGGCAGCAGTGAGACCATAAGTGCGCCACTTAAGGTGTCACCTGCGCCAACGGTATCTACTACCTCGACGTCCGGTGCGGCAACATTGAGAACGTCATTGAGAACGTCTTTTCCTGCACGGAACAAACTCACACCGCCCTCACCCTTGGTCACGATAACAGCGTTAGTACCATAGTGAAGCCAGCGCGCAGCAACTTGTGCTGGGTCTTCACCTGGATGAAGCCACTCGAGGTCTTGGGTACTCACCTTGGTGATGTGGCTTAAACCAACCAAACCCTGTAACTGCACCAAGTAGGTGTCACGGCTGTCGATTAAAGCTGGCCGTACATTGGGATCAAAAAACACACAAGCTCGCTCACGGTGTTGGTAGGCAATCTCAATAATGGACGATGCAGCAGGGTCTTGCAACAGTGAAATAGACCCGAGGGCGACAAACTGGGTACTCGCGGGTAACTTTGGGCGCGGTTGCGGGTTGTACAACGTGTCGGCAGCATTTGCAGCCATAAAGTCAAAGACGGCTTCGCCCTCAACCTCACCCACAAATGCTAGCGTTGACGGAGCGTCGCTGCGTAATACCAGTGAGGTGTCCACGTTGTTAGCTTGCAAATACGTGACCAGTGCATCTCCAAATTGATCGCGCGAAATTTGCGTGCCAAACCCCACCGCAGCACCCAAGCGAGCAGCCGCGATCGCCACGTTAAAGGGCGACCCACCACAGTAGCCTTGAAAGCCTAGCGGCTTAGTAGCTTTAAAGTCGATGAGGGCTTCACCAAAACAGACAATGGTTGGAGACATCACAAGTTATCACTCTTTCTACGGACTATACAAAATTACGGATTCTGTGAATTGCGGATTTTGTGGATGAACCAAGGTGTGCTGGTTTGACAGCATCATAACTAACCTAAAAGTGACTGACCCCACAAACTACCCGCGAAACAGATCAACCCAATCTCATTTATCCCCTGAAATGGGAAGTGTAGAGAGTTTGTGAACTGCTTACAAGTTTTTTGTCTATGCCGTCATTTTTAATACTTTTTGAGCTTACTGACCCAGAATATCCAATGACGATTATATGTGAGTACTGCTATGTATGAACATGCTCGAGGATATCTTCAGCACAACACACAACGTTTGCAGCGCGTCAAGTTAAGATTTGCCAGTATGACACCAAGCCAAAAGGCACACCAAGTCCCTGCTGTTAACGCGACATACAAACCTGCTAGACTCAATTTGTGTCCCAGCGATCACAACCGCAATCTCACTTGAATTCGGGTATCTCTCCTGCTTCTGACAAGCCCAATGCTGACGAACTAGTAAGTCATAGTGAGAGGCAACCTCGAGCCACAAATCTTCACTTCAACCACGACATCCTAACTCGCTACGGGCGGCAAATCATCTTGCCTCACCTAGGCTTAGCTGGGCAACAGCACCTTGCTAGCGCGCGCGTGTTGGTGGTTGGAGCAGGCGGTCTAGGGTCTGCGGTGCTTTATTACTTGGTGGCCGCAGGTTTGGCAAGCCATACACCGGGCTTACTAGGCATTGCTGAAAATGACACAGTTGATGTCAGCAACTTACAACGGCAAATCTTGTTTACCTCGGCTGATGTGGATAAATCTAAAGCAACTACTGCCGCTAGTAGACTCCAAGCGCTTAACCCTGAGCTGTGCGTGAAGCTCGAGCCACGCTTAACTGCAGATAATGCCGCAACTATCCTGCAACCTTACGACCTTGTGGTTGATGGTAGCGACACCTGGGCAAGCCGCAACGTGGTAAACCGTGCGGCTGTTGACACAGGTAAACCGCTCGTTTACGGTGCAGCAGAACAGTGGTCTGGGCAAGTAAGCGTATTTAACCTCACACCTAGTTCAGCTTGTTTTTGCTGTGCGTTTCCAGATGCACCCGAACACGCCCCAAGTTGTGCTGAGGTTGGCGTGCTGGGGGCTGTTACTGGTGTTATCGGCAGTGTTATGGCAAGTGAAGCAGTTAAGCTTATTCTAGGCAAACAAACAGTTGTAGATGGCACTCCACCTATTTTAGATAGCACCTTGTGGCATTGGGATGGACTGAGTCAAGATACCATCAAAATCAACCTTGCCAAACGAGCTAACTGTCCTGTTTGCGGTGAGGGGTAGGTTTAAGATGAATATGTCTGCTACGGCTCGAGCGACGTCAAACTACGGCTTAACAAGTCTAGTTCAAAGATGCCGTCTTGCTCGAGCACAACCTCAAAGTTAATACTACGCCCCAAGCGGCGCATCTCAACTGTGTAGGTACCCGCTTCAGGGTTAGGCAAATAGCCAGGACGCAGCTCGCCATTGATGAGCACCTCAAACCCAGCTGGCGCTTGCCAGTACAGCAAATTGTCAGTAATTGGTACTAGTGTTACGTCTAAACGGCTTACCCGAAAGTTTTGAATAGTTACTGTGTGTGTTTCTGGGCTGAACCCGGGGCGAAACACAAAGACCTCGTGCTCGCCAGCGGGCGCAGGTATGGTTATCGGGCTTGAACCATACGCAAACCCAGCCAAGTAGATATCGGCAGTTGGGGTGCTACGCACCTGAACGCTGCCACCTACGGCTGGAATAAGTGCAAACTGGACAAAGTTGGTTTGCTTAGCTTCGAGCACCACCGTGCGACGACCTGACAAAAAGCCAGGCGCGTGTACATCGATGTCGTAACTGCCAGGTACAAGCTCGAGGTTGACCGTGTCGCCACTGCCTAACCACACGTCATTAATATAGACATCTGCAGGTGGATCACTGCGTATAACAGCTAGGGCTGGATCAAATTCAGTTTGCGCGCGCACAAACTGCGCTACCTGAAGCGCCAAATCGCGCACAGCTTCAGCGTACACTGGGCGTATATTTGCCGCCACACCCGTTTGGGGTTGACCTTGAGCGGCAACTGGCCGAGCAATTAACGCGAAGGTTTCACGCAGTAAGCTCGAGCTTGCGTCAACGTTAGCAGGTGTTAACGCAGCCACCCGCACATTGACTTCGGCTCGAGGCCGTGACGACGCAACTGCACGCACAAGCGCTGTTATCCCATAATTACCACCACTCATTTCAGCAACAAGTGCGGTTGTATCTGGATCTAAGCTGGTTTGTAAGCCCAGCGTCGTTAAAGAACCGGCTTGAACACTCAAACCTGTATACAAATTCACAAGTTGGCGAAAGTCATCACTTGCATTCAACACAAGGTGTTGAATATCTTCTGGTTGCAAGTTGGCTTGGTCAGCTAGCCTAGTTAAACTGTCTGGCTCAACGCCAAAGTTAGGTGCTACAATTTGGGCAGTTGCGTACGACAAAAACACGCTGCTTACCATGAGCACAACTAGTACGCAGGCAACTAGCCTCAACGTTCTAGTCACATTGAGGGGATGCTTACCAACAACACGCGCCCTCGAACTATTGAATTGAGTATTGAAGCGTATGCGTTTCATCTGTGTTTGTTGTGTCCATGTTTGTTGTGTCCATGTTTGTTGTAATTGTCTCATCGCCCGTCCATAACACGCTTGATCCGTCATCGCAGGAACCACATGGAGCTGAGTTTTCTCATGTTCCTAGTTTTTTGTGTCCCTAGTCTTTCTTATATTTTTGGCAAGCACATATGCTAGTAGCGCCTGCCAGCAACGAGTACGCGTTTGTCTGCTGAGCCTAGTTGTTAAGCCAGCTTGTCATATCATCTTGCTGTCAATGTTGTCACAAAACTCTATCACACATCTTAGCGTCAGAAGTTCAACTTTGCAATAAACACTTAAACTCAAGTATTACAAAAGCCTTGGTTATTGTGATGATGTTGCCGTAATTGTGATGATGTTGTTGTAAAGGTTAGGTGACTCAAATTGTCTTAAACAGCAGCAATATAACTTGCGAGCCGTTGTGCAATCTGTCAACCATCACAGCCAAGCTTACAAGTGATAAAGTGGACAGCTAGTTAATGAGACATCTGATCCTGAGTGATATTCATGCCAATAACATCGCCCTCGAGGCCGTCGTCAATCACGCTAACCAGCAAGGCTGGGATAACTGTGTTTTTTTAGGCGACTTAGTTGGCTATTATCCACAAGCTGAAGCTGCTGCTGCAACCTTGCAAACGCTCGAGCCTAGCACCTGTATTTTAGGTAATCACGATGCTATGCTCATTGATCTAGCCCAAGGTAAACCGCTTGACCCCAGCCAAGGTAGTAGCACTATACAAACTATTTTAGAACGCCAACTTCACCAGATAAGCAGCGCTACCCTTGACCTTCTTTTGTCATTTAAACCGCACGCTGTGTTTGATGGTTGGGAAGTCACCCACGGCACGTTGCGCGAACCGTGGGCCTATCTTATTAGCGCAACCGAAGCTAAACGCAACTACCCACTCATGACTACCCCGCTGTGTTTTGTAGGTCACAGTCATATTCCTGTGGCCTATGTTTACCACGACGGTGCTATGTTTTGGCGCAGCGTGCCGTTTAAAGCAGAAGACGCACGTTACCCAGTACCAGACGGAGCTAACGTTTTTTTTAATCCTGGTTCAGTAGGGCAACCTCGAGACGGCATTCCGCTGGCTAGCTACGCTATTTTTGATGACAGTGCGCGGTATATAGAGCTGTTTCGGGTAGCTTTTGACATTGCTGCTGTTCACGCGCTTGTTGACCACTTTGAGTACCCACGGGCGCTTGCTGAGCGGCTCGAGTACGGGCGTTAAACCCAAGACCCAAGACCCAAGACCCAAGACCCAAGACCCAAGACCTAAGACCTAAGACCTAAGACCTAAGACCTAAGACCTAAGACCTAAGACCTAAGACAAGGTAAGGCACCATGTCCGTTCAAACGAGCACTCTAACTGTTGTTGGTCACGCAAACGCGCAAGCACTTCTTAGCCAACTTACAGCCCACACGCTTTTGTTTACCGGTCCACCGGGGGTTGGCAAACGCACCACAGCTTACTGGCTAGCTGCTCGCTACAACTGCACTGGAGCTGGTAACGGAGTACAACAAGACCGCCCTTGCGGTCGGTGCTCAAGTTGTCAGCTGTTTTTAGCTGGTCAGCACCCCGACTACTGCGAAGTTAGTCCGCAGCAAACAACCAAAAGTGGGCGCTTAAGCCGCCGCCCAGTTATTGGTATTGGGCAGTTGGTGCCCCGGGCTGGGTCAACTGACACAGACGCGCTAAGTATTTGGCTCGAGCAACGTCCCCGCTTTCACAAGCGCGTTGCGGTTATTGCTGGCGCAGACACCCTCACAGAAGAAGCCGCTAACGCGTTTCTTAAAATGTTAGAAGAACCGCCCAGTTATGCTGCAATTGTCTTAACTGCAACCAGTAGCGACGCCGTGCTACCTACAGTTGTCTCGAGGGCAACACCTGTGCGCTTTGGCGCACTGAAGCAAGCTGAGTTAACTCAGCTAAGTACGGATACTTTTCAACATCCACTGTTGCGCTTAGGGCGTGCACGCGATGTTTATATTCAAGCTCGGCACGCAGAAGATACTACCGCCCTCGTTAACGTTGTTGATGATTATGTGGAGGCACTTTCGGACAGCCTCGAGCAAGCTTTTGTACAAGCAGATATGCTCGAGAAAGCATGGTCTAGTCCAAATCAAGCTATTGCCGTTGTTGACTTGTTGCGCGCAACGCTGAGTACCTGGCCGCCCACCACCCGCGCACTGGCACTAAGCCACGTTGATGCTTGTGCTGAGGCTTTAGAGAGTTATGCCACAGCCTCACTAGCAATTCAATGTCTCACCTTAGAACTTCGCCAGATTTTAGAAACATAATTACAGCATTCTAACAGGAGATTTCAGCTGGATTATCTTCTCATTTCAAGTTGATACAGTTGGCACCATCACCTTTGATTTTTGATGTTTTTAAAAGGATATCTTGGCTCAACCAATACTGGACCAAAATGACATCTCGTGAAGTTGCCTTACAGCATTATCTCTAACACGCTGAATGTGAGGGCATGTATCAAAGTCATCTTCTGATGAGCTTGAGCATCAACCTCAAAGTAACAGCTACTCAAATCCTAAACGCGTGCTCGGGTCCACCCAAGCCGCGCCGCCACCTGCTTGCGATAAGCCGATAAAAAACTTAAGCGTATCTGCAGGAATGAGCGTGCCCCCACCCAAATAGCCAATAATGTCACCTTGGTTGACCCAATCGCCAATTTCTAGTTGGGGAGCTTGCAAGTTTTGATAGGCACTTAGCAGTTCGCTGTCGTGGGCAACGACGACCAAGTAGCCTGTGTTAGCTTGAACAGGTTGCACAATTTGCACTACACCTGACTTGACTGCGCGCACCGCTGTGTAATCTTGCTCCGCTCGCAAGAATACAAAAGGACCTTCTTCTCCATAGCGCCTAGCCAGTTGAGGATTGGCGAAGGGTAGCGTGTAGCCGTCTTCTAAGGGACGCGTTGGCAAAGCTAGGGAAGCAGCGGCAGCCTCAGTTTGCTGTGCTTCATCTAGTAGATCGCGGCGTTCAGCAGCTGCTTCAGCTTCGCGGGCTCTGCGGCGGGCCTCGGCAGCTTCGCGCTCGAGCCGGGCGCGTTCAGCGTTCAGTGCGCGCCGGGCACCCGCAATGGTAGCTTCGAGGTTATTTTGATTGTTAATGGCGTCTTGACGGAGGGCAAGCTGTCCTGCTTGGGTTGTCTCCAGATCGCTGATGACAGCAGCCAGCTCATCGCGCACGCTAGCCAAGCGTAGTTCTGTAGCTTGCAGGGCATCTAGTCGCACGTTGCGCTCACTGACTTGCTCTGCAAGTTGGGCTTGGGCGTCTGCGAGTTGGCGCACAGTGGTGCGAATATCTTCCAAAATGTTGACGTCTTGGTTGGCAAGTTGCGCTAAGTAATGATTGCGTACGCGCAACTCAAAAAAGCTTTCCGACCCAGCTAGGGCGCGCGCGTAGCGATTGTCGGGTTGCTTGTGCAGAGCAACCAGCATGGCCTCGAGGCGGTCTTCCAGTAGCTCTAAACGTGCTTCTAAGCCGGCAATATGCAGTTCGTTAGCAGCAACTTGGCTTTCGAGTGAAGAAATATCATCTTCAATAGCACTGCGGTCGCGCCGCAAACTCACCAGGTTATTACTAATCTGGTCTCGCTCTACAATGCGGGCGGCAAGTTCTTCAGCCAGTTCACCTAAGCTAGCTTCGATCTCGGCTTGCTCGAGGGCGCGGGCTTCAAGGCTTGCTTGGTACGTAGCAATGTCACGCTCGAGTTCATCGGTTGTAGCATTATCTTGGGCGGTCCCAATTGTCATAAAAATGGCCACAAATATCAGCACCATGCTCATCCTTAGAAGCGTTGAGCAAGCATGTCCTACACGGTCGTAACGTACATGACAGGTGTCTTGAATAAAATGCATGTGATGATACATATGTCTTAGATACCCAGCTAAGGTCATATCTTTTGGCGTATATGGCATCCGACCTTTGTGGTAATTGCGCTGATTGTGTTGAGGTTTTGCTGCTAGGTGCCTCATCTTACTAGGTGCCTCATCTTACTAGGTGCCTCATCTTAAAAGACACAATGCTACCTACCTCAGCACAGTTAACTAACGCCCTCACTACAAATCCTCCCGCAGATACTGAGCAACCGAAATAGCACTACCTACCAACCCCACCAAAATAGCCAACGCTGCTAGTAACAACGCAACTTGCGCAACTAGGCTAACGTCGCGCACAAAGGGTACAAACAACAGTTGCTCGGTTAAGCGTGTCACCGCAAAACCATAAGTAGGAATGGTGAGCCCTAGTGCAACCAGCGCACTTATAAGTCCTAAAAGTAACCCTTCAATCAAAAACGGCGCGCGAATAAAGCCACGTGTAGCCCCTACTAAGCGCATCACTTCAATCTCTTCTTTGCGAGCTGTAATGGCCGCCCGAATAGAGTTGACAATAGCAAAAAGCGCACTGGCAAGAAGCACTACAATTAAAATAGCACCGCCCACGGTAAGTGCGTCATTGATTGCCAAAAACGTATCTACAGCGTCAGACCCGTCTTCAATGTCAGTGACACCCGGCAGTTGCCGCAAACGCTGCCCTATAAACAGGGTTTGAGCCGGGTCAGCTAGTTGCAAGATCAGCGTAGCAGGAAGTGGGTTAGCAATAAGTTGTGAGGTGTCCTCGAGGTAGTCAAAACGCGTTACCAAATCACTTAAAGCTTCATCGGGATTAATTAATGTAACGCGTTGCACTTCAGACCAGGTGCGAATTTCTTGGAGCAGTAACTCACTGTTAGCGTCTGGTGTGAGGTACGCAGCTACCTCGAGCTCACCCTGTAATTCATCCAAAAAGCGGTTGAGATTTAAACTCACCAAACTAAATGCCGCTAAAATAGTTAACGATAGCGTCATGGTTGTAATTGTTGACACACTGGCAATCCAGTTACTGCGCAATGCACGCAACGCTTGCTGAAAAGCGTACACCTAACCACTCCATTCGTACCGTGATAATAATTTGTGGTAAGTTAACATTTTACAGCAAGATAATATAATGTGAGAAGTAATTTTCATTTTAAGTGAACGTTGGTAATTACTGGGTAGCCTGAGCGCAGTTAAAAAACAAGCCGTCATTATGGTGTTAGAGTTTAACAGAGGATGTTAGCTAACAGCGCATTTTGTTCACGTAAGGTGCAACTATTGTTAGCAGATCATGAACATAAAACGCATATTTGTAAGCACTTACTTGGCGTAGATTAAGCTAGTGTTGGCCTAAGCTAGGCTTGACACTGGGGTTTAAGCAGGTTGTTTGAGCATGTGAAACCCAACTAGTCAAGATAACGTAGCAGGATGCTCGAGCCGTTATAATACCTACTTAAGATTAGGTTAGGTGAGAAAGGTTTATGTGTCTAGTGATGACCTGCTGACAATTTACCGTTGGTACTCAACTACTGATAACTAATGACCCAGTACGAATACAGCATTAACAGTACTGGTGATAGTAATGATCTAGTCATGGTACCCAACCAAGCTCTACCAACTGCGGTGACAAATGCTAAGATTACACAACGTTAATAAATAACACAACATCAACCATAGGCCTAATACCAACTTATATACCTCTATCAACTATATGTCTATTATCAACTATATGTTTATCAGTCTAGATATTAACCTAGCGGGATTTACCTCAAGCATAACGTCAGCAAGCAGGTCATGAGTACACATGAGCACGTCATGAGTACACGTAAGATGGTACACGCAATCAATACATATGTTATCTGCTGGCCGCGTTTCATTTGCAACATCAATTATTTGTTACATCTCATAAGGAGATTTAGCTTGTGGCGAAACATCGCCTTTCAGATTATATTGCACTAGACCGCCGCCACGCGCTTGCACAAGGGACAACAATCGCTGAACGCAGTCTTGGTAGTGCGCTCTTTGCTGATGTCTCTGGGTTTACCGCACTGACCGAAGCCCTTGTACGCACGCTCGGTGAACGGCGCGGTGCAGAAGCTTTACCTCGCTACCTTAACCAAGTCTACGACGCGCTCATCAGCGACGTTAACCGCTTTGGGGGCAGTGTCATTGGCTTTGCTGGTGACGCCATTACCTGTTGGTTTAATGCTGATGACGGTTACCGCGCGCTAGTTTGTGCACTGAGCATGCAGCAGAGCATGGAACAGTTTCACGACATTGAAATCACGGCCGATAATCGTGTGACACTTGCTATGAAAGTTGCCATTGCAACTGGTCCTGTGCGGCGTTTTGCTGTTGGCGATCCCAATATTCAACTTATTGATGTTATTGCCGGTGACACCTTAACACGCATGGCTAAAGCCGAACACAACGCTGAACGCGGCGAGATTGTGCTTGACGCACAAGCAGCTCGCCAACTCGAGGGGCGTCTTCAGGTTGAGCAGTGGCGTGAGGTCAGCCTAGCTGAGTCAGCAGCTGCCTCTCCAACCTCTGCTGTTATACCCCCTCCAACCTCTCACAACCTTGTAGGAGTTAGCACATCACCTCGAGCTGCCAATAATGTTAATAAAACTACTGACCAAGCAAGCCCTGAAACCAGTGACACGTTGCTTGCAAACAGTGACCCTGCACTTACAAATGACGGGCACCAACTTGAGCGCTACGCAGTACTTGAGCGCTACGCAGTAGTTGACAAATTCACCATGGGGCTTACTGTTTTTTCAGAAGCACCTGAACAACCCCGCCCAGAAGACATTAATCCGCGTCTACCCGAAGCGGACTATCAAGCTCTGCGCAATTGGATTTTGCCACCTGTTTACGACCGCCTTAAAGCAGGTCAAGGTGAATTTTTAACTGAACTCCGTCCTGTAACAGCATTTTTTTTGCGTTTTAGTGGTCTTGATTATGACAGCGACCCTCAAGCTGGCGCCAAACTTGACCGCTTTATTCACTGGGTACAAGGTGTTTTGGAACGCTACGATGCAACGCTTATCCAACTTACCGTTGGCGACAAAGGAAGTTATTTATATGCTTCTTTTGGCGCTCCTATTGCCCACGAAGATGACACGCGCCGGGCGCTGCGGGTAGCCTTAGAACTACAAACCCCGGCAGCAGACATGGGTGTTCATCATATTGCCATTGGCATTGCTCAAGGCACCATGCGAACGGGTGCGTATGGCGGCGTCACAAGGCGTACCTATGGGGTCTTAGGAGATGACGTTAACCTTGCTGCACGCCTTATGGGACAAGCTCAGTCAGGACAGATTCTGGTAAGCGAAGACGTTTACCAAGCAGAACGAGATTATTTCCAATGGCGTACTCTAGACCCCGTACGGGTCAAAGGCAAACGCGAACCTATTAACCTTTATGAACTGCTAGATGTTACCGATTATCAAGGTTACGCGCCACTAGCAAGTCAACTACCGCTTATTGGTCGAGACCGCGAGCTCGAGCAACTCGTTAACAGTTTTGAACGCGTCCAACAAGGGCGCGGTCAGTTTGCCGTGGTGCGCGGTGAAGCTGGCATGGGTAAGTCGCGGCTTATTGCGGCGCTACTTGAAGAAGCCCTTACCCGAGATAGTTTGTGTTGCATTCATACAGGCGAGTGTCAGTCCTACGGGCGCAACAGCGGGTATTTAGTGTGGCAGAGTTTGTGGCGTGGTCTGCTCGAGGTTGACACGGTTTCAAACCACAGTACTACAGCCAACAGCCAACCTGACGACCACCAACCTCGTACCAACAAAAAACGTACTGCAGCTCTAAAAGCTTTTGTGCGCAATTTAAACGAAGACTTTGTACAGCGTTTACCGTTACTTGCCCCTCTTGTTAATTTGCCTATTGCTGACAATACGCTTACAGGTTCACTCGAGCCGCAACTGCGCAAGTCAGCAACAGAGTCATTGTTAAGTGATATTTTGCAAGCACTCGCAGCACGCTCACAAGCTCAAGGTCACCTTATTATCTTGGTGCTTGAAGACGTTCAGTGGATTGACGCACTCTCACTTGACTTGCTCGAGGCTATCGTGCGGGCAACGCACCAGAGCCCGGTATTAATTTTAGCGTCTGAACGTCCTAGCACAAGCAGTCCTGACGCCGCTGATAGTTCATCTAGTCACACTCCACCTGACGATACTGCACTCAATGACACTCCACCTAACGACACTCCACCTAACGACACTCCACCTAACGACACTCCACCTAACGACACTGCACTTAATGACACTGCACTTAATGACACTGCACTTAATGACACTGCAC
>CAZMCW010000066.1:11970-16620 GCA_964564405.1 uncultured bacterium
GACACTGCACTTAATGACACTGCACTTAATGACACTGCACTTAATGACACTGCACCTGACGACACTGCATCTAGTGATGTATCCAGTGAAGTGACCCATCGTACGCCAACGTTGGTGTCTAACTCTGATGTTGCTAATTCTGATGTTCCTAGTAATGAGACTCTTGATGATGAGGCTCTTGGCAATAACACGTCTAACAACGAAGTTCTTGACGGTAACGCAACTGCAAGTAACATTGAGATGACAGGTAGTGTAAGTCAGCTTGCTAACGACCTTGCCAGTAGTCAAGACGGTGCTGAGCGCGTTACCGTATTGGACCTCACTGAGCTTTCAGATGCCCACATGAAAGAGCTTATCCTCAGCAAGTTAGCTGCCAACCAGTCGGCATCAGCAGCCGGTGCAGTAGCCGGTGCAGTAGCCAGTACAGCAACAAATACAGCAGCCAGCGCGGAAGTGACTGCAACATCAACTCTAGAAGCACCTGCAGATGCGTCTACAAATACATCTACAGACCCACCGGCAGTCAACTTACCAGAAACAACCTTGGCGCGCTTTATTGAACGCGCGCAGGGTAATCCTTTTTACATTGAAGAACTACTCAATTACGCAACGACAAGTGGGTTAGATTTGCACGATCCTAACGCTTGGCAGGACTTAGCCCTTCCCAACAGCTTGCACAGCTTAATTTTGACGCGCATTGACCAACTCGATAAACGCGACAAGCACTTACAAGTTACCTTGAAAGTAGCTAGCGTGATTGGACGCAGTTTGTATCAGCGCTGGTTGACTGGGTTCTACCCAGAACTTGGCACAAGTAAGCACGTGCAAGGATCGCTGGAAACACTGTGTGCACTGCTTTTACTTGGCAAAGAGAGTAGTAACAGTATCGTTTTGCGTACGCCTCACCACGAAGATCAGCTGTCTAACCCTACAGATATTGATGACATTTCTACGACAAGTTATGTCTTTAAGCAAATTATTACCCGTGATGTTGCATATGAGAGTTTGCCGTTTGAAACTAGGGCCAACTTACATAAGCGTTTTGGCGACTACCTCGAGCGCGTTGCCCTTGCCAGCAATCGAGAAGATACCAACAACGACGGCACCCCAGACGGGCTCGAGCCCTACCTCGACTTACTCGCCTATCACTTCGATCAAAGTGATGATGCAATAAAAGCTTGTAATTACTTAGAACGCGCAGGTAACGCCGCTCAAGCACGCTACGATAACCAAGCCGCCATTCGTTACTACCAAAAGGTTTTAGGCTACTTGGCTCAACGGCGCTCACAACGTCCTGAGCCTGCTGAGACTGCCACAATGCCTTTGACTCATGCTGCTCAAACCGATACTACTCAAGAAACACCGTCTACGTCGCAGCTACCACTACAGGAAAGCACTGTTCAAAACGCTCGTCAACGCGTGGACGTACTTCTTAACCTGGCCAAAGTACTGCAGCTCGTAGGCGAGTGGAACCAAGCTCAAGTTTATTTTGAGGAAGCTTTGCGCTGCGCCCAACGCGACTGTAAGCAACCTGCTGCAGAAGCCAAAAGCGCAATGGCCCTCGGCAACTTGCTCTTAAAACGCAGCCAGTACGACGATGCTATTCACTGGCTTAAGCACGCTCAAAAGTTGTGGGAAACCCAACCAGAAAGTCAAGAAGCACATTCTAGTATCAGTCATATTTTAAGTGAGCTTGGGGCTATCGCTTGGCATCAAGGTGACCATCAACGCGCTAGGCAATTCTTAGGGCGTAGCTTGGACATAGCACGTGCTAGAGACGACAAACCCAATATGTCTAACGCACTGCGTATCCTTGGTGGGATTGCTTTTGTTGAAAGTGATTACGATCTTGCCAAAACCCAATTTGAACAAGCTCTCGAGCTAACGCGCCAGCTCAACAACCAAAGTGAGATCATCAAGTACCAAAGTAATTTGGGGGCTATTGCATTAGGACTCAAAGACTACAGTGAAGCCAGCAAACGGTTTAGTGAAAGTTTAGAATTAGCTAATACCATTGGTGCTAAAGAGCAAATTGCCGGCTTACTTATTAACCTTGGCGTGAGTTACAGTGAACGCCGGGATTACGCTCGAGCAAAACCTCTGTACGAACGCAGCCTCAAATTTTACCGCGACATGGGCAAACCTAGAGGTGCAGCTGATTCGCTGCTAAGTTTAGGTGTCATTGCCGATGCTGAAAACCGCCTAGAAGAAGCTGAAGCACTCTACCGTGAAAGCTTAGCCCTCAGCAGTGAACACAAAGACCGTTTGGTGATCTTATACTTCAACTTGGCTATTGTCCTTGAAAAACGCGCCGACTTTGCTCAAAGCGAACGTTATTTTGAACGCAGTGTGGACGTTGCCCAACAGATCGGTGATACCTTTGGGGTCGCTTACGGACTGTCCGGGCTTATGCGTAGCCGTTTGCATTTTGAAGCTAGCGAGCTACCCAAAATGAGCGCGCTCGTAACCATTAGTACCGATGACGCCACTCCAAACGACGACTTAGTAAATGCTATCGACCCTCAGCAAGCAGCACAACTTAGCCAACGTATTAAGCGGACGAGCTATGCCGCGGACGCCCTCATCTTAATAGCGGCTACATCTGCTATTTTGGAGCAGCACGGGTTAAGCTTTAATCAAGCAGAACGTGACAAATTTGTGTTTATAACTTCGGCACTGCGCACATTTTTGGTTGAACGTGCTGCTGACTTGTGGGCACAAGGTACAGCACTGTCTTTAGAACAAGCTGTAGACTATGCCTTAACCACAGAATTTGATCGACAAGCATCTAGTCAACAAGCACCTAGTCAACAGCGGCTCGAGCCACACGTAGGGAGGTGAGGATGAATCCGATACAGCGCAATTCATCAATAGACGATGTAGACGAGGCAAATACAGAGAGTACAGATGGTGTTCGCAACGCCGCAGATGCAAACCTATCAACGCATGAAGCCCTTGCTGCCAAAGCACGCCACGAAGCACCCCACGAAGCACCCCACAAAGCACCTCGTTTGGCTAAGGCTGAGCTAGCTCAAGACCACTATACAAACCAGCATCTTACAACAAGAATGCAGGTGAAACCTCAGCTAGAAGAGCAAGTTGATTTTGCAGGTGCATGTGGGTACGCGCTTGCCCGCCTCGAGGCACAATTGCCTTCTCAGTTTGGTTATCACTCTTTAGAGCACACTCGCGACAACGTCTATCCAACCGCTTTACATATCGCTACCTTAGAGGGTGTCTGTGACCACGACTTGTTGTTGGTTAAAACAGCAGCGTTTTATCACGATTTGGGCTTTACCGAACCGCCTTATACCTCACTTGACCACGAGGTTCGTGGCGCTCATATTGCGATGGAGGTTTTGCCAAAATACGGTTACGACGAAGCTAGCATTCACACAATTCAAGGTATGATTCAAGCTACTAAACTCCCTCAACAGCCTCACAATTTGCTCGAGAACATCATGGCAGATGCTGACTTAAGCGTTTTGGGGCAACGTGACTTTTTGGTTCAAAATCGAGCACTTCGAGCTGAACTTGAAAGCAGTGGACTAGATACCGACAATCATCGTTGGTTGCAAGGACAGTATAATTTTCTCACCAACCACCGCTACTATACAACTTCTGCCAAACGACTTTTATGTGCCCAAAAAGCTGTCAACCTAGCTGCACTACGCACGCTACTCATTAAGCTAAACCAAACACCTGCATCGATCTGATTACTTTTTTATACTCTACGAACTTTAATGTTGGTCAAAAGCCTATTTGCTTTTATGACCAAGTAAAACTTCACTAATCGTACTTGTAGCACACAAACCATAAAATCCTACGTAAAAAGTAACTCAGTGTACTATTACCAGCACACATAAACACTGATTGCAAAATTCCTCAAATAACTTTTAATATTTTAAGACTTTAAGCTTGAATATAGTAGAAGTAGCAGTTCCAAGATTAGTTCCCCTATACTGAGTGGGTCGATTTCTACTTCCCTAGGTCGCACGCGCAACTGCCTGTGGTAGTTACTCGTGGAAACGCTAAAGATATTAAATTATAGTTTAATGCCAAATTGACTCTTGAATGTCATAGTCTGAATCATTTAAGGGTATGCTCGAGCTGCGCTGTACTTCGTAAACACGAGCGGTTTTGATGCCGCTTTGCAGCATCAAAACATCACTTTAGTATAAGTGTAGTCTCATATGGGTTATTTGTAATGATTGCAAATGGGTTTTATGTTGATATCAAGTTGATAATACGGGGTATCTTACGTGTTTTGAATTTTTTAATCTGCCTAAGATTTAGGTATAAATACACCATTCTATAAGAATATCAACTTAACTGCTTTGGATCGACATCATTAAATATGCGTAGGGATCGGTGTCGTTAAACACGACAAACGTGTATGATGTTGATGCTGGTTACACGTTTGTTAAGGTTGGTATCAGCTATTTGTATTCTATTGCGTCACATCTTCAAACTTACCAACGTAAATCAATCGAGTTGGTGTATTTATTGAGTTAGATAGCCTCGGTCTAATAATATTAGCAATTCCAGGATTGGTTCCCCCACACTGAGTGGGTCGATGTCTACGTAGGTCGATGTCTACTCCCCTAGGTCGCACGCGCAACTGCCTGTGGCAGTTACTTGTGGAAACGC
>CAZMCW010000067.1:0-15213 GCA_964564405.1 uncultured bacterium
TAAACATTTGGCTGTAAACGGAGTGGGTCTATTGGTACTCGCCTAGCTCGGTAAGTATGGAGCTAGCTCTATACTTACGGCTAACGCTGTAGGATAAAATAATTGCAGTACACAGATTAGAACTCAAGTTTCACTGCCACTTTGGAGGCGGTTGTAATAACAAGCCAATCTGATGAAAAAAGTAGCACTCAAGCAAGTGCGTATAAGCCTTTCCCCATCGTAGGCATTGGTGTGTCAGCAGGTGGCCTCAAGGCTTCTGAGAATTTTTTTAAGAACATGCCACCTAATAGCGGGATGGCGTTTGTTTTGGTGCAGCACTTGGACCCCAATCATCAAAGTGTACTCTCTGAACTTTTGCAAAATCACACCCGCATGCCTGTCAGGCAAGTCGAGAACAACACCAAAGTTGCCCCTAACCACGTTTATGTCATTCCGCCCAACAAGCGTTTATCGATCAGAAAAGGTATCTTGCAACTTTCGGAGCGCGGTGAGCGGCGCGGCTCACACGCCGTCATTGACCTTTTTTTTCGGGCGCTAGCTGCTGATCTAGGCGAACACTCGGTTGCGGTGGTGCTTTCAGGCACAGGTACCGACGGCACCCAGGGGCTCACCGCACTCAAAGAAGCCGGCGGGATTACCTTTGCCCAAAGTGAAGACGACGCTGAGTATGAGGGTATGCCCCGCAGTGCCGCAGTCACCGGACTTGTGGACTTTGTGCTCAACGCAAGCGATATGCCCAAAAAGCTCATTGAGGTTAAAGACCACGCGGCCAAGCTCAAATTACCTAACAGTAGTGAACGTTTGCCTGAAGACGATAACGAGGTCTTACAACGTATCTTCACACAGTTACAAACTCGCACGGGGCATGACTTTAGCAACTATAAACGCAACATGGTATTGCGCCGTATAGGGCGGCGGTTACAGGTTCATAGCTTAAACACCCTTAGCGACTACTTAGGCTATTTTCGCAACCACGAAGACGAAGCAGACGCGCTGGTCAACGAGTTACTCATTAGTGTGACCGATTTTTTTCGCGACGCCGACGCGTTTAAAGTGTTGGAAAATGACATCATCCCGCAGCTTTTTACGGGTGACGAGGTGCGCGTATGGGTCACAGGCTGCGCGACCGGCGAAGAAGCCTACTCGGTCGCGATGCTCCTGGCTGAGCACAATGCGTTGCGCGACAACCCGCTGCCACTGCAAATTTTTGCGTCCGACATTAGCGAACGTGCGTTGAACTTTGCGCGGCGCGGCGTTTACCCCGAGGGTATTACCGCAGATGTAAGTCCAGACCGCTTAGAGCGCTTTTTTGAACTCGAGGGTAGCAGTTTTAGGGTGAAAGAACGTCTTCGTGAGATGGTGCTTTTCACCACACACAATCTCATTAAAGACCCACCTTTTTCAAGGCTTAACCTCATCACTTGCCGCAATCTGCTTATCTACTTAAATACCGACGTGCAAGAGCGGGTTTACAGAATTTTCAACTATGCCCTCAAACCCAACGGCTTTTTATTTTTGGGGGCGTCTGAATCGCTTCGTAAGTCGTCTAACTTGTTTGCCGAGGTCAACCGTAGTGCCAAGCTCTATAGCTACTCTGAAGTGACTGACAAAAACAATTTACCTCTCCTCGCATTTATTCAAAAAGTGCACTCAAGGGACCCTCAAGCGCTTAGTGAAGGTGCAGACGTTAGTCTGGCAACATTGGCCCAGCAAGCAGTGCTAGCGCACCATGCACCTGCGTTTGCTGTCGTGAACGCGCAGTACGACATTGTCTACGTAAGCGGGCGCACGGGTAAGTACTTAGAGCACCCTGAAGGCAACGTGACGATCAACATCGTTGAGCAAGCGCGTGAAGGTCTAGCTATGGAGTTGCGAGCAGCACTTTACCGCTGCTTTAAACAGGACAAGTTAACACTCGCTAAGTTGGTCTCGGTTCGTGTTAACGGGGACACACTACCTGTTTCTTTGTCGGTCAGGCAGCTCGAGTCCGCACCGGGTCACGTGCTCGTCTTGCTGCAGGAGGGTAGCCAAGCTGTACTGCCTGCTGTTACTAGCAGCGAAGAGCAAAGTTTAGCTGTCCAGCTCGAGAGCGAGCTCATCAGCACCCGCGAATCCCTGCAAACTACTATTGAAGAATTAGAAACCTCCAACGAAGAACTGCTTGCGTCCAACGAAGAATTGCAGTCGATGAACGAGGAAATACAGTCAACAAGCGAGGAGCTAGAAACCTCTAGAGAAGAACTGCAATTTACCAATGAAGAACTTATTACGGTTAACGAAGAGTTACGCAGCAAAATTGACGAGATTGCCCGCGTTAACAGTGACCTCGAAAACTTGATCAGCTCAACTGAGGTGGGCACACTCTTTTTAGATCAAGAGCTGCGCTTAAAGCGTTTTACACCGGCAGCTAGCCATATTTTTAATCTGATTCCAGCTGACCTAGGCCGTCCCTTTGAGCATCTGTCTCACCAGCTTGACCTAAGCACCCTAGGCGCGCACGCTAAACACGTGCTCGAGACCTTACAAGCTGTAGAACTCGAGGCTAAGACAGATAGTCGCAGGTACGTCGTGCGGTTACTACCCTACCGTACCCTCGACAAGCGCATTGATGGGGTTGTTGTTAACCTGGTAGATATCAGCGATCTAAAAGCCGCTGAAGCCGCTCTAGCACAGCGGGCCCGCCAGCAAGCTGCTGTTGCTGAGCTGGGTCAGTACGCACTTTCAGAAGCGCGTTTAGAGTCGTTAATAGAGCAAGCTGTTACATGCGTTCACGAGGTGCTCGAGCTAGACCTTGTCAACGTGCTTGAAAAACTACCTGATGAAGACGCTTTACTGCTTACAGCAGGCGTGGGGTGGGACCCAGGACTTGTCGGCAGCGCCAAGGTCACTACTAACTTGCGTTCGCAAGCTGGGTTTACCTTACGTACTACCGATGTAGTAGTAACCGAAAACTTAGCTGAGGACAGGCGCTTTAGCGGTTCAGCGTTACTTACCGATCACGGCGTGACAAGCGGTCTCAGTATTATTATTCAGGGCGGTCTTGTTCAAGGTGTAGTGAAACCTTGGGGTATATTCGGGGCTCACAGCCGTAGCCCCCGCAACTTTAGTGATAACGACATTAAATTTGTGCAGTCGGTAGCAAACGTGCTTGCCGAAGCCGTCCGGCGCAGCAAAGCAGAACAAGACCTGCAAACCTTAAATAGCACGCTTGAGGACCGCGTTCGTACGCGTACCCAAGACCTTCGGCTAGCGAACGCACAACTGCGCGAACAAGAAACGTTTTTGCGCAGTATTTACAATGACGTGAGCTTGGCGGTGTATGTGATTGATGTTGAAGCAGATGGCTTTCGCCACATCGACATCAACCCAACCTTTGTGCGTATGACAGGTTTAGAACGCAAGCAGGTTGTCGGCAAACGGACCGACGAGTTAAGCCATTTGCCCCAAACCGACCAAGATGCTATGACTGCCCAATATGCACAGGTTGTGAGCTCAGGTGAGTCGCTCGAGTACGAGGTTATGGCCCCCCTTGAAGAGGGCGATACGTGGTGGCTGGTGAATCTTACTCCAGTTAGTGATGACCAAGGCAACATTTATCGCATTATTGGTACAGGCCAACCCATCACCAAACGCAAAGAGGCTGAAGATGCTCTAACAGCCTCTGAAGCGCGGTTTCGGATCCTATTTGAACAGGGTCCGTCGGCAACGTGTCTGCTCATTCTAGATAATTGGACCATTGTCGACGTCAATGAAAAATGTGAAGATGTGCTTGGTTACAAGCGTGGTGACCTGCAAGACAAGTCGCTCTTAAACCTCGATATCTGGCGCAATCCCAGTGAACTTCATTCTCTAGAAACCATGATATACACCGAAAACGACAAACGCGAGGTCGAGCTACAGGTCAATCAAAGCGAGGGCAAAACGGGCGTGTTGTGTGCCTCCCTAGAACTCATTACCTTTGCGGATAAAGAGCATGTGTTACTTGTTTTTGAAGATATTAGTGAGCAGAAGCGTAATGAAGCAGCCTTGCGTGACGCGCGTGCCAAGCTCGCTGAGATTCGCACGCAGGAACGCTTAACCCTCGCCCGCGAACTCCACGACGGCGTGCTGCAACAACTTTTGAGCCTTAACATCAGCATGGCGAACGCCCAAAACGACTTAACCAGTGGCACGCCTACCTCAGTGGCAAGCTTCGACAGCTACCGCCAAGAGGTGCTTGCGATGGCTGAAACACTTAGGGGTGTCGTTAGCGGCATGCGCCCCATGGGGTTAGAGGAGTTTGGTCTTAAGCAAGCACTGGAAAATCTTACAAAAGACCTGCTTGGCATATACAAAGACCCCCCCAAGGTAAGCTATAACCTAGCTAACACCGACGTGCTGTCACCGCAGCTTAGTTACACCTTGTTTCGGGTCGCCCAAGAAACACTCCACAATGCTTTCCAACATGCTGAGGCCGATAATGTCAGCCTCGAGCTACAACTTGAAGATAGTGAAGCCTACTTAAAAATCACTGATGACGGTACAGGTTTTGATGTACCCAGGTACTTGAGCAGTTTGGCGCGTAATTATCACTTTGGGCTCATTGGCATAGACGAGCGGCTTAGCTTACTGGGGGGAAAGTTGCAGCTCGAGTCCTCTGAGCAAGGCACAACCCTAATTGCTACTGTTCCTTTGACGTGACACCGCTGCCAGTTAATTCCTGGGGGAATCACCCCATTTATTATCAAACTCACTGCAATATTAAACTTATTATAATAACAAGCCTGTTGTAGTATAAAGTTAATTGTAATAACTTATTACAATGGCAAACTCACAGGGACCAACCCCTAAACCTTGAGGCTAGCAACACTTTCAGCACACCAAAAAGCCATGACAATCTCATGCTAGCGTACAGGCCTGGATGGCGGTTTATCTACATACTGCGCACACTAATACTAAAGTGATGTTTTGATGTCGCAAAGCGGCATCAAAATCGCTCGTGTTTACGAAGTACAGCGCAGCTCGAGCGTACCCTTAGATGATTCAGACGATGACATTCAAGAGTCAATTTGGTATAACAACCCAAAGATTTATAGATGCGAGCAACACCAACGTATTTTTTACGCAAGTGTCTACAAGCTATGTTTTGAAAATGTAGTTTTACAGTGCGTTAAGTTTAGGTTGCTACGATCATCATCTTTGACTTTGTCGTCTGTAACGTCATACGTGTGATACGGAATCCGTTTGTATCCCGCATAACGCCTAAAGGCATCATGGCGTCCACCACGGATTCCGTAGTTTATCCTACCTGCTCTTGCAGGGGTTAATTCTTGAAGAATCAACCGGATTTGGTATGAGTTGTGTTGTAGTTAACCAGATGCTACCTGCTGTATTAGGTGCGATAGTCCGAGCGGTGCCGTCATCTAAATCTACCTTGGCTGAGGTTGACCATGAAACTTACCCGCCGCGAGTTTATCAAAGCGAGCTTGGCATCTAGTGTGGTGTTTGTGAGCGCTGGCTTGCAAAGTTGTGCTAGCAATGACGACGACACGCCTGTAGCTGCATCTTTTTTACATGGGGTAGCAAGTGGTGACCCTTTGACAGACAGCGTTTTGCTGTGGACCAGAGTCACCCCAGATATGGCTACAACCGGTACCATTGAGGTCATGTGGGAAGTTGCTAGCGACGCCAATTTTAACGACCTCGTCAATATGGATAGCGGCAACACCGACGTGAGCCGTGACTACACCCTCAAAGTTGATGTGCGCGGATTAACGGCTGGCACGCGTTACTACTACCGTTTTACCGTAGGCAACATTGTGTCCCCAATCGGACAAACCCAAACCCTGCCTGCAGCTAGCGTTGACCAACTCAAACTGGCCGTATTTAGTTGCTCGAATTATCCGGCAGGCTATTTTAATGTTTACCGTGAAGCCACCAACGAAGTTGATTTAGACGCTGTACTACACCTCGGTGATTACATTTACGAATACGAACGCGGCGGCTACGCCAGCGAACAAGCCGCAGCGCTAGGGCGGCAAGTTGAACCTGACGGTGAGTGCATCACGCTAGACGATTACCGCACCCGCTACGCCCAATACCGCACTGACCCAGACCTGCAAGCGTTACACGGGGCTGTGCCTTGGATTGTTGTCTGGGACGATCACGAAATTGCCAACGACGCATGGCGCGAAGGTGCCGAAAACCACGACGACAGCGAAGGTAGTTACGACGCCCGCAAACAAGCTTCGTTGCAAGCTTACTTTGAGTGGATGCCGCTACGACCTATCACACCCGACGAAGACGGACGCATCTACCGAGAGTTTGACTATGGCGATCTGGTTAATTTGATGATGCTCGACACGCGCCGGATCGGCCGCGACGCGCAACTTGACTACGCCAATTACATCAGTGCGCAAGGTGAGTTTGATGCTAGCGCGTTTATAACGGACGTCACCAGCACCAACCGCACGCTGTTGGGTGAAGCCCAGCGCGATTGGCTTTTGCAAACAATGAACGTATCCACCGCACGCTGGCAAGTGCTAGGTCAGCAAGTACTCATGGGCAGAATGTTGCTACCTGCCGTGACCCTCACCCCTGACCCACTCAACCCCACGGTTACGCTAGACGAATATACGGCGGTAGCGCTAGCTGCTGGCAAGTATCAAGCAATTTTGCAACAACTTGCTGGACAAGGCGTGACGAACCCTACCGTTGAGCAACTTTTAGCAGCTGGTATGACAGAAGCTGAGCTGGCTATTGTCAATGACCCAGATCAACTCGCGTTGCTCGAGTCCCCTTTTATTCCCTACAACCTAGACGCATGGGACGGTTACGCTTACGACCGCGAAGTTATTCTTGGTGCAGCTCTTGCCGGACAAAAAAACTTCGTCGCCTTAGCTGGTGATACCCATAACGCATGGTCAAGCCAACTTACAGACGCATCAGGTATGACCGTGGGAACAGAGTTTGCGACATCTTCAGTAAGTTCGCCCGGTTTGGAAGCTTTTCTAGGCTTAGACACGCCAGAAGCTGCCAGAGTTAGCGAGGTTGGGCTGGTACAACTCATTAACGACTTGCAATACTGCAACTTGCGCGAGCGCGGTTACATGACCGTGACCTTTACACAGCAAAACGCAACTGCCCGTTGGATTTTTATTGACACAATTCTCGAGCAAGACTACAACGTGCTCACAGCCATTAATAGCAGCATTGAGGTACAAGCAAAGTAGTCGCATAGTTATACTCTTTCCGGTCAATTCCTCGAGGAATTAATTCACATGGAAGGTGTAGAAACAGCCACCGATTCCGATGGGAACGTTATAAAGCCTGCAGGGTTTATATAGTGTTTAATCGGAATTGGTATTAAGTATCTCCTATCTATATCTTGCAGATACAGATAGCGGTCAGCGGTTAAGGAACGTGATTCATTTACGTTCCGCGTCGCAAAGTTACTATGGAAACACTTAGACCCATCTACAAGCTAAACTGCTTGCTCACCTACCTCACGCCCTGGCTTTGCTAGGCTAGGGCATGAAATATGTCCTTTTATTTCTTTTATTATTAGGTTGCAGTAGTCAGTCGGTTCAAGCTGATGACGGTGCACCGTTACCGGCTGTAACACCTCCCACAGAAACTATTTTTGAGGCAAACGCTGCACTGGGCCGCGCTGTCAACCTTGGCAACGCACTCGAAGCACCCAACGAAGGCGACTGGGGCATGGTGCTCGAGGCTAACTTCTTCGACCTCATCCAAGCGGCTGGTTTTGACAGCGTGCGGGTACCTATCTACTGGTCAGGTCACGCGCTTGAAACCGCGCCGTACACAATTGATGCTGGGATGCTCGAGCGGGTCGATTGGGTCCTCGCCCAAGCGGAACGAACCGGCCTCAACACCATGATTAATATTCACCATTACAACGAGCTTAATAACAATCCAACCGCTCACAGAGCGCGTTTTTTGGCACTTTGGCAGCAACTCGCCACCCACTACCAAAACGCGCCAACCAGTGTTTACTTTGAACTTCTCAACGAACCTCACGCGGTGTTTGACGACAACCCCGAGTTGTGGAATGACCTTCTTGCTGAGGCTGTTACTATCATTCGCCAGAGCAATCCAACCCGCCCGCTGGTGGTTGGCCCGGTGGGTTGGAACAGTTGGCGCAGGCTAGACAATTTAACCCTGCCAGATGATCCCAACCTCATCGTCACAGTTCACTACTACGACCCGTTTCCGTTTACCCACCAAGGCGCAGATTGGGTATCACCTGTGCCGCCTATAGGCGAAACATGGTCTGGCACGCGCGCTAGTTACGCGTGGGACAACTGGTCGTGGGACACTACCAGTACACCTACGGAGGCTAGCACCATGCAAGTCCACCATGAGCAAGGCTGGAGTGGGTTGTACTTGCACAGCGAGCAGGTTGTGACGGGTTACAAGAGGCTCGAGCTTACCGTTGGCGGAGACGCACAACTCAAGATTGTCTGTGGTCAAAACGGCTTGCCAGAGGATGTTGGTGTACCAATCAGTAATAGTGGAACAGAAACTTATAGTATTCCTATAGCTAGCTGCGGCGCGGTTGCAGGACTCACTGACCTTGCACTTATTAGTGATGTGCCAGACCCGCAGGAACCGTATGAACTGGCGCGGCTCGAGCTATGCAACACCACCTGCACTCCTCTTTTACAATCTGAACAAGATATTCTAGCTAAGGCATTCGACACAGTGTCCGCATGGTCAACCGCCCACAACCGCCCCGTCTTCCTAGGCGAATTTGGCGCTTACAACCCTGCCGACATGGCCTCCCGCGTGCGCTGGACAACCGCCGTGCGTGAAGCCGCCGAAGCTCACAATTTTTCGTGGGCCTATTGGGAGTTTGGCGCTGGCTTCGGCATCTACAACCGTGATACCGCCAGCTGGCGCACTGACTTACTCAACGCGCTTATTCCACAAGCAGATTAACCTCAACTATGCCAGCAGCCTACAAAGTCCTTACCATTCCAGATGTAGAGCAAACCGAGCAAGACATGAGTTTCAAAGGTGGTGTGCCGAATATTCCAGACAGGTTTGAAGTGCCGCTATGTACCTATTGTGGGATGCCAATGACGTTTTTCTTCCAAGTAGCTTTTCCTAAGGGTCATATTTGGGACAAGTGGGTGATGGCGTTTTTCTATTGCACCTCTTGGGAGCATGACAAAGGCAGGTACGAAGAATATGTTGATACGATATACGTACCAGAAGATATTCACTTTCCAGACGGCTTCTTAGCTACCTATCAAAAGAACTTTAGCGTCTATGTGTTTGAAAAGCGTGAAGCAACAAACCTACAACCTCAGGTATCACAACTGTTTAAGTTTGAGCGGTTTGACTTTGAACCTGTAGATACCTCCGCATCCTATGAAGGGACTACCAAGGTTGGCGGTATACCTGACTGGGAGTGGGGTGACGCCACACACAATGATATTTATAAAGACATCACCTACATGGATGGTGGTGTTGATTTTTTAATGCAGCTTGAACGAGATTGTATGTTCATGCGCCTTCCAGATCCACCACTTAGACATGAACGCCTATACGCGGACAAATACGACATCAACAACCCACATGTAAGTAACTACAAAATTTTTTTTGGTCATCCTCTATTTTTCTTTGGCTCAAATAGCCCACGGGTAAATCCGCCTCAAGTGTTGTTGTACTTGGGGTAGTGCTAACAAAGACACTTTATGAGATTTTCTTGGGTGTCTCTACAGAACGCCATCATCTTGTCTTGAACCGCACCCGCAAACACGTGTGGCTCGCTATACTACGTACATGAACCCCCTGCTCACTAAACGCTTACACTCAGGTGTAGCCCCAGCACTTATACAACGCGCACTTACCCAAAGCGCACGCATCAGGGTGGTGTTGTTTTGCGTGTTTATGCTTGCCACACCTGCACTTGCCCAGTCACAAGCTGTCTGGCTTATTCCTATTGATACTGAAATTACCCCAGCAACCGCGCAGTTTGTACGCAGCCGGGTAGACCGCGCTAACAGCGAACAACCCCTGGCGCTGGTGTTTTTAATTGATACCCCCGGCGGGCGCGTAGACGCCATGAGCGATATTGTGGATAGCATCTTGCAGCGCGCCCAAGTGCCCACCATTTCTATTGTGGAAGATGCTTTCAGTGCTGGCGCGCTTATCGCCATGAGTGCTGACCAACTGGCCATGTTACCTGGTTCGTCCATCGGGGCAGCGCTTACGGTCACGCTTGACTTCACCTCGCCCAATGGCATGACGGCCGCAGACGAAAAAATTAACTCGGCAACGCGCAGTCAGTTTCGTTCGGTCGCCGAAGCTACCGGGCGCAACACACGCGTTGCTGAAGCGATGGTTGACCAGGGTATTGAAATTCCGGGACTATCTACTAGCGAAGAACTGGTGACGCTAACACCGTCTCAAGCTGTTGAGTACGACATTGCAGATTTGGAAGCAAGTAATATTAATGACGCCCTCGAGCAACTCGGTTACGCCGGCGTCCCTATCGAACGATTAGAGATGAGCACGCTAGAACGCACAGGCACCTTTTTGACCTCACCGTTGGTGGCGGCTGCCCTGCTTGCCATCGGTGTGATTGGCTTAGTAGTGGAGTTTTTTACGCCTGGGTTGGGTTTACCCGGTGGTATCGGCGTGTTGGCGCTACTGCTCTTTTTTAGCGGTGCGTTTATCGCCACACCCGCAACCAACGTGGATGTTGCTATTGCCGCGCTGGGCATTTTGCTGATTGCTGCGGAGTTGTTTGTTATTCCTGGGTTTGGTATTGCTGGCATTTTGGGCATTGCTGCGCTAGGTTTTTCGCTGTTCCGCATTTTTGAAGGCGATGCTGTAAATGTGATTGCTTACAGCACGGTGTTTACAGGTGTCTTGCTGGTGCTTGCGTTGTGGCTTTTACCCAACGCGCGTTTGACGGGGTTTTTAACGTTGTCTACGCGGTTAACTGGCTCGGGAAACCAACCCGATCTAGGCACGGCTACCCTGAACCCGATAGCAACAACCTCAGCGCATAGCTTGTTACACAAAACAGGTACGGCTCTCACTGACTTACGCCCAGCTGGCGTGGCTGTGTTTGGCGATACTCGAGTTGATGTTGTGACCGAAGGTGACTACATTTCCGCTGGTAGCAACGTTATGGTGTACAACGTCTACGGCAACCGCGTGGTGGTGCGGCAAGCTGCAGCTGAAGCGTGAATGAGGTAAGTACCTCCAAGTTAAAAGTGGCACTTACCCAACTTAGCAGCGCCCATCTTTAACTGCTGAATGCTATCTGAAAACTGCAGTTTCCAGATAGGAGGTACTTAGCTCGAGCGTAAGCCGCTCTCCAATTCAACGCCAGCGGTAGCGTATACTAGGTCTCATCATTAACTTTGTACTCTTCAATATGGACTTGGGCGCGTTGGTTACATTTTCTTTTGGACGGTCTAAAAGGTGCAGCCAGCACTGTTGCTACTTCATAACGTTAGTGGCTGCTTCTACTGACACATCACATACACATGTGGTTTACCCTTTAAGAACTATGGCGTTTATGGCGTCTCACTGTTTGACTTACATAGCTTAAAGCATCACCGACTTACATAACTTAAAGCATCACCGAGGCATTAACCTAAGTACTTTGCGGAGGAACATATTATGCAACCCATTATCATCGCTGTTATTGTCATTGTCTTTTTGTTTGTCTTTTTTAATCTTATTCCTATTGGTTTGTGGATTTCTGCTATTTCTGCAGGTGTCAAAGTTCAACTCACTAGCCTCATTGGTATGCGCCTTCGCCGTGTACCCCCAGCGAGAATCATTTTGCCGCTCATCAAAGCTGATAAAGCGGGCATCAATGTACAACGTGACCAGCTAGAAGCCCATTTTTTGGCTGGTGGCAACGTTGACAGAGTCATAGATGCACTCATCGCAGCAGACAAAGCCAGCATTGAGTTACCTTTTGACCGCGCTGCTGCCATTGACCTTGCTGGACGCGACGTATTAGACGCCGTAAGAGTATCTGTTAACCCACGGGTTATTGAAACACCACGCGTAGCTGCAGTTGCCAAAGACGGCATTCAGCTCATTAGCGTCGCCCGGGTCACCGTACGCGCTAACCTTGACCGCTTAGTTGGGGGCGCGGGTGAAGACACCATTATTGCCCGTGTGGGCGAGGGCATTGTGAGTTCCATTGGCTCCTCCGACTCCCATGCGACCGTGCTCGAGAACCCCGATGTCATCTCTAAAACCGTGCTTAGAAAAGGGCTAGACGCGGGTACAGCCTTTGAAATTTTGTCGATTGATATTGCTGATGTAGACGTAGGTAAAAATATTGGTGCCATTTTGCAAACCGACCAAGCTGAGGCAGACAAAAACGTCGCCCAAGCAAAAGCTGAAGAACGCCGGGCTATGGCGGTAGCGATTGAGCAAGAAAACCGCGCTCAAGTTGAGGCCATGCGCGCGCGCGTGGTGGAAGCAGAAGCAGAAGTACCCCGGGCTATGGCGGCTGCTTTGCGTGAAGGCAAACTTGGCGTGATGGACTACTACAACCTCGAGAATATTCAGTCAGATACGAAAATGCGCGGCAACATCGCCAGTGCCACTGAAGGCAGTGATGATGAAAGTTAGTTTTGTAAGTAGGTAGCGCATGGATATTATTGATTTTCTTGTACCCATCGTTTTTGTTATCATTTCAGTTTTTAGGATTTCTAGGTGGATTAGGCGACAAGCAGGTGGTAACCGTCCGCCCGCATCAGGTCATCCAGTCACAAGGCAAAGCCCGTCGCAGCAGCCTCAGCAACCAACAACAAGTAGCCAAAGTAACCAAGCTGATGACTTTCGCAAGCGGCTCGAGGAAGCCCGCAAGCGGGTTGTTGAAGCGCAGCAAGGTAGTCAACAAAAACAGCAAGGGCAGCTTTTTGGCTCGCCGCAGCCACAAGCAAAAACAACACCTAGCTCAGCGGATGTCTTGTTACCTGCGCCGTCTAGACCCGGTTCGGGGCCAAGCTCGAGCCAATCCAGGAGCTTGCTAAGCCCGCCAAACACCAAGCCAATTGAAGGCTACGGCACGAGCTTAGAAGGTAAAACCGTGCGCGGGTATGGTACGAGTCTCGAGTCTTCAACTCGAGTTCAAGCCAGAGCAACCTTACAGTCTTCCAGTGCGCCTCAACAAGGTCTGCGGGTCAGCCGTAAACGTAGCCGCCGTATTCCCTTACGCTTTGATAGCACGTCCCTCATGCAAGGCATTATCTGGCGTGAGGTCTTAAGTGAACCAGCTAGTAAACGTAAGCGTGTTACCCCCAAAAGGTACGACCCCAGAGAGCACATGCAGCCTAAAGCTTGACACAGGTATAATAAAGAATCTCAATACTATTTGTTATCCAATAGAGTAGTAATTTGCACTTAATTTCACAGCATAATCCGTAGTGCACACGTTTGCTACCAACACATCTCATAAAGGAGCGCATCATAGCAACAAATACCGTCACCTTAAAATTACGTAGCCCCCAAGAAGCCATGTCCTTGTTTGGACACAACGACGAAACCCTCAAACTCATCAAACGCAGCCTGGCAGCGAACGTACTTGCCAGAGGCGACGAGTTGCGGTTGTCTGGTCAAAGAAACGATGTCGCCGAAGCTGAGCGCACCTTTAAGCACTTGTTAGCAACCATTCGTAAAGGTGAGGACATTAGTTTGACCGACATTGAACGCGGTACCTTGTTTGAAGACCCAGTAACGTCCGAGAATAACGATGCTGTTTCCAGTTTGCCGCGCCGCGCAAGGCCTAAAACGCCAGGACAACGCCGCTATGTGAGCGCTATTGCCAGCAGTGAAATTACCTTTGGGATTGGACCCGCAGGTACGGGTAAAACCTACTTGGCTATTGCTATGGCCGTGCAAGCGCTTAAAAATAAACAGGTCAAACGCATTATTCTTACGCGCCCAGCGGTAGAAGCTGGCGAAAAACTCGGCTTCTTGCCCGGCGATCTGCAAGCTAAAATTGACCCTTACTTGCGCCCACTTTACGACGCGCTCTACGACATGATGGATAACGAGCGTATTGAGCAATATCTAGAAAGTGGCGTAATTGAGGTTGCCCCACTTGCCTTCATGCGCGGGCGCACCTTGAATGATGCGTTCATTATTTTGGACGAAGCGCAAAACACCACTGGCGAGCAGATGAAAATGTTTCTCACCCGCATGGGCTTTAATGGCCGGGTAGTCGTCACCGGAGACATAACTCAAACTGACTTACCACGCAGTATAACAAGCGGATTGAGCGTCTCTGAGAAAATTCTCAAACACATTGAGGGAATTAGCTTTGTGTACTTTAACGAAGCTGATGTTGTGCGCCATCCACTGGTTGCGAAGATCATCAAAGCTTATGACATCCAGCAGACAAAGCAAGACGCACAACAGGAGACAAAATCTGCTAGCGATGCAGCATAATCACAAGTTAGCGAATTGAAATGCCGACTAGAATGAGACCGATGAAAAAAATCGGATTACTTGGTGGTCTTGCTTGGCCAGCTACCATTGGATACTATAAGGCTATTTGTCAGATGAGCCAACGCTATCATTCGCAATTTGAATTCAATGGCCCATCTCCAATGCCTGAAATGTGTATAGAGTCTGTAAACATAAACTACTCTTATAATCATAGAGGACGTATAAGAGATGATGCTTCTTGGAAGGAGTACGACAAGTATTTCAACTCCGCCTTGAAAAAATTAGAGATGAATGGTGTCGACTTCGCAATAATTACAGCAAACACGCTCCACACAAGGTTTGATGCCATCACAAAGAATCTCAATATCCCTGTCTTGAGTATTTATGAAGCTATTGCAAACGAATGTAAAAGACACAAGATCAACCAGTTTTTGTTATTGGGTACTGAACCAACAATGAAATCAAATTCAATGCCTGAATTTATGGCGGCAAGACATATTGACGCATTTCCACCGTCTGAGCAAGAATTACAAAGTATAGTTACGTCGTTGATATCGGAGCTGTTTCAAGGTGAAATCAAAACTGGCAGGATCATTTTGAAAGATGTTATTGAATCTGCTTACAAGCATAAAGATGTAACACAGAAATCGGTTTGCTTAGCTTGCACAGAACTGCCGTTGGCTTTTAGTGGGAAAGAACAAAAAGCAATATTCGTTGAAGAGGACGTGACTTACCTAAACACTACGATTATTCACGCTAAAGCAGCATTTGACTATG
>CAZMCW010000067.1:15279-16449 GCA_964564405.1 uncultured bacterium
TCGTTCGCTTTGCTCACCAGACTCACTGAAGCTCGCCAGTGAACTTATACATTATGTTGCAATCTTGTTTCCTACAAGGAGATAAGCCATCAACCTTGACAACACAATTATTTTAATTATCAGCACATGAGGCTGCTCATAAGATTACTGATCATGCATGTGCTTACAGTGCTTAGTCGTTGCGATATAACCACATGTCACGAAGGATGCTATTTATGTCTGTGAAATCTGACGCACAAACTACCGACAATCATACAAATAGCATTGATGCCATCGATGAAACGGGGCAATGTAACCACGCACCCTACGTAGCCGAGTGTCTCAGCCAGCTTATGAATGACCTCGGCCTCAACGACCGTGAACTGACGTTGGTTTTCGTTGATGACGTAACGATTCAGACGCTAAACCGCGACCACCGCGGCGTTGACGCAGCTACAGATGTGCTTTCTTACCCAAGCCACGAACCCGATGATGTGACGATGCCCACCATTTCTCACCTCGGTGACATTATTATAAGTGTGGACACAGCAGCCGCCCAAGCGCAGGCTGCTGGACATAGCCTCAGCACAGAGTTACTTGTTTTGGCGGCACACGGGCTCACCCACTTGCTCGGCTACGATCACGTCACGGAGGACGAGTGGCACATCTTCAGGAACCATCAAAAACGCATCCTCGACCTCGCACCTTAGGGCCGCAGCGACTTAAACGCGCGTTTCATTATGCTTTTTCAGGCTTAGCTCAAGCGTGGCGTAGTGAAGCCAACTTGCGTATTGAGGTTTGTGTGGGACTAGCAGCGCTCATGCTGGCGCTCATGCTAGACGCCAACCTAGTCGCCGTCATCTTAACAACCATGATTGTACTTGCCTGCGAGCTGTTTAATAGTGCGCTCGAGGCCATCATCGACATGGTTATGCCCACCTACCACCCACTTGCGAAACGTGCCAAAGACATTGCCGCAGGTGCAGTTTTATTGGTTTCAATGGGTGCTATTTTGGTGGGACTCATTGTTTTTGTACCACCCCTTTGGCAATTACTTAATAGCTAGGATTTCGTCTTAACATCGCTCATATAGGCGTAGCTAGCTCGAGCTGCTCACCGCCTGCTAAAGTAGCGGTAGACGTATGTTGATGCGTCTTTATACCAAGTCCGACAAAACACATCATAAACTCT
>CAZMCW010000068.1:0-7427 GCA_964564405.1 uncultured bacterium
GTAGTCCCGTTTGAGGGCCTCGAGCACCCGCTCAATGTCATCGTTTAAGCTAATGCGAATGCTTGTCATAATGTGGCTATTATAGCCGAAAGATGCTAAAAATATCCTAGGTAATCGTGAATTAGTGTAACTTTCTGTGTGGCATTCACCAGAAAAAGCATTACGCTAGTTGTCTTTCTCCAAATCAAGAAGTCCAAGGTCGCGTAACAGTAAATCTCCTGCACCTAATCCCGTAGTTGCTCGGATATTTAAAAACCTACTATCTTGGCTTTGGTTCATGACATTGGTGAGGTGATACACATCGGTAAGTGAGTAGTACTCCTCCCATTCTTTAGTGCCAACAACATCACGGATATAGGCAATATCTAACCCGTATTGTGTGAGATATGAACGGATTTCATCAGGTTTTGCCCACATTAACGCTTCGACAACGTTGTAATCCATTCGTGCATAGACATCTTCGCTGAGACGTAATAAGTTCAAGTCACGTCCTAGCCCTATAGGAAGTTCACGAAGAGCTTCAACATCTACTGGACGTCCACTTGCTGCGTAATTCCCTTGGGCGTCAACTTCTATGTTACCCAACTCAGTCATATCAAGAAGGTTGTCTAACTCAGTTTGGGTCCAAGGTTGAATACTGCTCGTGGAGATGGAATCATTAGCTCTACAGGCTGAGACTAGTAAGGTTAACGTTAAAACACTAAAGTAAATATGCTTAGCAATCAAACGCACTACCTCCTCCTGTATTTTGAAGCAAATTGGATGTCTTGTCTAGGTAAAAATTTTTTACAAAAGATAGCAAATAAATATCAAGCAACTGCCGCCAGCACATCCTGCGGGTTAACTTTACCTTTGAACCAGATGATTTTCGCGGGTACGTCGTCGAGTTTCACCCCAGCCGCCTCGAGGTTCAACCTCTCAGAAACAGCTAGAATTAAATCATCACGGTCAGCTTTGCGAACTTGGGCAAACTTTTTTTGCAGGTACTTGGGCCGCCAGTAGCCAACAATCTCTAACAAATACGTTTTTTCGTGTTCAGGATGGACCAGCCGGAAGTCCGGCACCATCACACTACCGGGAATGGGTAACAGGTCAACCTCGCGCTCTAAGCGCCACTCGGTTTTGGTTTTCGCCCAACGGGAGGCAAAGGCTTCTTCTACAGCAGAATCATAGGTGGTGCCCGGTTTGTAATGTGAAACAAGCCCACAGTCAGCATCCAAACGGTAATGAACTTCGTCGGGCGTGGGTCCGTAGAGGTTGTTGGGTGGAACCAGCGTGGCGTCCATTGACCAACGGCTCACTTGCAACAGCGCAGGCAAAAACTTAGCGAGGTCGGTGCCGTAGCGGGTGCTAGCTTTGAACAAACTAGCTGGCCCGTCAATGGTGATGGTGAAACCGTGATCAGCGTCTCCCTCAATGTAGGCCATGAGCCCAAATAGTTTGAGGAAGCGAAAAAGCTGCTTGTATTCGCCGGGGTCATTGCGGTAGGCGGTGATGATGATGTGGCTGGCGCGGTAGAGCACGCCTTGGGCCTGAGCGAGGTTGTAGCGTTCGATGAGCGTGCCTGGCTCAGGTGCGTCGAAGCGCTCGAGCACGTGGTTATCCTGCAGATCTGCGTAGAGACCAGCACGCACCATGTCTGGCGTGACATGGGTTTGGGTTTCTTGGCTGAGTTCAGACGCAACTTGCCCTAATACCTTCTCACTATTTGCTTTAGATGGAACATGTTTGGCTGAAGCTGCAAATACTTTCTGCCGCAAGTCAGCAGGCTCGAGCGGACTCTTAACCTCAAACTCGCTAAAGCTGTTGGTCAAAATATGCGCAAAGCCGCGTTTGGTTCGGTAGTCGGTGTCGTTGCCCTCGAGGACTTGCAGGGCGGCCTCGAGCGTTGCTCTAGTTTCGCCAAGTTGGGCTTCAAAGACACTGATGACATCCGTTGCCGTTGCTAGGTTGGTTTTACTAGCTTTGAGGCGTTTGGGCACAATCTCATCACCCTGAATGTGGCGCATGAGCAAGTCGCTAGGCAGCATGCTTACAAATCCTCAAAGGAGATGGCGTCGGTTTCGGCAATTGGGGTGAGGTCGAGGCTGCCTTGGTGTGTGCCTGCGTTATCATCTGATGTTTTGCGCTGTTGGCTGCTCGAGGATGTTGATGTTTTTCCACGCCGCCGTTCAGACACGCGTTCCTCACTGGTTCCCGACGCGACCACTTCATAAAGAAGTGCTAACTTACCTTCACGCTTGCGCAAAATGCGTCCTAGACGTTGTACGTATTCGCGCGTGGTGCTGGTTCCAGACAAAACGATGGCGACGTTGGCATCCGGCACGTCTACCCCCTCATTCAAAACCTTGGAGGTGACTAAGCGCGGGTAGATGCCCTCTCGAAAGAAGGTCAGCGTGTCGTGACGTTCTTTGACTTTGGTCTGGTGGGTGATGGCGGGAATGAGCAGTGTTTCAGAGATGGTGTAGACGGTGTCGTTACTGTCCGTAAAGATGAGCACGCGGTCACTCGCGTGTTTGTGAAGCAGGTCAACGAGCACGCGTAACTTGGACTGCGTACCAAACGCAAGCGCCCTTGCTTCGCGGTGGGCAAGCATGGCTTCACGTCCGGCGCTACTGCGGGCACTTTGGGAGACAAAATACTGCCAACCCTTGAGCGTGCCTAATGAAATCTTTTTGTCTTTCAAAAAGGCATTGCGCTTAGCGATACACGCGTCGTAGCGGGTGCGTTCGTCCTCAGACAAATCCACTTTAATCTGAATGATGTCATGTTTGGCGAGTGCGCCTCCGGCTAAGTCTTCGGGGCGTTTACTGTAAATACGCGGGCCAATAAGCGTGTCGAGGTCGGCATCTTTACCGTCTGCGCGGTCGGGTGTGGCGCTTAATCCCAAGCGGTAAGGGGCAATAGAATACTCGGCGATACTGCGCTTAAAGTCGGCGGGTAAGTGGTGACATTCGTCAAAAATAAGTAAGCCGTAGCGGTTGCCAAGGCGCTCAGCGTAGATGGCAGCACTGTCGTAGGTAGCCACTAAAATGGCACTATCATCTTTTGATCCGCCGCCCAGGAGTCCTACTGAACTGCCTTGGAAGGTGGCCTCGAGCTGGGCATACCACTGGTGCATCAAATCCAACGTTGGCACCACGATAAGCGTGGACCGAGGCGTGTCGCGCATGGCCAGTTGGGCGAGGTAGGTTTTGCCTGCCCCCGTGGGAAGTACTACCACACCGCGCCGTCCAGCTTGTTTCCATGTCTCGAGCGCTTCCCGTTGATGAGCAAACGGCTCCCGATTATTAGTCACCGTTAGTGCAAGCTCGCTAAACTGGGCGGCTTTATCAATCACCTGCGTGCCTTCAGCGCGCACAGCCTCTAAAAACTGACGGTATTGGCTAGCGGGCAAGCGGAATTTTTCAATGCGATCATCCCATGTGACAAACTCCACCCAAGCTTTACCTTTGGGCGGTGGATGCAGAATAAGCGTGCCCCTGTCAAACGACAGTGTCGCAGTGCGCGGCATGGTTTAGGCTACCACGCCCACCTCGTTAAGCTTGATGTTTGCTGCGTTCGTTAGTCACCTCATCTGAGGGTTTCAAGTACTCGATGATGCCCTGCTCGAGCGCAGTTTGATACACAGATGCCTCGAGCTGACGAAGTTTGCGGTCATATTTACGTTTAGAGGCGTAATCTCGGTGTAGAGCGGCGGCAGCTTTGGCATTTTTGGCATCCATAAGCTCACCCTTGACACTATCCCATAAGGCACTAAACGCCTTACCGTCAATAACTCTGTATACTTTATTTTTTATAATTGAAATCATCTTTAGCTTGTGATTTTCAGGAACGGCAAAGTTTTATGACTTGCCGTTCCTGAAATCATTCTAACTCACCATGTAGCATTGATGCTTTTGTTTTCTCTCACTCCCAAAGTCTCCACAAAAGTAAGCCCACTCACAAAATACACATATTGACCAGCTAAATCACTTCTTACATTATAAATGCCAGAGATTCTACCAACTGAGCCGGTGGTTTGGACTATTCTTTGGCTTCCTACACCACCAGAAAGCCCTGTACTAGTTTCACCCAAAGGGTTCCTCACTGTTATGCTGCCAAAGGCAGAGGTCTAAAAGCCACTAAAATTCCTACATGTAATAGAAGTTTCAGCCCTAACTCCATTGCTTGATACAGCGAATAATCGGGTAGAACTACTGCAATCAGATGCCTGTGTCTCGATAAAATCTTCTGGAACAGGAACCAAATTTCCATCACTGTCCATAAACTCGCGACTTATCACCTCGGCCGGAGAGGTGATAGTATAAATTTCGGCTTCGGCGTCTGATTCAGGAGGAAGAGTTGTATTACATGCAGCAAAAAGTAAGACAAAGCTTAAAACACAAGAGATACGTAAAGCCTTTACCATAACAAAACCTTACAACAGTTAATCTGAGTTCTTGAAGCTAGAAATCATTCAAGCAAGTCAAGGTGTGATGAGTGTTAAATACATCAGGCTATATATCGTTTTAGTTGAACTCGAGTATGTGTATAGGTTGCTTGTGTGGCATGGTAGGTATTGTGACTAACAGTATTTGACTAAACATGCGTTAATAAAACAGTATCGAGTTGTATCTTAAACAACCGCACCTTTTTAGGTTAGTTGTCAATTTTATTAATTTACTAAAACTTATTAATTTATATTACTCTTAGTCACAGTTTGAGTACATCGACTTATGTGTTTGACTCTCACGTAACGGTAGCCTTTAGCCTCAGTTAAAGTTAGTCGTTCTGACATCATCTCAATGTTTGTGGAGGCTAGGTATGTTGAATCGTAGAAGTTTGATGGTTGAGGCTGGCTCGAGCGTCATCAGGAGGCACCTCTAATGGCGCAGTCGGGTCAAGTTGTACGCGGCAAATACACGACCATCACCTTTTTAGAAACAGCCGCAGAAAGTAACGGCAAGCGTTTGTGTTTTAAGCAAGAGGTTCAACCTGGCGCGCCAGAGACGCCTGGGCACATTCATCTGAAGCAAGTTGAGCACTTTAAAGTACTTAGTGGCATGATGGGCGTGCGGGTGAACGGCAGCGAACAAACTCTTGGTGCAGGTGAGACTATCAGCGTGCCCATCGGTGTACCTCATGCGATGTGGAACGCCGGAGATGACGTGTTAGTGCAAGAGATTGCGCTCGAGCCTGCGTTGCGCTCAGAAACCTTTTTTGAGACGGTGACAGGGCTAGAACGCGACGGCCTCATTCCTGACGGTAAGCCCACATTTAAGCAGCTTTTGCAGGTTTCGTTAGTGTTTCCGTTTTACAGTAACGCCCTAGCAGACGTGCCACTGATTGCTCAAAAGATTCTTTTTACTGTCCTAGCTATGCCTGCCCGCTTGGTTGGGTTACGTGCGTGGTATCCGCGTTACAGCCCTCATGGCATGAGTCAACTGGACACAAAACAAAGTTGAAGTAAGTGATTAGCGTGTACAGTCAAAGAACACACTTAAAATCTCGTGAGACAAAAACGCTGTAAGCAATCAGGGCGCAAGGACCAAAAATTTGATGGTGCTTGACACGTTATCATCACAGTAATCTGTGCATCTTGTACCAAATTGACTCTTGAATGTCATCGTCTGAATCATCTAAGGGTACGCTCGAGCTGCGCTGTACTTCGTAAACACGAGCGATTTTGATGCCGCAAAGCGACATCAAAACATCACTTTAGTAGTAGTATAGAAATGCTACTTCTCGTAAAAGCACAACTTGTTTTGGAGAGATTGCCTTAGTATTTATGAGTATCCATGCGCCCTATTACAATATACGGCTAAAGATTCGATTAAACATTAGGGTAAATATCCGCCAAAGCTGTCTAACAGGCGGTAACATTTTTGCTCATTTTTGCGTGATACACTAACAGTGATGGAAGTTGAAGGGGCTCTGCGCCCACGGTCACTCGCTGAGTATGTTGGGCAGCGTGCGCTTAAAGACAAGCTCGAGGTCTACCTACAAGCTGCTAAAAGCCGTAGCGAAGCCCTTGATCACGTACTTTTGTACGGCCCACCTGGTTTGGGTAAGACAACTTTAGCGCACATTATTGCGTACGAGCTGGGTGCGGGCATTCGGGTTACCAGCGGTCCAGCTATTGAAAAACCGGGCGACCTAGCTGCTATTCTCACCAACGCGTTAGACGAAGGTGACGTACTTTTTATCGATGAAATTCACCGCCTAAGCCGCCTTGCTGAAGAGCACTTGTACCCAGCGATGGAAGATTTTAAGATTGATATTATCTTGGGGCAAGGACCTGCTGCGCGCACGATTCGCCTCGATCTACCACGGTTTACCTTGGTGGGGGCAACCACCCGGCCTGGTTTAATTACAGGACCTATGCGCTCGCGTTTTGGGATTATTGAGCACCTCGAGTACTACACCGATGACGAACTTGCTCAAGGCATCACTCGGGACGCACGCTTACTTGGATTTGGGATTAACCCGCAAGCTGCGCTTGAAATTGGCCGGCGGGCGCGGGGAACGATGCGTATTGCCAAACGTTTGCTGCGGCGCGTGCGCGACTATGCCGAGGTTGCCGGTGAAGAAGAAGTGAGCCTAGCAAGGGCTATACAAGCGCTCAACGAACAGGGCATTGACCCCCTAGGACTAGACGCCCGCGACCGCACCGTACTAGACACTATGATTATGAAGTTTGCTGGTGGACCAGTAGGGCTGGAAACGCTAGCAACTGCAGTCAGTGAAGACAAAGCCACGCTCGAGGAAGTCTTTGAACCATTTCTAATTCAACGGGGCTTGTTACAACGAACGCCGCGCGGCCGCATTGCTACTTCACGTGCTTATGAACACTTAGGTTACGCTTTACCTAGCCACCTCGCAAGTCAGGAACAAAAGTTATTATGAGGCTTGCATGATCGAGGGAAACTTACGCGACGCCCCATTGTCTGACGTACTACAAATTGTTGTAGCTGGGCAAAAGTCAGGCGTGCTTACCTTGCGCAGGCGGGCAAGTCGGGCGCGCATTTACTTTGACCGCGGGCGTGTTGAATATGCTTATTTGCGGCCAGGCATTCACTTGGGTGAAATCTTGGTGCGCTTAGAAATGCTGACCCACGTTGAAGTGCAAAAAATTTTGCTCGAGCAAGATCGCGAAAACCCCGGTACACCCCTTGGCCTCATGGCCGTTCAGCGCGGCTTTTTGAGCGATCACGAACTGCGAGACGCGTTGCAAGCGCAAGTGCTCGAGGCCCTCACCGAATTAATGACTTGGAACAGCGGCACCTTTAGTTTTTCTGATCGCCCGCAAGAAGCGTCTCAAGTGCCGACCGCCCATACGCTAGACACAACAGCGCTCATGATGGAAGTCGTCAAGCGTTTAGACGAGTGGCAAGCGAGCAATATTAAAGGGAACATGCGCTTCAAAAAAGTTGGCGATCCCACCA
>CAZMCW010000068.1:7437-14161 GCA_964564405.1 uncultured bacterium
TTCCTCACGGGGGTTGGGAAGTTTTAGGCTTGCTCGATGGTAAGCGCAATACCTCGAGCGTCGCAGCTGAACTCGAGCTGCCCGAACGGCAGGTTTACCGTATCTTTCAAGACTTGTTAGAACAACGCCTCATCACACAAGTACCCCACGACATAGAAGACCCGCTGGTGCTTGTTTTTTCAGCCAGTGAAGCCATGCAGCGTTTAATGCGTTTGTCGTTACAACGGGCGTCGTTGCGAGTGGCAACTGCGTTAGAAAGTGATAAAGCCACTGAGCTTATTGACAAGTATCATCCTAAAGCTATCGTGATAGAAGACATTCACGGTGAAGGTTGGGAGTTAGTGCGCGAACTGCGCAAACTACCAGCCCAAGGTCACTTGCCTATTTTGGTCTTGAGTAGCGATCAAAATGACGGCCTGCTTGGGCGTATGCGCCGACCCAAAGCAACCGTGCTCGAGAAACCCTTTTTAGAAATAGAGTTTCAACAAGCCGTAACCCAACTCTTAGGACGCAGTTTGTAACTGGATATTCAGTCAAGTAACTCGTATCAGCTTGTTGAGCAAAGCTTCTATCATACGGAATCTGTTTGTATCTCGCATAATGCTTAAAGGCATCATTGGCGTCCACCACGGAGCGTCTACTATGGAGCGTCTACTATGGAGCGTCCACCACGGATTCTGTAGTTTATCATACTTGCTCTTGCAGGGGTTGATTCTCGAAGAATCAACCGGATTTGGTATTACATTTACAACGAAACAATATTTAAAGTGACACCAGCTCAATAGGGTGATATGTGTACAGCATCTGGTGGCATCTCGCCATGTACTTGCGAAACTGTAAATCTACAACTTAAGTAATATTAATAACAGTTTTAGGATTGTACTAAAGTGATGTTTTGATGTCGCTTTGCGGCATCAAAATCGCTCGTGTTTACGAAGTACAGCGCAGCTCGAGCGTACCCTTAGATGATTCAGACTATGACATTCAAGAGTCAACTTGGTATTAGTTCCCCCATACTAAGCAGGTCGGTTGCTACTCCCTTGGGTTACACGCGCAACTGCTTGTGGCAGTTACTCGCAGAAACGCTACAAAATAGCCCGAGTAGAGCGAGTAGAAACAGATACCAAGTTCGACTGGAACGCAATAAACTCCTGTGGAGTTTATAGTGTGTTTTGTCGGACTTGGTATAGTATAGCTCCACAATACGCTGATAACATCAGTCATAATCCATCGATACATCTTGCTTTGCCTAACTATAGCGATATGCATAAACATTGAGCTGTCAACGGAGCAGGTCTATTGGTGCTCGCTTAGCTCGGTAAGTATGGAGCTAGCTCCATACTTATGGCTAACGCTATACTTGTGACAGACATGTTGTGATGATGCAGCAGTAGTGCGATGTAGGCATGCTGACAACTGGAATCCTGCTCTTCTCTTGCTCACCCATCCCCGCTTGCTAGCTTGTTGGCTAAGGTGAGACGGCGCTTCGTCGAACTGTCAAGAGCATTGTCTTGAGTAGATGTTGTTTTAAGTAGATGTCGTCGCAAGTGTTGCAGCTCGAGCAGGCACAACAAGTTCGTGTAAAAAGAACGCATGTATGCGGTCGTCATCTGCAAGTTCAGGGTGAAACACTGTCGCCATAGCTCTGTCTTGCATAACCATAATGGCGTCATCAGCGTATTCAGCAAGTACGGTAACAGCCTCACCTACGTGAACAATGCGCGGCGCACGAATAAAAATAGTGTGAAACCCAGCTTGCTGGGGTGCCAGCGCAGTAGCGGTTAAGGTAGGAGATGTTGCTTGCATCACGCGCGGATGTAAAGGGACGTCTACTTCAAACGATGCAACTTGGCGGCCGTAAGCATTGCGGGAAACGGTCATGTCAATGAACCCCAAACGCAACTGCTCGGGGTGCTGGTCGATGGTGCGGGCGATGGTAATAGCACCTGCACAGGTTCCCCAAATTGCTGCGCCTGTGTCATAAAATTCTGGCAATGCCGTGTCAAACCCGTAGTTGATGATGAGCTTAGCCATAGTCGTTGATTCTCCACCGGGAATTACCAAACCCTGAAGTCCAACCAAGTGCTCAGGCAAACGCACTTCGCGCACCTGCGCGCCAAGGCGCTCGAGGGCCTGTTTGTGTTCCCGAAACGCACCTTGCAACGCAAGCACACCAACCTGTAAAGGGCGCTGGGTAGCAGTATCCTGGCTGTTCGATGGTGGTAACAAACCAACTCCTTGATGATTGTTATAGTTATAAGATAGTTATGGGATAGTTGCGGTTATACGTTGGTTGCGGTTACGCGTTGGTTGCGGTTACGCGGTGGTTGCGGTTACGCGGTGGTCATGATTGTGCGAGGTCGCAAGGTGATTGCGAGTACCTCAAGATGTTTCAGGTGCAACCTCAACAGGCTCACCTAGCTCAAATTCTTGTTTAATGCCTTGCTCGAGCCCATTGGCAAACACCAGGGCAATGTTATCAATGTGGATGTCCCAGTCGAAAGTCATAGCGCTCAAATAGGTCATCACCGCAGGGAGGCTTTCGTTGGTTACATCACCCTGAGCAAGCGTAATATGAGGCACCCACGCTTCCGGGTGATAGTGCAAATTGCTGGTGTAAGCGTGACCCACTAACTTTGACCACAACAGTTCATGGTGATGGGATAATACTGTGTTGCGCACCATCGCTAAATAGACAATTGGTTTAGGTGCTGCAAAAACGCCAATGCCAGAAACGCGGGCTGTAAACGGAGGTAAGTCTGCGGCGGCTTCAGCTAAACAGCTTAAGATGGTTTCGTCGTAACGTTCCGCACTGTGATATGAAAAGTGAGGAAACGGAGCAGCGTAAATTTTTTGTAAGCCAAATTCGTCTTCTAGACCTGCCCAAATGGCGCGCACATTTTTGCTAGCATTATCATCTAGCAACGAAACAACGGCTTCGATACTGCGATCTTGCAGGGTTTCGAGGCTGACACCTCGGCTAGCTGCGTGTTGCTCATGGGGAGGTTCTAGTTTGCTAATGTCTGTAGGTACATCTGAGTGATGACGCATTTTAGCGTCAAGCGTTCTTGCTTTAGCTCGAGCATGTGTTGGTTGGGTAACTATTGTTGCTTCTTTCGTATTAGCTTCTTTCGTATTAGCTTCGTTTGTCGTAGCTTTTTCTGGCGTCACTGGTGTAGTTGCTGATTCTTTGATAGTAAGCACAAGTTGGTTGGGTAAATGACCTACCTTTGTATGGTTGGTGTCTTGGGGTGTGTCAGCACTTCCTATGCTCGCTGCAAGTGGTGCTGGTTGGGCAATTTTAGCAGGCGCGCTCGAGCCAGCGGATGTGTGCTGAGCACTAGCATGATCATGTTGGTCCAAACTTGTCTCAACATCATCAGGGTGATGTGTGACGTGAGCTACCTGAGCAGGCAACGGCAAGTTAGAAGAGGACACGTTGAACAAGCATTTTCAATGAGGGATTAAATGAGGAATTAGCTAAAAGTTGACAAGACATAAAGACCTAGTTGGCAGGGGCAGCTTTAAGGTAAACAGCAGTAAGCTGATCTCACCTTGCTGCATTATAACAAACATCTTCATGAATGTATTATCAAAAGCTCCAATTGGTCGGTAGGTTGTTGAGGTCTAAGCTTGATGTTTCAGTCTCGCTAGCTTCGCGTAGGTGTCGAGTGACAATTTGAAATCAAGGGGTAGCAAGCTGTGCAAGCAGTGTATCTACTGCTGAAATTGTACAACTGCTAAACTATACAGCAACAGGCTCGAGCACGGCCTCAGCTGCTAACTTAGCTACAATGTCGGCAAGTGCGTTGCGTGAATGAACGAGGCCGTTTTCAATAAATACGTCGCTAGTGCGACTACCAAAACCAGCTGAACCTAACACATACAAACCTGGTACGTTGCTTTCAAACGTATCGTGGTTAAGCTCAGCAGCGTAGTTTTCACCGATGCTAACCCCCGCGCTGACCAGTAAATCTGGCGCAGCATAGTAGCCAGTAAGTGCAAAGGTAAAGTCTGTGGGAATGTGTAAGACTTTTGTGGTGTCTTGCTGCTGTTGGCGGGCAATGATGGCATCTTCAGTGATTTCTGTGACGGTTGTATTAAAGTGCGCAACGATACTACCTTCTTTAACACGGTTTTCTAAATTAGGGCGAATCCAGTACTTGAGGCTGTGGCGAAAGTCGTCACCACGGTGAATCATAGTGACCTTGGCACCACCCCGGTAAAGGTCAAGGGCAGCGTCAGCAGCGCTACTACCTGCGCCAATAATAGTAACTGGGCGCTGCCAAAAAGGGTGGGCTTCGCTGTAGTAGTGGCTTACGTTAGGACGGTCTTCACCAGGAATGCCCAACAGTTTAGGGGTATCAAAATAGCCTGTGGCAACGGCAACTTTACGGGTCTGAAGTTGCCGTGTTTGGCCATCCTTAGCTTGGACTGTAAGCTTAAACCCGTTAGTGTCTTGTTGAAGGTTGATAACGCTACTGTAAAGGCTAATGTTGAGGTCTTCAGCAGCGGTAACTTTACGGTAGTAGTCAAGTGCTTCTTTGCGGGTGGGTTTGTCGGTAGCAGTAATGAGCGGGTGCCCACCGATCTCGAGCCGTTCTGAGGTTGTAAAAAACGTCATGTAAGTTGGATAATTATAAATTGCGTTGACAACAGCACCTTTTTCAAAAACTTCATAGGTAAGACCGTGCCGCCTAGCCAAAATGGCAGCCTCGAGCCCAATAGGCCCTGCGCCCACAATAGCCAAATCAAGTATTGGTGTCTTGTTCATAAGGTTTAGGGTAACAGATGAACACTTGTTTAAGCGTGTTGGAGACACACTTATGACACGTGTACTGAATGGTGTTAGCTTACTACTGTAGCTAGAGGTTCATCTTCTAGTGTATGAGTTGAACTATAGAACAATGAATTAATGGCGTTGTCAATATTCGTAGTTTGCTGCCTGACGAAAATCACTAAGATTTAGTAGATGGCAAAAAGGTGATCTTAGTTGATGATTGTCTTACGACTACGAGAAGGTTCTGTGAGCTTGGAGTGTAAAGAGTTATGTATAGCGATATACATAAACATTGAGCTGTAAACGGAGCGGGTCTATTGGTACTCGCCTAGCTCGGTAAGTATGGAGTTAGCTCTATACTTAGGGCTAATGCTATAACCCTGCAATTGCTATTAAAAGCATTTCGAATGTGATGACGCAATGTCACCTAGAAAAAATGTCACCCAGAAAAAGATGCAATGTCACCTAGAAAAAATCGCAGGCAAAGCCATTATTTTACTGGCTTATCTATGGGGTTTAAACTTCAACAGTAAGCTTTGGACGGGTCGTTAGTGCTTGATCAATCACAGCTAGGGTTTGCGTAAGCTCGTCACCTACAACCTCTAACCGTGGCGGGCGCACGCGGCTATTGCCCATATCCACTTTGTCTTGAACAAGTTTAATAAGCTGCACAAACTTGGGCACCGTATCTAAACGCAACAGCGGCAAAAACCACGTGTAGAGTTCAGTAGCCTCATCTATCTGTCCGTTCATAGCGTAATTGTAGAGCGCCACAGATTCAACTGGAAACGCGTTCACTAACCCTGCAATCCAGCCGACTGCCCCCGCTTGAATCCCTTCGACGATGGCGTCATCTACGCCCACAAGGATTTTTAAGCGCTCGCCTAAAATGGCTTTGAGCCAAGTGACCCGCCGCACGTCGGTGCTGGATTCTTTGACGGCTTCGAGCTGTGCATACTCATCTGCTAACTCAGCAATTTGGGGCGGCGTAAAGTCAGTGGTGTAGGCAACCGGATTATTGTAGAGCATACAGGGTTTTTGGGTTGCTTCCAAAATAGCAGCAACGTGCGCTTTCATTTCACGCCAGTCGGTGCTATAGACGTACGGCGGCAAAACCATAAAACCGCTAGCACCAGCCACCTCAGCATCTTTGACAAATTGCACAGCACTCGCCGTACTCAATGAGGCAACCCCGACCACCACAGGAGCGCGCCCGTCTAATGCTGAGGCTAGCGTTTTAATAACTGCTAGTTTCTCAGCAATACTCAACGTAGCCGCTTCCCCCAGTGAACCACCGGGCACCACGCCCACACAACCAGCCTCAACCTGCCAGCGGGCGTGCTCTGCTAAAAATGTATGGTCAACGCTCAAATCTTGGTTAAACGGCGTGGTGATGGCGGGTAAGACACCGTGCCAGTTGACGTTCATAAGATAACCTCCCAAAGCTTTAGCTGATTAAAACACATTCCAGTAGCGTCTCGAGCGCCAATCTTATTCTGCGCGATATAGTAAAGCGCACTATGACGACCACAGTAAACTCCATCCAAGTGATTGACTCACACACAGCGGGCGAACCTACCCGAGTTGTAACGGCTGGTTTTCCCAAACTCACCGGAGTCAGCCTCGCTGAGAAATTGCACGACCTCAAAACCCATCATGACCACTATCGTGCAGCGATCATCAACGAACCACGTGGCTCAGACGTACTCGTGGGCGCGCTTTTATGTGAACCAGACAATCCTACAAGCAGTGCTGGTGTCATCTTTTTTAACAGCGTGGGCTATTTGGGTATGTGTGGACACGGCACCATTGGTGTGGTTGAAACACTTGCACACCTCAACCGTGTAAGCGCGGGGCAACACCACATCGACACACCTGTCGGCACCGTCACCGTAGACCTACATGAGGATGGCACCGTGAGCGTCCACAATGTGCCAAGTTATC
>CAZMCW010000068.1:14205-15317 GCA_964564405.1 uncultured bacterium
GCTACCATTCGCAGTTCACATTAACCTCAATCAAATTGATGAGCTCACCGTCCTAAGTGACGCCATTCGTCAAACTTTGTGTGAGGCGCACATTTCTGGCGCAGATGGTGCTGAGATTGATCATATTGAACTGTTTACCCATAAGACAGATGTCAATGCAGACGCGCAAAACTTTGTCCTCTGCCCCGGCGCAGCGTATGACCGTTCACCTTGTGGCACAGGTACAAGTGCCAAACTGGCTTGTCTGGCAGCCGACGGCAAACTTGCCGAGGGCGTGCGTTGGCGGCAAGCTAGTGTCATTGGCAGTACTTTTGAGGGTCACTATCAATGGATTTCTGATGATGTTGACAAAATACGTCCTACCATTCGCGGACGTGCCTACATTACGGCAGTGAGTAACATACTGCTTAGTCCAGAAGACCCTTTTTGCTGGAGCATCACCGACGCTAGCATCAACACACTTGATAAAACTCCAGTTAACAAACCCTCAGCTAATAAGACCTCGTCACACGAGGCATCTGTATGACAAAACAGGTCACGATTATTGGGGCAGGTGTCATTGGACTTGCCACAGCGTATTATGCCGTTCAAAAAGGCTTTGAGGTAACTGTGCTTGACCAAGGCGCACCCGTGCGCGATGGTACCTCGTTTGGTAACGCTGGCATGATTGTGCCCAGTCATATTATTCCTTTGGCAGCTCCAGGCGTTGTGCAGCAAGGGTTGCGCTGGCTTTCTGATCCGGAAAGTCCGTTTTACATCAAACCGCGTTTAGATTGGGACCTGTTTAGATGGGGTTGGCATTTTTGGCGCGCGTCTACGGCTGTGCATGTTGCCCGCAGTGCGCCTATTTTGCACGCGCTCAATATGGCGAGTAAGCAGTGTTATCAAGACATGGCAGGAACATTGGATGATTTTGAGTTAGCGTCTCGCGGATTGTTGATGCTGTGTAACAGCGATGCAGGGCTCGAGGAAGAAGCTCACGTTGCTGAACACGCCCAAGCCTTGGGCATGCCTGCACAAGTTTTAAGCAAAGCTGAGGTGAAAGCGTTAGAACCAGGCGTCACGCTAGATGTTGTCGGCGGGGTTTACTTTCCAAAAGATGCCCACCTCGA
>CAZMCW010000068.1:15327-16398 GCA_964564405.1 uncultured bacterium
GGTTCATGCACGCGCTGCAGCAGTGGCTCGAGCACCACCACGTCACCTTCCACTGGCACACCACTGTTCAAAACGCTATCCGTGAAGGTCAGGCCTTACGTGCACTTCGCACAACTTCAACATCTCAGACAGCAGCAAGCACAAAGGACACGCACATATCTGAACTACCTGTGAATGAGCTTGTACTTTGCACAGGAAGTTGGTCACCTGCACTTGCCCAAAGCCTTGGTCTACGCTTGCCTATGCAAGCCGGCAAAGGTTACAGCATGACCTTGCCAGACGCGCCCATACGCCCCAAGCATCCAGCTATTTTAAGTGAGGCTAAAGTTGCCATCAGCCCGTTTCAGCAAGCTCTTCGCATTGGCGGCACCATGGAACTCGCGGGGCTAGACAGCAGCATTAACCCGCGCCGCGTGCAAGGCATTATCAAGTCAACCTGTAAGTACTATCCCGAACTTAATTCTGATGATTTTGCAGATATATCCGTCTGGCATGGTCTTCGCCCTTGTTCGCCGGACGGCTTGCCCTATGTTGGACGCAGTCACGTGGCCAATAACTTACTTATTGCAACAGGTCACGCCATGACGGGCTTAAGCTTAGCGCCGATAACTGGCAAACTTATAAGCGAAGTGCTGGCAGGTGAACCTACCAGTCTGGCACTGACGGGGCTCGAGCCCGACCGCTACGCGCACTGATCCAATACTTGCACCTACATCTGCCACCCTTATGAAGATTACGCGAAGACCGTGAGGAGATTAGCATTCACTCCTACGTAAACGCAGCAAATCCTGTCGTAGACCTGCCAACTTCGTAGACAGATGCGTAAATAGGGCATGTCTCACCCTCATACTTCCACATAAGATTCACAGACATCTTTTCCTAGTACCATTGCATATCCTAAAACTCTTGTCTGTGACAAGTTTTCTTGAACACAACCTTGGTTTCATCAAGGCATTTTGCGTATTCATCAGTTACACAACTTGCCTACGCACCGACTACAAACACCCGGAGAATACTACAACTATCACAGCTGACCCCAGTTCCCAACGGAACAAACATCCGGGCAGCTCA
>CAZMCW010000069.1:0-13590 GCA_964564405.1 uncultured bacterium
ACGCCTCGTTAAATAGCTTGCCAGCGTGGTCGAATCGGGTAAAATCACCCGCTCGACCGACGAATGGCTGATGTCACGTTCGTGCCAAAGCGCCACGTTCTCGAGACCAGCTTGTAAGTTGCTGCGTAAAATCCGCACTAATCCCGAAATATTTTCACTAGCGATGGGGTTTTTTTTGTGGGGCATGCTCGAGCTGCCGGTTTGCCCTTTGCGAAACCCTTCTTGGGCTTCACGGACTTCGCTGCGTTGTAAGTGGCGAATTTCTAGGGCGATGCGCTCGAGGCTAGTTCCTAAAATAGCTAGGGTACTAAGAACCTCCGCATGGCGGTCGCGGGCCACAGTTTGATTGCTGATGGGGTCAGCCGTCAAATTGAGCAGTGTTGCAACGTGAGCCTCAACGGCTGGCGGAATGTGGGCATAGGTACCTACCGAACCGGAGGCCATAGCGATACCGATGGTGTCTCTGGCACGCTCGAGCCGCATTACATCACGGTCTAGCGCACTATAAAAATTCAAAAACTTTAGCCCAAAACTCATCGGCTCGCCGTGGATACCGTGACTGCGCCCAATGCATGAGGTGTACTTATGGGTGATGGCAAGTTGTTTGACAGCGGTCATCAGCTTGTGAACGTCTTGCACAATAAGCTCCACGGCGCGCACCAGCGCTAAATTTTGTGCCGTGTCCACAATATCTGTACTGGTCAGCCCCAAGTGAATGTAACGTCCTACGTCACCAGCGCGTTCGGTCAGTGCGCGGGTAAACGCAACAACGTCGTGACGCGTTTCACGCTCGAGCACTTCAATGCGCGCTACAAACGTATCATCTAACGTGTTAGGAAGTCGCTTGCGCAACGTTTGGGTGGTACCAGTAGGAATCTCACCAAGATTTTCCCAGGCTGCACTGACAGCCAGTTCAACCTCGAGCCACCTGCTATATTTGCCAGTTTCAGACCAAAGCTCGTCCATGTCGGGGGTGCTGTAGCGTGCAATCACAGTCTGAGTATATCGTGATGGCCGTCCAAGATAACGCTTGGCGAGGTAAGATTTGCTACACTACGTCAACAACATCAATTGATAACAGAACGTTACGTGTGAGTTGGATACGCCACCTTGTCACGCGTGAGGTTGACGGCATGCGCTTAAGACCAGTGTGTCGGCGTTTGCGTATTTATCGAGTTTGGATGTTGATGGCACCGTTGACTAACTCACTGTTGACTAACTCACTGTTGATAGCTCACTGTCGACTAACTAGGGGTAAGGAGTTTGAATCTGTGGACCGGGACCTGGCTGAGGTTGAGGCTTTTGTAGCTGCGCAAGCGCCGTTTGACCAGTTGGATGCACTCAGGTTAACGCGCTTTGTGCGTACCTTAACCGTGCGCTACGTGCGGCGGGGTAGCACCATTTTGACTATTGGTGACCCTAACCACGAGCTTTATTTGCTGCGCAGTGGTGCGGTTGAACTGCGCGATGAACTGGGCGCACTCATAACGCAACTGTGTGAGGGAGATTGTTTTGGCTACCCGTCACTCTTAACCAGAGGTGTGGTGGAACGGCAAGTGACGGCGCTCGAGGACACCCTGCTTTACTGCCTACCTGAGCAAGACTTTCACAACTTGCGCCGCCAACTGCCTAGCTTTGACCAGTTTTTTAGCGAGGCTCACGCTGAACGCGTCCGCCAGGCCCTAACTGACTTTCAGTGGGCCCAACCACTTGCCCCAGTTAGCAATCAACTCATGACCTTGCCCTTGCGGGAGTTGATAGCGCGGCCGCCAGTGAGTATTGACCCAGACGCTAGCGTACAAACAGCAGCAACTCGCATGACCGACACCAGAGTGTCGTCACTACTGGTTGTGGAAGATGGGCGCTTGCGAGGCATTCTTACCGACCGAGACGTGCGCAGCCGCATTGTTGCTGCTGGTCGTAATTTAGATACACCTGTCCGTGAGGTCATGACACCCAATCCCATCACCATGCCAGCGGGCGCACTTGCCTTTGAAGCGCTTATGACCATGACGCACTACGGGATCCATCACTTACCCGTGGTTGAGGCTGTCCTCGAGGATGTTGAAGATACTGCTCAGGCTGAGGCTATCTCGGACGTGCAGGTAAAAACGGCCTCAGATGATGATGTTATCAACGCGATCAGCACAGATATTATCGACACAGCAAACTCGTCTGAGCATCAATATATTGCAGATGCAGCTAACATCACTGTACCGCCGTCGAATATGACCTCAACTTTGAGTGTACCGCCTGTAGACAGGTCAAATGATGTAGCTCGAGCCCATCCTCAACAAGGCTCATCTCAATCCAAACTCAAGGTTATTGGCTTAGTGACAACCACAGACGTTGTACGCCAAGAGAGCGATAACCCTGTTTATTTAGTGGGGGACATCCGCAAGCAACCTACTGTAGACACACTGGCTGCACTTGCCAAACGCCGTAAGCAGGTATTTAACACGTTAATCAGCGCAGATGCGACTGCTTATGACATCGGTCGGGTAATGACATTGATTGCAGATGCCACGGTGCAGCAACTTTTGCGGCTAGCAGAAACCAAACTGGGTTCGCCACCGGTGGCGTATGCGTGGTTGGTGTTTGGGTCGCAAGCGCGCAGCGAGCAAAGTTTGCACAGCGATCAGGATAACGCCCTCCTGCTGGATCTTGATTACGACGAAACGGATACGACGCACAGCAGTTATTTTGCAAATTTAGCACAGTTTGTTTGCCACGGCTTGCACACCTGCGGTTACGACTACTGTCCCGGTGAGGTGATGGCCACCAATCCGCGTTGGCGCAAAGATTTAGCGACTTGGCTCGAGTATTTTTCGGCGTGGACCCACCAACCCCAACCCGAAGCGCTCCTCAACGCCAGCATCTTTTTTGACTTGCGGGCTGTTTACGGCAAGTTTGAACTGGCTGAAACGTTACTCAACCACATTCAAGCGCGAACCAACGAACCGCTATTTTTGGGATATATGGCTAAAAATGCCTTAACCCATCAACCGCCGTTGGGGTTTTTTAGAAAGTTTGTGTTAGAGCGTGGTGGTGAGCACAACAAAACCCTTGATATGAAGCACCGGGGGGTGGTGCCTATTATTGACCTAGCCAGAGTGTACGCGCTGTCGGCAGGGGTGACCGCCATGAACACCCGCGAACGGCTCGAGGCTGCTATTACGACCGACACCCTAAGTGAGGACGGCATGGCTAACTTACGCGACGCACTGGAGTTTATTGCCTTCGTGCGGTTACGCCACCAAGCAAGTCAACTGCGGCGCGGGCAAACGCCAGATAACTACCTTGTACCAGATGTACTCTCGCAATTTGAGCGCAATCACTTAAAAGATGCCTTTCAGATTGTAAACACCATGCAAAATGCGCTGGATACGCGCTATCAAGCTGGGCGTTTGGGGTGATCAACAGGTTTAAACTGTAACGATGAGGTTAAACGATGAGGTTTAGACGATGATCGCTGCGCTTAAATATAGGTGGCTCGAGCACCGCCGCAAGCAGGCTTACACCAAGTTGATACAACCTCATCTGAACGCAGGAACCTCACGTAAATCAAATGCTGAGGCATCGACTCCAGAACTATTAGCTGCGCTAGCAAGCTACTTGCAACAACCTCTACCCAACTCCAAAACACCCCTTGCTGATGGTAAATTTTTAGCTGTTGATATTGAAACCAACGGCTTAAATCCCGCGCAGGACGACATCTTAAGTATCGGCTTTGTAGCTATTGACGGCCTTGCAATACAACTCGAGACAGCCCGCCACATCCTCGTTAAACCGCGTGGGCAAATCTCCGAGAGTAGTGCTGTTGTCCACAATATTTTTGATGATGAAGCACGTACTGGCGCGTCACTTTCTCAGGCCCTTGCACCTTTGTTAACTGCGCTCGCCGGACGGGTGATGATTGCGCACTATGCCAGCATTGAACGTAGGTTTTTAGATAGAGCGTGTAAAGCTTGCTTCAGGCTACCGCTATTAAGTCAAATTACGGATACGCTCGAGCTTGAAAAACGCGTCCTCTTACGAAGTCAAGGTGCCATCAGCCAAGATCATTTGCAAGCGGACGCACTACGCCTCGCCAACGTGCGTGAACGCTACAACTTGCCCGCTGCACCAAGTCACAACGCATTAAGTGACGCGCTAGCGACCGCAGAGCTTTTTCTTGCGCTAGTGAGTGAACACCCTAAAAAGTCTTTAGGACAAGTGCTTACGTAGGGGCTCGAGTGGACTTAACCGCGTTCCCCCATTCCCCCTTTCTCCCCATCTCCCATTCCCCCATTCCCCTACATAACGTGCCATATTCACACGCGCGTAGCACAGTAAACTCGGTACACTAAGCCTCATGGCAAAACTTTCTGCGTCTAGCTTGCTCGAGCTTGTGTTTGTGTCTAGTCCGTCGATTCAACCTGGTGGTGCACGTGCATTAGCGGTTCACACGCATGTTCACGTACCAGACCAATCTGAAGATGGCTCCTCAGATGCGCCTGAGTACCACTCACAGGTTTACTTGTATACCCTTGCAAGTGATGAGGCACCCATGCAGCTAACGCACAACGGCACACGCAACATGGCTCCAGCATTTAGCCCAGACGGTAGTCAGATTGCGTTTTTGTCTAATCGTGAAAGTGATGCAATACAACTTTGTGTCATGTCGGTCAGTGGCGGTGAAGCTAAGGTGATAACCCAGTTTGAGCGTGGTGTAAACAGTTTTGTGTGGCACCCAGACAGTGAGCACATTGCGTTGGTGTCTCGAGGTGACACGCTAGAACCTCCAGTAGATAGCCCCAAAGTTGTGACCAACAAACGCTACAAATGGGACGGACAGGGCCTACTGCCCGAGGTTGATACGACCATCTACCTCGCCAACCTCGCCAAAGGTAGCGTCGATGCGCTCGTAAAACCCTCTGCTGATCCTGCCCAACTGACTTTTAGTGAAGACGGCAAGTCGCTCTATTACATTGCTGCAGCAGACGCCGCCGCTGAGGACATTTGGCAAAAAAGTGTGTGGAGAGTGTCTTTGGCGAAAAAGTCGCGTAAAGAGGTTATTAGCGGGGTACTTGTCCAGACGATTACCTTGACAGCGGGTGAAGATGACCTTTATTACACCGCGCCAAGCGAGCCGGGTAACTTTGCAAGTCCGACTGGGTTGTGGCATGTGGCGTTTAGTAAATCCCCTAAAAAACGGCAAGTACGTTGTATAAGTGGTGAGCTCGAGGTTGCCCCTAGCGTAGGTGGTGACAGTTCATATGGCAATTATCCCAACACCCCCACCCACGTGGACGGCGGCCTGCTCATTAACCTCAACCGGGCAGGTCATAGCGGTCTGTCCCTAGTAGATATGGACGACGGCAGCATCACCAATTGGCACGCGCCGGACGAAACCCGCGCGGTCACAGCGTTTGCGGCAGATGAAAGTTCCGGCCGGGTGGTGATGACCATTGAACACCCCGACCAACCCGCTGAACTTTATTTGCGGGAGTCAAGTGGCAATGAACGGCAACTGAGCCACGTCAACGCTGACTTTGTCAAACGTTACAAACCGCTTATGCCCAGCGATGTGCAACACACCAGAGCAGACGGCAGTGAGGTTGATGTTCCCTATTGGGTGCTAAGTCCTCAAAAAGCTCGTGATGACGAGGCGATGATTGTGCAAGTTCACGGCGGCCCACACGCTAACTACGGCTACCGGTTTATGTTTGAGTTTCAATTCCTAGTAGCGCAAGGTTACACGGTTGTGTATGGGAATCCACGCGGCGGCTCGAGCTACGGCCACGACTTTGCTACGGCTGGACTTGGCGGTTACGGTACCCACGATGCCGACGACGTGCTTGCCATTACCAATGCAGCTAAGGCCGCCCACAGCACTCCAGATGCGCCTGTTCACCTAACAGGTGGTAGTTACGGCGGGTTCATGACGAACTGGCTTACCTCTCACACAGATATGTTCCGGTCAGCTGTGACCCAGCGTAGCATTTGCAACTGGCTCAGTTTTTATGGGTCGTCTGACATTGGCTACCACTTTGCGGCGCGGGAAGTTGCGGGTAATCCTTGGGATGACACCGACAAACTGTGGCAACAAAGCCCGTTGCGGTATGTGGCCAATGTTAAAACACCAACCTTGGTGATTCACGCTGAAGAAGATCACCGTTGCCCCATCGAGCAAGCAGAGCAGTGGTTTATTGCCTTGCGCCAACTGGGGGTAGATACCAAGTTCATTCGCTACCCAGACGAAGGTCACGAACTGTCCCGTTCAGGGCGGCCGGATAGGCGCATTCACAGGCTCGAGGCGATTGTCGACTGGTTTAAGCAGCACGCGTAATTAGTGGACTCGAGCTGCAAGTAGCATCGCACTGGTTGGTGTTGTTAACACTTCACAGGTTGTAAGTTGTGGATGATTCATCCAATACCTCCAACGTGTGTCTGGCTGTCCTTGAAATAACGGCCCTGGTTCAAAATCATCAAGGACTAAGAGTCCACCGACGGCCGTAGCGGCAATTACATCAGCAGGACCGTAAGTTGTACCCTCGCACACGTCTTTGGCGCTGGCAATATCAACAAAGACTAATTGGAATGGCCTGTGTGTAAGTGCTGCGGGCCAGTTTCCGGTCATAAAGGTGATATTGGTATCGTCTCCCTTTGAAAAGTGATGCTGCAAGTAAGCTTGTCGTTCAGTATGCTGGTCAATGCTGATAAAGGGTTGATTGTTTCTGAGTCCACTGATTAACCAGGCACTACTCACGCCGCAACCGCTGCCTAGCTCGAGCACTGGCCCATTAGCTTGTGCTGCCAATGTACGCAAACAACGTCCTACCTCTGGACGGCAAGAATTTTGGAACCCTTGGGCTTTTGCAAATGCCTCAGCGTGTTGAACTAGCTCTGGATACCTGTGAGGTGTTGAGGTCATCTCAAAATCTAAGGCCAGTTATGCGCTGTGGTGGCTGTGCTGGCAGCCTCGAGCCAAACTTCCCTCGGTAGCGGATACACACCCGCTTCCCAACTTGTACCTTTCTGAACAATAAAGCCAACCCCGCAGACCATCACCGCCGCAGTAATATCAAACGCATTGATGCTATCGCCCTGACCTGCGGTGAGGTTGGCCATCGACCCGCCTGCAAACAAACGCACGTCGTTCCCAGCGATGTGACAAACTTCCACGTGCGGGAGGACTTGCTCGCGGCGCTCAAATGCATCCACCTCAATTTCGTTGGCTACATGACCCACGTTAATCAAAAAACAACCCGGTTTGAGGTTGGCAAGAATATCTCGGTTTACGACATTTTGCACACCTGTAGCCGTTACGACAACATCCGCCTCTGGCGCAAGGTTTGCAAGAGTATCCGTGTGCCAGCCTGCAAAACGCGCTTCTAGGCGTTTGTCGGGACTGGTTTCTACCACGCTCACCACGCCGCCGTAGGCCCTAGCGGCATCAGCTACGCCCTGCCCCACAAGCCCGTAACCAATGACCACCACGCGCTTACCGTGCAACGACAAAAAGGTGCGCTCACTAAACGCTTGAAAGGTCATGAGTCCAACCATGTGACGGTTGTGGAGCCCCTCTTTAACAGGTAGGTCGTCCCAGTTAAAAATAGGATAGCGCGGGTTAAGTCCAGCTAGTCGGGTGATGCCGGAACCCGTGGCCTCGAGCGCCACCTGAATGCCTTCGTAACCCGTTTTGTGCGCTTGGGTGGTGACATCTGCGCCCATTTCACAGGTATGGGTGGGCTGCCACTCGAGCACTTTATCTACCCCTTTGTGGTACTCGTGCATCGGCATGTCTTTCCAGGCATAGGTTGTTGCACCCTGCTCACCAAGCCACGTCACCAAGTCATCGCGCACGGTTGTAGGGTTACAGGTGACCGTGAACAGCTCAGCACCTTTGTCCATAAACGCGTGCAGGGCGGTCATTACGTTGTAGCTAATGTGCCCCGAGTAGACTAGCCGCACGCCTGCCAAATCGGGGAGTGCGTCACACGCAGCGGCAGTAACTGGCATGTTTTGCCGCGTCCACTGGTGCATTTGCTCAAATGAAATGCCAGAAGTTGGGGTTGAGGGTGTCATCAAGTTACCTTCTTTCGTTCTATAACCATTACAGATCACGCCGGATATTTGGCAGGGTGATGAGATAGCATCTATTCCTTGTGAAGTGAAGTTAACAGCGGATGGCTCGAGGTCATTAACTTAAGACCCTCAACTTAAGACCCTCAACTTAAGACCCTCAACTTAAGGTCATGAGTTAATGCAAACTTATTCACCGTGGGCAGTGAGCATAAGCCTGCGCGCGCCACCACGGTCACGATGCTCGCACAAATAAATACCTTGCCAGGTGCCTAAGGCTAACTTGCCAGCTTGAATTGGTAAGGTGAGTGACGACCCCAATAGCGATGCTTTAATGTGGGCGGGCATGTCGTCGGGACCTTCGTAAGTGTGTTCAAAATAGTTGATGTCCTCTGAAATTGTGGCATTAAAATAGCGTTCAAAGTCGCGCCGTACGTCGGCAGAGGCGTTTTCATTCAGGGTTAAGCTGGCAGAGGTGTGTTGGATGAACACGTGCAACAGGCCGCGCTCGAGTTGACCCATCTCAGGTAAGGCCTGCACAACCTCTTGGGTAATCAAATGGAAGCCGCGCGGTTTGGCGTTTAAGGTGAGTTGCGTTTGGTAATAAGGCATGACTACCTATCATACCTAGCGTGTAAGAAGTGCGGGGGCAAAGTTTGTCGGTTACTGTAAAGCTTCAATTCACTAAATTGAGATAAATAAAACGCGAGCAAGGAAATTGTGAAATATTTCCTTTAATATTCTCGAAGCTACTAGATTAGGGCAGAAGTTTAGGGTTTGTCGGTAAAGTGAGGCCACTCAAGTTTCTCGAGCGTAACTTACCTCACCTATTGACGTAAGCAGTAATGCCGTTTCAAACGCTTGTTTCGGTAAGATAGATGCATCTATGAAAACCCTCGGAATTGATTTAGGTGGCACCAAAATTGCAGCGGCCATTGTTGATGACGGTACGATTTTAAGTAAACACCAAGTGGAAACGCCTAAAGCTGGTCAAGATGCTGTGTTTGATGCCATGGCAGATGCCGCGCGCATTTTGCTCTATGACCACCCAGAGATTCAAGCTGTTGGCATCGGCTCGCCTGGACCCATTGATTTTGACAAAGGCGAGATTATTTTTGCGCCCAACATTCACGGCATGACAAATGCCCCCATTGTGCGTGGGCTCGAGAAACGCCTTAACCTTCCGGTGAGTCTCGAGAACGACGCCAACGCCGCTGGCTACGCTGAACACCTCTACGGTGCTGCCCAAGACGTGCAAAGTAGCATCTACATCACCATTTCTACGGGCATTGGTGGCGGCATTTTTCTAGGCGACCACATTTGGCGCGGGGCCCATGGGCTAGCTGGCGAAATTGGCCACATGACCTTGCAGTCAGACGGTGAGGTCGGTGGCGACGGTCACTTTGGGGGGTGGGAAGCTATGGCTGCTGGGCGGGCGATTGCTAGGGACGGGAGCTACGTGTTTAATAGCCTTATGTCTACCAAGGACATTTTTGCCAAAGCTAAAGATGGCGACCGTCACGCGCTCAAAATTATTGACAGGGCAGCCCGTTACACGGGAATTGGTATTGCTAATTTATTTAAAGCCTTTGATCCGCACGCGTTTATTATTGGTGGTGGCATGATTCACACGGGTGCGTTTTACTTTGACAAAGTACACGCGTGGCTAGCGGATTATGTCGAAGGTTATCCCCAGCCGACGCTACGCTTTGCCAAACTTGGGGTGGATGCTGGCGTGATTGGTGCGGCTGCAGTTGCTGCAAAAAATTATCACACTTGAAACGTCGCAGGGTGATGATAGGCTCGAGCCCGTCTCCACAGATTAAATTCATCGACAAATTAACAGAGCAATATCGGCTGGAAAAGCAACGATGTCAACAGGTGCGACAGCCTACCAAAATGGACTTCGTGTTGTAGGGCACATCTTTTGCTAAACTAACAAAAACAAAACAACGGAAGTGACCCATGACATTAAACCCTGAGGGTAATTTGCTGCACCCTGCGCTGGCGGACAAAGACCCAGCTTTACAGTGCCACGACAATAGTCCACTCCAAGTTGAAACGCCCCTAACAGCACTGCAAGAGCACGACCTCACCCCAGTGCCTGCGCTCTACATTCGCAACAATCAAACCCAACTACCAGACATACCTGTTGATGCGAGTTTTGCTGTGCATAGCTCCAAAGGAAACGCATCTTGCGATTTGGCACTACTTCATGACCTCAAAGCGCAAGGGTACTGGCAAGAAACGACAATGGTGTTGCAGTGTGCTGGCAATAACCGCAACTTGTTTGATGCCATGGCCCACGTGGCAGGTTCACTTTGGGACTGTGGGGCCATTGCCAACGTCAACTTTGCAGGTGTGCCCGTACGTACGATATTTGAGGCACTATCACTTACACCAGATGTGTTTGAGGATGTCTTTTTAACCGCGCTTGGGTATGTTACTGGAGATGATATTGCGTTTGAGCGCAGTGTACCGCTAGCAGATGTGTGGGAGAGTGCATTTGTGGCGCTCGAGCTCAACGGTGAGCCTATTAGCCACTTACATGGCGGGCCGGTGCGCTTGGTTGTCCCCGGGTACTACGCGGTTAACAGTGTGAAATGGCTTGCCAAGTTAGCCATTACCGACACACCAACCCAAGGCTTTTACCAAACCTCACGTTACCGCTTACCCCACGAACCCCTTACGCCGGGCGATAAATTTACCCCTAGCGAAGACAACAGCCGACCGAGTTGGCGACAAAAAGTGAAGAGTTTGTTTTGGGAACAAGAGGAGGTGCTCGAGGCAGGCTCCATCACTCTAGCAGGCATTGCGTGGACAGATGGGCGTAGTCATATTGCCAAGGTTGAGCTTTCGTTTGATGGGGGAGAGCACTGGCAAGCTGCGACATTAATGCCATCAGCAAGTGCTTATGCATGGACGCGGTGGGAGTGTGAGAAGGTAGTACAGTCCGGCACAGTAGAAGTCTGGCTACGCGCCACCGACAGTAAGGGTCAAACCCAACCTCTCACTGCAGATGACGACTGGAACCCGCGCGGCTACGAGTGGAACGCGGTGCAAAAGTTGCGGCTGACAATTTTGTGAAACAGTAGTACGTGAACAGTTGATAGAATCTGAATGGTAAGATCATCAAGTCTCTCTGTCCATGATTTGGTCGAGGAAGTTGATGACATCGTTACTGTCCTTCTCAATCACTCGAATGACGATATTGATATCAAGCTCTTGGTATTGGTGAACTGCGACATTGCGAAAGCCAACCATGTTGCGCATACAGGCAACAGACTGCCTATCGATAACGCCCGCTTGTCCCAAAAGTTCAAAAGCATTGGCACTCGAGTCTGGAATGCCTAGCTTATCGCGGCGAATGAGAAAATTCGCAATGTCAATTGAAAGCTCACACAAACGAATTAAATTGAGCACAGCAACGTCTTGAGCGTTATAATCTTCGTCAAAATCCTCTTGAGATTTGTGGTATACCTCTCGAGCACGTGTCAGACAGCGCTGTGCGCTTTTTATCTTTTGTATGAGCGTTGCGTTCATAGCTTGTAAGCACGCTTAGTTTCTAGAAAGCTCTTGAGGACATCAGCACGCTCCTCATTCAACTTTTGATGAGCACTTAGGACCATCATTTCAAAAGCTAGCACTGCCTCCTCATCTTGTACGTCAATCCAGCGTCCGGTGTGGATAATCTCATTTTGAAAAACTGTACTCACTTGCCGAAGATTTATCAAATCTATGTCGCGTCGCAACTGGTGCGAAAGCTCAGACACACAAGGTGAGAGTGCCATAAGGGGCTCTTTACGAGCGAGTGCAACAGGCAAAAGGACGGCCAAGTCCACATCGCTTTGCGGCCATGGCGTTCCTTGAGCATAGCTTCCAAACAATGAGATAGCCTCTACTTGCGGATAGTGCTGCCTGATCACCTGAGCGGCTAAATCCTCGTCAATCGTTAGTATTGGCCTATCTATCTTTTTTGATGGAACACTCCCGCTCATGCGCTCACCTCTATAATCATCATGGTATCACTCCCAAAAGTGTCACGGCCACCCCTGCAACCTCGACTAAAGCGTACTAAGCTAAACATAGGAAGTTATGTGAGGTTATCTGATGATTGATTACAGCGACATCAAAGTCGTGAAAGACGGGATTCAAGGTAAAAACAACGCACCTTTACCGCGTGACCCTAAACCTAGTTGGCTTAAAGTCAAACTCCCTGCAGGCGGGAAATATCAAGACGTCAAAGGGACAGTTAAGACTCACCAACTGAGCACGGTGTGTGAAGAAGCCAAGTGCCCCAACATTGCCGAGTGCTGGAGTGCAGGTACGGCTACTTTGATGCTGATGGGTTCAGTTTGCACGCGTGCCTGCCGTTTTTGTGCGGTGGATACTGGGAACCCTAAAGGCCGCTTAGACCCAGCCGAACCACGCCTTGCTGCTAACTCTGTTCAACTGATGGGGCTTAAGTACGTCGTGCTTACCTCGGTTGATCGGGACGACTTACCAGATGGCGGTGCCAGCCATTTTGCCCGCACTGTGCGCGAGATTAAACGGGTGAATCCAGACACAGCCGTGGAAGCCCTCACGCCAGATTTTCAAGGTGATGAAACCTGCGTGCAGACCGTGCTGGATTCTGGCATTGAGGTGTACGCGCAAAATGTGGAAACGGTCAAACGCCTCACTCACCCGGTGCGCGACCCACGGGCCAGCTACGAGCAAACCTTAAAAGTGCTTGCCTATGCCAAAAAGGCGCGCCCAGATGTGCTTACCAAAACCAGTTTGATGCTTGGGTTAGGCGAGACCGACGCTGAGATTCTCGAGACCATGGACGATCTCAAGGCCATCGGCTTAGATATTGTCACCTTTGGGCAGTATTTGCGCCCGACAGTTAACCACTTACCTGTTGAGCGCTATGTCACGCCAGACGAGTTTAAGCGTTACCGCGAGATTGGTCTTGCAAAAGGCTTTTTGGAAGTTGTGTCGGGGCCGTTGGTGCGGTCGTCGTATAGAGCGGAGCGAGCGTTAGAGAAGAATAACGTTGGCTTGGTCTAAGTTATTTTGAAGTTGATGACGTAGCCTCGAGCTGTCCTATTTGGTGAATGGCTCGAGGCTCTTTTTTACCCAAAACGCTTGGGTTTTATGGTTTCTCTAGCTAACTCGAGACCGAGCAAGCTCATAACGCAACGTTGCGTAGTCTTTGATACCAAGTTCCGCATAAATCTGCTCCTCCCAGATTTCATCTAGGGTGTGCTCGAGTGCTGGCGAAAGCTGGTATTTTTCTGAAGCGCCTGCTGTAATTTTGTGCCCCTCACCTTCAAGGGGCAAAATCCCTAAATTGTAAGCGTGTTGCCGCAGGGGTAGTTCGCCAAATTTTTCTTTGTGAGCCAGCATAAATTCACGCGAAGATTGTTTTAGGACAACTTCAAAAAGGTCATCATCTAGACTGATTCCCATAAACTGAGCTATACGTTTGATTGTGCCAGCTAAGTCAGCTTTCATATCCTCGTAGCAAAGTAGCAAAAC
>CAZMCW010000069.1:13600-16115 GCA_964564405.1 uncultured bacterium
GTTATTGCATTGTTCCCACCACGAACGCAGGTGCTGCCAGTAGCCCTTTTCGGCTAAGCTATCACGCGGCCAGCGCCACTGGAAAAGTTCTTCTATGCTGATGCTGCCCGGCTCAAAAAAGTAGTTTTCAAAAAAACGATAAAACGAAATAAACGCGTCTTTAGGGTTTCTAAACGCGCAAATATAGCGGCCACCCTTAGGTATCTCGTACCAACTGAGGTGGCTTTTGTAAACGCGTGGGGTAGCAACTTGAGGTGCTCCTACATCCCAACCTAGGTCGTAGGCTATTTCTAGCCAAGGTGTAACAGAGGTGATTTCTTCAAACGCCATGCTGCCACGTGTGCGTAGACCATGGGCAATTTGTTGTAGCCACGTGGTGCCACACTTGGCGTATGGAGAAATAATAATGTCGTTAGCATGAGGCTGAAAAGATAGACCACGACGCTTACTTTCTTGGGTGAAGAGCTTACTCATGATGGCGCTTAACTCATCTGGGTTGGTTGCACGCGCTCTTTCGGGTGATGAATTTGTCATGGAAGGCCTTTCTTGTCACTCATATTGTCATTGTGTAAGTCTGTTAGTTGACTGATGATAACAGCCTCGAGCCATCTAATTTGGTGACTAGCTCGAGGCTATTTTTATTATTGTTGCTTGGGGAATTTTTATCAAAGTTCTCACGTTTGCGTTAAAGTATGCTTCATGCCCCATCTATTCTCCGGACTCAAAATCAAAGACGTTACGTTTCGTAATCGCATTGGGGTTGCGCCCATGTGCCAGTACAGTTCACAAGACGGCCTGGCTAACGATTGGCACCTGGTTCATCTTGGCTCTAGGGCTGTGGGTGGCGCGGGGTTAATTATTTGCGAGGCAACGGCGGTATCTCCTGAAGGTCGTATTACACCCCATGATGCAGGACTTTGGAATGACGCCCAAATTGAGCCCCTCAAGCGTATAACGGCGTTTCAAAAAGCGCATGGTGCGGTGCCGGGGGTTCAGCTGGCGCACGCAGGGCGTAAAGCGAGTGCGGCGAGGCCGTGGCAGGGCGGCAAGCAGCTTACCAATGACGAAGGTGGCTACGACACGATTGCACCCACGGGTCAAGCCTTTGACCCCGAAGGACGTTTGCCCAAAGTACCTAAGCAGATGGATAAGGCGGATATCGAGCGGGTGCAGCACGCGTTTGTAGATGCTGCTCAGCGGTCTTTAGAAGCGGGGTACGAACTGCTCGAGCTTCACGCGGCACATGGTTACTTGTTACATAGTTTCTTTTCGCCGCTCGTGAATGACCGAGAAGACACCTACGGCGGAACGCTAGAAAACAGGGCGCGTATGCTGTTGGAGACGACCAAAGCCGTACGTGAGGTTTGGCCTGAACAATTACCCTTAGCGGTGCGTTTGTCAGCCTCCGATTGGTCAAAAGGAGGCTTGACCATTCACGACAACGTGCAGATGGCCCGGTGGCTCAAAGACGTGGGCGTTGATATTATTGATTGCAGTTCAGGCGGGGCATCACCTGTGTCGCGCACGTCGCTATCTGGGAGTGTGGAAGACCAGGTTGGTTTAGCCGCGCAGATTAGGCGTGAGGCTGACATTATGACCATGGCGGTTGGGGCGATTACGGAAGCCAAGCAAGCAGATGAGATTATCGCGTCGGGTCAAGCAGATGTGGCGCTGCTAGCACGCGAGTATTTGCGTGATCCGTACTGGCCTTACCGAGCTGCCAAAGCGTTGGGTGTGGAAGATAAGCACATTATGTCTGAGCAAAATGCTTTTTGGGTGGGCTAAACGCAAAGCTACTCGAGCTGTCTGATTTGGTAGGTGGCTCGAGGTTATTTTTATCTCGAGCGCATTGTTTAATGGATGTATGCGTTTAGCAGGCAGAGAAACAAATTCTCGACCACTTCTTTCTTGTTGCTTTTGAATATCTGCAAAAATAGCCTCTAAATCATAGTTGAACTTTTTAGCGTGTGCATCTCTGATTTTACGGATTTCTTCAACGATGGGGTCATTCATAATTCCTCCATTAGCTCTTCGGGGGTACAAATTACAGATGGATTGTAACCTTGAGCGCGGCATAAGGCTTCTACTTTGCTGCGCAAAAGTGCATTGGCAATGTGTTTGAGATTCCAAGTAAGTAAGTAATCCATACCGTTGGTAGTAGCTATAGCGATATGCGCTGCGTCTTCTGGCACAGTTGCAGGAATAAGCTTTTGCTCAATCATCATTTTAGCTAAAATTAGAGCATCATGTGTAGCGCCAAGTAGTGTGGTTTCACTAATCTTTTCTAGTCGAGCATCAGCTGCTTCTTTATTACCACGCTCTGATTCTTGGACAACAAGCTGTGAAGCATATAAATCAAATGAGTGACGACGGTTGTACCACCAGTCTTGGGTAGCTTGCTGATGAGCAGCAATCCTCAAATCTCGACTAGGACGAGAAGTTAAGTAACTTATGAAAGTTGTTTCTAAATAGACCTTAGGCTTCACTTAATCTATTCTACTACTGTGGTCGAAAT
>CAZMCW010000070.1:0-6446 GCA_964564405.1 uncultured bacterium
GGCAGCAAGTGCCACTTTTACCTCGGCTGATTACCGAACACGCGCATAGTAAAACTGGCATCGATATTCACCCCGGCGCACGTATTGGTAGTCACTTTTGTATTGATCACGGCACGGGCATTGTTATTGGTGAAACTACTGTCGTGGGTAGCCGCGTCAAGCTTTACCAAGGTGTGACCTTAGGCGCACTCAGCGTCTCTAAAGACCTTGCAGGTAGTAAACGCCACCCAACACTTGAAGATGATGTGGTGATTTATGCAGGTGCTACCATCTTGGGAGGTAACACGGTGATTGGTGCCGGGAGCATGATTGGCGGCAGTGTGTGGCTGACCCACAGCGTGCCGGCTGGGTCGCGGGTTTACTACGAAGCTGGCAGTCACATGCGTGAGGCGGTGAGCTAAGTGGGCTCGAGCACGTCACCATCATCCACAACAACGAGTTTACACACATCTTTAAGCTCATTAGTTGGCAATACACCGCTCGTGAGGCTGAACACCCTAAGCACGGAGCAGGTTCATATTTACGGCAAGCTCGAGGGCCACAACCCTGGCGGTAGCGTCAAAGACCGGGCCGCGCTGAGCATGATTGAGGGCGCACAAGCCCGGGGTGAATTACCTCCCGGCACCAAGCTCATTGAGGCTACCAGTGGCAACACCGGCATCGCCCTAGCCATGATTGCGCGCAGTAAAGGGCTTTCGATCGAGCTGGTCATGCCCGAAAACTCCACAGCAGAACGCGTGCAAACTATGCGTGCCTACGGTGCTACCGTCACCCTCACGCCAGCTGAGCGCACGATTGAAGGCTCGATTGACTACGCACGGGAGAAAGTGGCAAGCGGCGGTTACATAATGCTCAACCAGTTTGCGAATCCTGATAACTACCTGGCTCACTACCGCACAACTGGCCCAGAAATTTGGCGAGACACGAACAAGCAACTGACCCATTTTGTATCGTCGATGGGGACAACGGGCACGATTATGGGCACCTCACGTTATTTAAAAGAACAGTCAGAAAGCGTGCAGATTGTGGGTGTGCAACCCACGGAGGGCTCGAGCATCCCCGGTATTCGTCGTTGGTCACCCGACTACTTACCCGCTATTTACGAACCTAACCGAGTAGACACCATCATTGACGTAAGTCAAGCGGAGGCAACTGCGATGGCCCGCCGTTTAGCCACAGATGAGGGCGTCTTTGCAGGTATGAGTAGTGGCGGTTCAGCCACAGCAGCCCACAAACTTGCCCAAACCCTCGAGACTGGCCTTATCGTCTGCATCATCTGTGACAGGGGAGACCGCTATTTGTCGTCAGATTTGTTTACGTGATGTCATCACAAACATCTTGTAGAGATTGTCGTCCTCTAAAGTTGAGTTGATGCCAGTAAGACAGTCGTTTTTGATCGTGCTGAGGGAGCATCTTTAGATTAGGTAAACCTCGTCAACCGCTGAAAGCATCAATGTATTGTCATCTTGACGTCTTATGAAGTTGATGTCACCAGCATTTTTACGGCAACCTCACAATGTCACGACATAGTTGCCGCATCCGATGAAATCCCCCTGTCCCCCTTGCTCCCCATCTCCCTTTCCTTAAATACACCGTTCAACATTCGTCACAACGCCTTGCACACTTACAACTCAATACCTTGAGTTTAGAGTTCATAGGTGTTTCGTCTCACTTTTGCTCTGAACGCGTTTAGCTTCTCTGCAACACGTCAGCGTCAACACTTTTCCAAACGCCGCTACTGCTTTGACTCAGTGCCGTCACCCACGCTATAACGATTTTCCCCAAGGTTACCTTGGCACCGCGAGAAACATAACCTTGGGGAAAAGTCTTAACTCGAAGAATCATGTCTAAGCATGGCAAATCTGCCAATCGAAGGCAAGATAGGTGATCAAAGATGCCTTTGCCAACGTGATTGACAAGTTAGTGCCTCAATCCTTTGGGGACATTTTCTAGGTTAAGGATTGAGGCAGGGTCATTGCGCGAACTCTAAACTCAACTCAATACCGCTCAGGGACAAAAGTCTGATCTTCAACCGGCGGGCGAATGTAGCCTTTGAGGGGTTGCAGTTTAGGCAATTTGATGCTTTCGTATTCAATGTCTTCATAAGGAATGCTGCTGAGCAAGTGCGAGATGCAGTTAAGGCGGGCACGTTTTTTGTCATTGCCATCGACGACCCACCAAGGTGCTTGTTTAATGTCGGTGTGCGCAAACATCGTGTCTTTGGCTTTGGAGTACTCGAGCCAGCGCGAGCGCGACTTTAAATCCATCTCGCTAATTTTCCAGCGTTTACTAGGCGTGTCAATCCGCGCTTGAAAGCGTTTAGCTTGTTCTTCTTCGCTCACCGAAAACCAATATTTAATCAAAATGATGCCGCTGCGCACAAGCATACGTTCAAACTCCGGGCAGGTACGCAAAAACTCGCGGTACTTGTGTTCGCTGCAAAAGCCCATCACCCGCTCCACACCTGCGCGGTTGTACCAACTGCGGTCAAAGAGCACCATCTCGCCGGCGGCTGGCAAATGCGGCACGTAGCGCTGAAAGTACCACTGGGTTTTTTCGCGCTCGGTGGGTTTACCCAACGCCACAATGCGGCACACCCGCGGGTTAAGCGGTTGGGAAATGCGTTTGATGGCCCCACCTTTGCCAGCCGCGTCACGCCCTTCAAAGACAATCACCACTTTGAGGCCTTCTTGGACAATCCACTGTTGCAATTTGACCAGTTCTTCTTGAAGTTTGATCAATTCTTCGGCATATTTGTATTTTTTTGACACAGCCTTTTTTGACAAAATTTTAGTGTCCTTTCGAGGTGTCTAGAGGACGCGGTCAGCATCCGGCGGATGGTTTGACGTATAAAAATAAGATGGGTCAAAAAGAAATGGCAGGTTAATGTTGTGCATTGTCAACGTATCAAGACACAGACTACAGAGATGACGACTTGTTGTGATGGCTCGAGCCAAGCAGTTAATGTATCAAGATTATACGTCTGTCAAAGCTAAGCTATCAGGTGCATATGTCATGTGGTGATATGCTGACGCACGAACTTCAGTAAGACTAGCTTATTAAAACTGTTAAAATTGCTCTACAATTCGAGATAGGGTATCCAAAAGGCATCATCTCTATTGAGGAGATGCTTTCTAAAAAGTGCTGATGTTGTGATGTATATATGTTAAGTCGGATATTAGCAGAATCGTGAGTGTTGACAAGCTCAAATATTACGCTAACGGAAAGCTGAAAGTACATTTTCGACAACAGCAACCACATCAACAGTGGGAGTGATTTCAAGTTGTCCTGTTGCCAAGTCATACCCAAACTGACCATTACCCGCGCTGCCAACTGCAACGTGACTGACCTCGTCTGTGCGAAATACTTGGTCGGTGATGGCGTTGTAACTTGCCATTGCTTCGGGTTCAGGATGACCGTAAGGGTTGCCCTCACCCACGCTGACGACAACGACTTCAGGGTCAATAAACTGCAAAAATTCTAGGGAATCTCCTGTATCTGAGCCGTGATGAGCTGAGCGGTAAACCTCAATACTAGTAAGGGCGTTGGGGTAGGTTGCGCGCCAGTAGGTCTGGGTGCTGTGGGTGGCGTCGCCAGCGATGAGCACGGTAAAACTGCCGTGGTGCACAACTACGCCAATGCTGTTGGTGTTTTGGTCGCGGGTGGTCAGGGGAGGCGGCAAAATCTCTAAACGCAACGAGCCTAGGTCAATGGTGCGGCGGGTAGGTTCAAGCAGCCTCGAGCCAGCTTCATCAATCGCGACAAGCAGATTTTCGTAAGCAAGGGTGTCGTGAACCACCGTGTTATCCATAAAATTACGCGGCGGAAATTCCTCAGCAGCGCCAACAAGCCCACCAATGTGGTCAAAATCTGCGTGGCTAGCAATCATGAGGTCGATGGTATCCATGCCTGCCTCGAGCCCAAGTTCTTCAAGTAAATCAAGGAGCCGCCGCTGACCCCGTCCACCGTCAATAAGTGCTGTGCGCCCTTCTGGTGAACGAATAAACGTGGCATCCCCTTGACCGATATCCAAAAAGACAATCTGAGCACCGGGGCCGTCCGCTGAAAAATAGCCCCACGCGCCGCCCGCGAGGACAACCAACGCACTTAGCCAAGTTGTCGCGCGTTTGCGCAGACGTTTCATAAGGGGTCTCCTGAATTAATAGGGGGTGTTGTAAGTATGAGTTGAGGCGTGATGTTGTTGTGTGATGAAGCGAAGGGGAGAAAGGGGGATGGGGAGAAGGAGGGAACGACGTTGCATCTGTGGGAAGGCAGATTTATATCTCGAGGTCGCCGCCATCATCCTCACTGCGAGCGGCAATCTGGGCGCGTAACTTGGAGAGCCGTTCATGTCGTTTGCTGGCTTCTATTGTATCTTGGCGGATGACGACAGCTTGCGAGGTGTGCTGGACGGCGAGAACGTCACCAGCCTCGAGCCCTTCAGGTAACAAGGCGGCTGGCACAGGCACAACCTCACCTGAAGGAAGTTCAAGTAAAGCTAGCAGTTCATGTGAGGTGGGCTCGAGCCTATCAATAGTGCAGTAAAAGATGGCACCATAGCCGGTGTTTGTCTCAGCATTGCGTGATGTTGCTGTAGCAGCATTATCTAACCTTGAATTTACGTCATCATCAGCCATGACTCAACTACTTACGAAAACAACCCGCGCACAATAAACAACAAATTGGCCGGGCGCTCCGCAAGGCGGCGGCTAAAGTAGCCGTACCAATCTGGTCCGTAAGGGACATAGATAAACACCTTGTGACCGGCAGCGAGTAAGCGTTGCTGGAGGGCTAATTTGACGCCGTACAAAAGCTGAAACTCTACGTAAGGTGCATCTTGTCCTTGACTTTTTACACCATGACTTTGAACACCGCGTAAAAAGGCTTCAACTTCGCCAATCATGCGCTCGTCGTGACTAGCAAGGCCGATGGGCGCACCTGCCTCGAGCGCCGTAAAAATCATCTCGCGGTAATTCTTGTCAACATCGTTTTTATCTTGAAACGCAACGTCCTCAGATTCCTTATAAGCACCTTTCACGAGTCGCAAAAAGGGTTTGGGCGAAAGTGTGAGTAAGTCTTGTAAGTCGGCCATGGTGCGGTACAAGTAACCTTGCAGTACCGTAGAGATATTGTGAAAACCGTCTTCGTAAAGGCTTTTGAAGATGTACAACGTGTCATCTACATAGGGTGAGTTTTCCATGTCCAGACAAATGCGGATATTTAGGTCTTGGGCTTTTTTAGCGATGCGTTTGGCGTTGGCGTGTCCCAAGTCGCGGCTAATGGCCAGCCCAAATTGGGTGGGTTTCACGCTCACGTATTTTTCGCGTAGGTCTTGTGCGCCGAGCGTGTCAAGCATCTGCAAAATGCCCTGCATAATCTGCTCGACGCCCTCCAGGTTATCGACAAATTCGCCAAGTGGATCGAGGATGCCGTGCAAACCTTGTTGCTCGAGTTTTGCAACTGCTGCTAGGCCGTCTGTAAGTGCCTCACCGGCTACAAACCTGTTAGCACCTAGTTTGAGCCCTTGCTCCTGTATGAACCGTGCTACGGGGGCAGCGTCAGCAACGCCAAGTAATCCTTTTCGGTACAAGCTTGTTAGCATGGCGGGCACTCCTTTGAATAAGTTTGAATGAGGGTAATTTGTTTTGTGATTAAAAATCCACTGATGATCTTTAAGATGAACTTGTCATTTCAATGACGCACGGATGATTCAGTGTTAGCATCATAACAAGTTGGGGGAAGTAGGAAGAGGCTTAGAGAGGTTAGGTAATTGTGTGGAGTGGTGCTCGAGCCGTTTATCAAATCTCTATCTATATGAATCTGTGTTTATTAATAGTTTCAGGATTAGTTTCTCATACTAAGCGGGTCGATTTCTACTCCCCTGGGTCGCACGCACAACTGCCTGTGGCAGTTACTTGTGGAAACGCTATATCAACCCCAGCGCTTGTAGTTTACCTTTAGGACTTGCGTTAATTATCCCGTCTGAGTAACGCCGCCATTCCCCAAGCCAGCATAAAAATACCTGTGTAGAGCACTAATCCAATAAACGAAACGAGTAAAATACGAAACGCGTCTGGGGTAGGGTCGGCTAAGTAGAGCATCAATTCAATAAAATTCCACGACCACATGTCGCTAGGCACAAGCCATAAAAGCCCCACCCCAACTGCAGATACGCTAAACCAGCGCAACGCTTTGGGTGACAAGTGCACTTCAACATAACCTTCGTTGACCAACCACGCAACAACTGCGAGCATCACTAAAAACATGCCGACAAACTGTCCTAGTAATTGAGGTGTGAGCATGATTTGCCTGAGGTAACGCTCTGTGTGAGGCTACCTGCTCCTCTCAAATGATTCACTTAGTATAACCATGTGTAACATCCCAAAAGATTATGTGCCTCACGGTTGTGCTGCTGAGATATTAAGATTTTGTTTAGGGATACAGCA
>CAZMCW010000070.1:6456-10521 GCA_964564405.1 uncultured bacterium
GTTGAAACTTGTTGCAGGATTTATGTGGTCATCACAAAATCAACTTCTAATCAGCTAAACTAAATTTGTGTTTATCTTTTTCCTGGCCTTGCGCCATGTCAAACGGCGCGCGTTGCAGAGCAGTTTGACTTTACTTGGAGTGGCTGTGGGTGTGATGGTGTTGGTGACGGCACTATCGTTAACGAACGGCTTTATCGACGAACTTATTAGCAGTACTTTGCAAGCCACCCCGCACGTGACCTTAACGAGTTACGACCTGAATCCGGTGATGCGCGATGTGGGTACGCAGGAACTGCTCGAGCAACACCCCGAGGTTGAGGCGGTAAGCCCCTACCTAACTGCCCAAGCCCTAGTAGCACGGCGCGCCAACAGTCAACTTGGCATCGCCGGGCGGCGCGGGTTTGCACAGCTTTTAGGGGTTGACCCGGCTCAGCAACAAGCTGTCCTTGATCTCAACGCCTTACAAGAACACCGTGACGCGCTCGCTGAAGGTGACACGATTGTGCTAGGGGAGACCCTCGCGCGTAGCCTTGGCGTATTTCCGGGAGATGAAGTGCTCGTTGCCGACATTGACGGGCGGCGGCGCGAGTTTGAGGTTGTGGGCACGTTTCGGGTAGGAAATGAACTTATCGACAGTGTGATTGCCTATGTGTCGCTAGCAACCTTGCAAGATTACATCAATGTAGAAGGACAAATTACCGGCTATCACGCACGCGTACGTGATCCACAAGAAGCTGAGCGCATTGGGCGCGAACTAGGGCGGGAAAGTTTATTGCTTTCTAATAGCTGGCAAAACCTGTTTGGCACGCTGATTGAGCAGTTGCAACTGCAAAAAGCGCTTATCGGCGTCGTCGTGTTTTTGATTGTGATTGTGGCGGCAATGGGGATTGCCAACATTCTTATTTTGACGGTCTCTGAAAAAACCGAAGAAATTGCTATTTTGCGAGCGCTGGGAGCATCTCGCCGGAAGATTTTGGCGGTGTTTACGCTCGAGGGGCTCATTCTTGGTGGCGGCGGTACGATTCTGGGGGCACTTTTGGGTTTGGGCTTAAGCCTCTACTTCAAGTTTCAACCTTACCCGCTACCGGGCGACCTTTATTTCATCACGCAGCTCCCCGTTGAACTGCAAGCGTTTGACTTTATTTGGGTTTGTGCGCTGTCGATTACGACGAGTGTGTTGGCTGGCATTGTACCTGCGCGGCGGGCGAGTAGCTTCGAGCCGGCTAAGATTTTGCGTTAGCAGATCGTAAAGACTTAGACGATCACAAATCTTATACTACTTAACTTGCAACTTTTAGGGTTTTACTGTGTTAATATTCAAACTGTGCCTAAAGACAAAACAACAGATACAAAAGATAACGAGAATCAAGAGCTACAACTTGAATTTCAAAGATATGACGCATATCCTAATGCGTTTCTAGTTTTCAATGGCGAATTTGAACCACTAGAAGACATTAAAGATGATTGTATCGTTGTTTTAGACACAAATGTTTTACTAAACCCGTATGAAGTTGAGCACAAAAGCTTACAGGCTATAGAGACAGTTTATAGAACACTTGCAAAGCAAAAGAGACTTGTTGTTCCGGGACAAGTCGCACGTGAATTTGCAGAGTTGAGAACTGATAAAGTCAAAGCAGTTTATTCAAAATTCCCACAAAAAAATGCTGCTCCAAGAATAACACCGCCGCAAAATGAGAAGTATCCTTTTTTATCAGATCATGAAGAATACGAGCAACTTAGACAAATTCAAAGTGAAGCAATTAAGCTTGTTGAAGACTATAATATAAAAATTGGCAATATAAATGAAGAGTACAAAAAGAAGGCGTCTGAGCTTAAAAAGCAAATGGACTCATGGTACTGGAATGATCCTGTCAGCACAATGTACTCTGAGATTTTTACTGACGATGTTGTCGTTGACTACAAGTTGAATGAAGATAAGAAAAAAGAAGTCACTAGAGAGCTTGCAAGGCGCAAAAAGTTTAAGTTACCCCCAGGCTACAAAGATGGTAATAAGACAGCTAATGCTGAAGGTGATTTATTAATATGGCTTACTATTCTAAAAATTGCGCGTGAACGTAAAAAGAGTTTACTATTTGTGACTAGCGACAGTAAGGCGGATTGGCTTCACAGGAGTGACAAAGAAGGAATTTATCCTCGCTTTGAACTAGTTCACGAATTTCAGCAAGCTTCGGGAGGAAAACCCTTTCACATTGCTAAGCTTTCGCATCTCCTCGAAATTTTTGAGCAGGACAAGGACATTGTGTCGAAGCTTGAAAAAGTCGAACGAAAAAACAAAGCCTACCTTGATATGAAGAACGAGTACGTTTCTGACGACTCTTTAATAGAAATGTATGATCTTGAGGAAGAAGAGCTTATGAGTTTTCGTGCAAGACTATTATCGCTCTTTAGCGAGCTTGTTACAGATATTCGTAACCTCTATTATTCTCATATCAATATTATTGGTGTCGAACCTCGCGCTTTACACAAGGACAAAGAAGTTTCCTACGAAACAATTTTTCAATACCTTTCTTCCGAAAAAATTATATCTTTTGAGACATATGATGTTGTGAGAAGAGTGATTTATATAATGAAAAGGATTTTGGAAGGCTTGTATAACCTCAGAAGTGTTGATAAACGGGAGTTGAAAGAATTATTTGAAAATGGGATAGTTTTTGTTAAATCAGATCATGAAAAGCTACTTCAGAAAACTGAGTGAGTTTATACTAATGATTTTTGAGATTTGAGTGTGCAAACAGGTAGTATCACAACTTAAAACCGTCTATTATAGATTTATGAAAAATGCCACCTTGCGCGGTTGTTGGTTACGAGTTGTTTGTATTCTTATCTGCCTCAGCGTTGTGAGTATCTCGCTTGCTCAGGGAACAACGGGTACACAACGGATACGCTTTGAGCTACTCGGCCCAGCGCAAGTGATGAATGTGAGCTCGCTGGGTAACGTGCAAGTTCGCGGCCTCAACATTGGCCGGGAGTTGGTGCTCTACGGACTTGAAACGCGCCCGGAGACGGCTAGCTTTTTACAGTCTGAACTCCTTGGTAGGGAGATTTGGCTCGAGTTTGACACAGGTCAAGAGACGCTCGAGCAAATCCTCGGCTACACCTATCCATTTGTCTACGTGTATGTGCAAGACCCCAACGGCCGCTGGCAAGCAGGTGACAAACGCTTTCGTCAAATTAACCTGCTAACACTCGAGCGCGGTGCTAGTGCGTTCACTAACTTTCCGCCAAATATGACTTACCGTGGGCTGTTTACGGGTGCTGCGCAAAATGCTGAAAGCAACCGCTTGGGCGTGTGGTTTGTTGAACAAGTCACGCCCCCAGAGCTAGATACACCCGTGTTTGACCGCGACAACATTGCAGAGATTTTCCGCATTGCAAGAAGTGGTAGCCCGCTAGCGCTACGCCCGTTTATTGAAGATGAAACAAGTCTCGAGATTATCAATAAAGACGGTGACACGCCCTTACTTGTGGCAGCGCGTTTTAATAGTCCGGCGATGATTGCATTTTTGCTAGACAGCGGTGCTGACCCCGGCATCAACAACCCAAATACGGGCGAGAGTGTGCTTCGGGCCACGCGGGATAATCCTAATCGGGGGGCGATTCTCGAGCTACTTGCTGCCCGCGATGTCCCCCTCACTATCGACACCATGAGCGCCCTTGACCTGCGCGAGATCATCAATGCAGAAATTGTGGATGACATGACGGCTCGTCCTAACCTAGACCCGGTTGAGCGTGGTGATCAACTGACAAACCGCGCTGCCGAACTAACAGCTTTAGAACGGCGTAGCGATTACCTCCAGACCCTACGTGCTGGTGCAGCAGGTGAAGGCGCAGCAAGTGCAGATACAGCAACAACACCAACCGAAGCTGGTCAGAGTGGTGCTGCAGGTGGTTCAGCGGATGTTGCGCTACCTACCCTAGAAGATGATACTACGGGTATCCAACAAGTTTTAGACGAACGTAAAAAGAAAATTGCTTCTTACATTCCTTCACAAGAAAAACAAGCAAAAATTAAAGATGTTGAAGTAGCATTTTATAGCCCTGGAG
>CAZMCW010000070.1:10531-11382 GCA_964564405.1 uncultured bacterium
TTTAGACGAACGTCAGCGCGCTCTTGACGGCCGTGAACAAGGTCTTGGCATCGTACGTCGGTCAATGGGTCGTATGGCACCGTCACCTGCCAACATACTCGATAGCACAATTCAAGCTTTACCTAGAGTACCTTAACCAAAAATTGATGACCTATAGCAAACCCCGTAAACCAGATGCGCCCGATTACAGCTACAAACGGGCGCTTAACTATGCCATGTGGCTGTTGGGTCGGCGTGCCTACAGCCGCAAAGAAGTGCAACGCAAGCTGCTCACCAAAACCAATGTGGAGGTTGCTGAGGCTGTGCTCACCCGCTTGGTGGACCTCGCTCTATTAGATGATGCCGCCTACGCCGGGCGAATTGTTGAAACGCAAAAAACGCGCAAAGGTAAGCTTGCGCTGCGCCAAGTGTTAGCGCACAAAGGCATCGACGAGCAAGTGATTAGCCAGAGCCTTGACCCCGTGAGTGATGAGGAGCAGATTGCCACCGCCAAAGAGGTTCTTGCCAAAAGTCAATGGCGCTTTAAGGGAGACATTCACGCGCGGCGGCGCAAAGCGTATGCGTTTTTGGCACGGCGTGGGTTTTCGGGGGAGGTTGTGAGTGAGGTATTGGAACAGCTTTTTTCTCGAGATTAGTTGCGAAGATTAGTTCGAAGGGAGCATGGATGTTTGAGAAAGTCGTAGAAATGTATCTAGATGTGCTTAGAGACAAGGACTTTTTTCCTCTTGATACGTATGCTGATGACCCTGATACTTACATGACTCCATTTTCTATAGAGATAGTAAATAATCTTAAAAGTGTTTTAGAAAGTAATAACATAGAATTACGTATTTCACACACTCAGGATGCTT
>CAZMCW010000070.1:11392-14437 GCA_964564405.1 uncultured bacterium
AGCTAAGTGGGATGTCAAAGATCATTCAGGAAAAGTTTCATACACTTGGCATGCCACTGTACGCTTTTCTGATTTTGGACAACTCTTTACTATCTTAGGAAATAACCATGTTCTTCCGAATATCAAAGTAATTAAATATCTAGAAAAGCAAGGATTTATTTATATCCCTAAAGAAATTCTGGAGCTTCCTTATGAGGGGCGTAATAAAGAAGCGTTGGATAGATACAGTCTTGAACGCAAACACACATGGTTCAATCGTTATTTTGATTATATTTAGTCGTTAATTTGAAGTAGATTTATTCTCTGACCCTACGTATAGCAAAAGAGACCTCCTAAGAAGTCTCTTTCAACTGGTCGGGGCGAGAAGATTTGAACTTCCGACCCCATCGTCCCGAACGATGTGCGCTACCAGGCTGCGCTACGCCCCGATAAAACTTGTTTGTAAAGCTAATTTACGAGGCAAACGCGCTGGGCGTCAAGGGATTACCGCACCTTGTCACTTTGAATCGCTAAACTCACAAAAATAGTCACGCACACGTCGTATCTGATATGTTCTCCCTTTCCCCCTTGCTCCCCTTCTCTCTTTCCTTACTCACAAGTTGCCCTGGGATAATCTGTATTCGCACCTCGTAAAACTAAACAGCTTTACTGTCCTTGCCCTAACGAGAAGCCGGGTTTACCATCAAAAAAGTAAAGGTGCTCGGTTTTAATGAAGTCGAGGTTGGCCTCAGCAATGCGGCTAAGTAAGCCAATGACTTGCTGGTGGCTTACGGTAGTGCCTTCGCCTGCTGCAGAGACAAAACGGCAACGCCAATGGTCGGTACAAAAGGTTTCCTCGAGCCCATCCGGAAACACCTTGACTCCACGGTTGGTAATCATCTGCAAACGCATGTCACCTGCTAAGTCTTGTAGTTTTTTGCCAATCATATCTGGGTTGCGGTTGTCTTCCACCCAATCTAAAAAGACATCCACGCCAACCAGCGTTTTCTCTTGCTGAATATTGAGTTTTGCAGTGGGTACAGTCATCTGCTGTGCGCCGCTGTACGACACGCGGTTGAGTTTGCTGGGAACCTCACCGAAACGAGCAATCACGGCATCTACAAAGCCATCTGTGCCTACTCGTTCGCTGCTAGTGTCATCTTTGTAGATGTCGCCTGTGTGAATGCCGTCCTCGAGCGTCTTCAGCCACGCATTGTGCACACGCTCAGCAACCTCAGCTTGACCGATGTGCACCAGCATCATCACCGACGCCAGTAAAAGCCCTGACGGGTTAGCAATACCTTGCCCGGCAATGTCTGGGGCAGAGCCGTGAATGGCCTCAAACATCGCCACGTGCTCGCCAATGTTGGCGGAGCCGCCTAAACCCACGGAACCGCTCAGTTGGGTGACAACATCGGACGCAATATCGCCGTACAGGTTGGGCATCACCACCACATCAAACGCAGCGGGTGTGTCAGCTAGTCTAGCCGTGCCAATGTCAATGATGAGGCGGTCACTTTCAATGTCCGGGTAGTCTTCGGCAATGCGCGCAAAGGTCTCGTAAAACAGCCCGTCGGTAATTTTCATGATGTTGTCTTTAATCATGCAGGTCACGCGCTTGCGGCCGTTGGCCCTCGCATACTCAAACGCGTAGCGGACAATCTTTTCACTACCGGGGCGGGTGATGAGCTTAAGGCACTGGGTGACCTCCTGCGTTTGGCGGTGCTCGATGCCCGCGTACAAGTCCTCTTCATTTTCGCGGATAATCACTAGGTTCATGTCGGGGTGAAGCGTGCGCACATAAGGGTAGTAGGCAACCGTAGGCCGTACATTGGCATAAAGGCCAAGGCTTTTGCGGATGGTGACGTTGAGGCTTTTAAAGCCACTACCGGAAGGCGTCGTGATAGGTGATTTGAGGAAGACCTTAGTACGCCGTAGCACATCCCACGAACTTGGGTCAATGCCAGCACTTAACCCGCGCTCGTAAACCTTAAAGCCGACATCAATTTCGTGAATGTCCAGCTTGGCACCAGCAGCGTCTAGCACGCGCAAGGTGGCGTCCATAATCTCTGGGCCGATACCGTCACCTTTGGCGATGGTGATCGGGGTAGTAATCGGGGTTGGTTGATCTGACATGATGATGTCCTCTTTTCTTGTTAGACACATGATCTTATAGTCTCACCTCACGTTAACAAGCTTGACGAAGCCAGCCTGTGTCGCGGCCTATGGTTGGCTATCCTCAATGATGAAAGGAGACGCAAACGCGCCTCCCTCGAGCTAACTCTAAATTGTAAAAGCATTTCTATTTCAAGTTGCCCCCGCAACTTCAAATGCGAGCTATGCGAGTCGAAACAAATCCGCTCAGTGTGGGGGAATCAATCCTGGAATTGCTGTAAGTAATAGCTTGATCTAACCAAAACGCCCGGAAATATAACGTTCGGTGACATCAAATTGAGGATTGGTAAAAATCTGATTGGTAGGGCCTTCTTCAACAATGGTGCCAAGATGCATAAACACGGTGCGGTCGCTGATGCGGCCTGCTTGTTGCATGTTGTGGGTGACGATGATAACGGTGTAGTTTTCCTTCAGGTTGTTGATGAGTTGCTCGATTTTTTCGGTGGCAATGGGGTCAAGTGCCGAGGTGGGTTCGTCCATGAGAATCACATCGGGGTCAGTGGCCATAGCTCTGGCAATACACAAACGCTGTTGTTGCCCACCAGATAACCCCAAACCGGATTGTTTGAGTTTGTCTTTGACTTCTCCCCACAGTGCGGCACCACGCAGGGACTTTTCGACGAGAGCATCTAAGTCGCCTTGGTAGCCGTTGATTTTAGGACCAAAAGCAACGTTTTCCCAGACTGTTTTGGGGAAAGGATTGGGTTTTTGAAAGACCATGCCAATGCGGCGGCGCACTTCTACGGGGTCAACATCTTTGTCATAGATATTGATACCGTTATAGGTGGTTTCACCTTCGATTTTGACGCTGGGAATGAGGTCGTTCATGCGGTTGATGCAGCGCAACAAGGTGGACTTGCCACAACCTGATGAACCGATGAGGGCGGTGAC
>CAZMCW010000070.1:14447-16049 GCA_964564405.1 uncultured bacterium
GGGAAAATTGATGGAGTTGCTGTACAAGGCTTGAAAGTCGCCGTAGTGAAGGTCAAGGTTTTTGACGCTTACGGCGGCTTCATCATCACTTACGGGGTCGGTGCGCACGGTTTGGTGGTTTTTGAGTTCTTCTCGAGTAGGCATACTCATAGGGTTGTCCTCATAGTGTGTTGTCTCCTGATGCAGTTACAAAGTCAATTAGCGGCTAACGGCAAAACGCCAGCGCACAAAAAACGCCAACGCATAAATAACGATCAAGATACCCAAAAGCACCAAGATACCTGCGGCGGCAACGGGCAAAAACACCTCGCGGTTGGGCAGGCTGTAATAGGTATAAATCTGTAGTGGCATGTTGGTAAAGGTATCAGTAAGGGCGTCCCAACCTCCCGGCACGCTAGTAACCAAACCGGCACCGCCCACGACCAAGATGGACGCCGTGTCGCCGATGGCTCTGGCAATCGATAAAATTGCTCCTGTGGCAATACCCGGAATGGCATTGGGCAAGATCACCCGGCTGACAGTTTGCCACTTGGTTGCACCGAGGCCGTAGCTGGCTTGGCGCAGTGAATCAGGTACGGCGCGCAAGGCCTCTCTAGCGGCAATAATCACCACGGGCAAAATAAGCAACGTAAGCGTCATGGCAGCGGCTAACACGCTGCGCCCTAAGTTGAGCCAGCGTACAAACGCATATAATCCCAAGAGACCATAGACAATGCTGGGCACACCCGCGAGGTTACGCAAGTTCACTTCTAAAAAGGCGCTAAACCAGTTTTTTGGAGCGTATTCTTCAAGGTAAATGGCGCTACTGATGCCCACGATGGTCGAAAAAATCATCACCAAGCCAGTGACCCACAGGGTACCGATAATGGCGTTGTAAAAGCCGGTCATTTGGGGACTGTTCGAATTGCCACGCATTAGAAAATCACGGTCAAGCAGTGGATTAAAAAACAGCGACATGTCTTCTGCTTGGGCTTCTTGCCACAAGCGGTCACGGTTGCGCTGGCCGTAAAAAAAGTCGTACTGTTCTTCAATGTCGTCGCGTGAGCCCCACACCACCACTTGATCTTCTTGACCATCTGCCCACGGCAAATAGTCCACGCGGTGTCTGAGACGGTAGATACGCAGTTCGTTGGGGTCACTTAAGATCTCAGTGATTTCTTCGGATGTGCGCCCTTGAGCGATTAAATCAAGGGTAAACGCAATCGTATTGTTGTCAACGTTTTCAGCGGCAAATAACTGGCCACTGCTCTCGCCGCGTCCGGTGCCAACGTCTCGAGCTACCTTTTGCCAAATAAAGGCGCTATTAAAGTTAGAAACAAACACAAACGTAATCAGAGCAACACCAAGCACGACTGGAATAAGGGTGACGAACTCGAGCACTTTGCCGCGCCGCTGCCGCTGCCGCAAAACGCGTACCTCATCTTCGTCCAAAAGGGTGGTATTGCTCATGGTCATCGTGGCGCTACTTGCCACGCGGGTCGCTTGCGCTTGGCTATCTACGCTGTTTTCACGATCTAAGGTGTTTTCAGGTTTATCCACAGTGACCTCACTCGTATTTCTCACTAAAACGACGGACGACCTGTTGAGAGATGATATTGAGGA
>CAZMCW010000071.1:0-428 GCA_964564405.1 uncultured bacterium
TGCGTTTTCATCTAACTTGACTCAGCACATCAAACGCTTGCGCCACGCGGCTAGTCAGTTAGCGCAAGGCAATTTGACAACCTTACCTATCCTCCGGGGCGATGAGCTAGGAGAACTTACCAAGAGCCTCAATGAAATGGCTGCCCAAATTCACGCCCGCGAAACCTCACTGCGGTCCGAAAACGTGCGCTTAGCTGACGAAGTTGAGATCGTTCGGCAGATACAACACAAACTCTTGCCCAATCAAGCAGAACTAGCTGAGGTTGCCAACTTGGACATCGCTGTATTTATGGAACCTGCTAACGAGGTTGGCGGCGACTATTACGACGTGCTGGTACAAGATGATCACGTCAAAATTGCTATTGGTGACGTAACAGGGCACGGTTTAGACAGCGGTTTGGTCATGCTCATGACGCAGATGGGGGTAC
>CAZMCW010000071.1:495-715 GCA_964564405.1 uncultured bacterium
AAATATTGCCCGTATGCGCAGCAACAAAGATTTGACACTACTATTACTTGATTATCAGCACAGTTGTAAGCAGCCAGAGGGCGAACAAAAAGGCTGTTTGCGGGTGAGCGGTCAACACGAGACCTTGTTACTCGTGCGGGCGGGTGGTGTGGTTGAGGAAGTTGACACCCTCGAGCTAGGCTTCCCCCTAGGCTTAGAAGAAGATATTGACGCGTTTGTA
>CAZMCW010000071.1:748-4968 GCA_964564405.1 uncultured bacterium
GCGTGGTGCTTTACAGTGATGGCATCACCGAAGCCGCCAGTCCGCAAGGCGATTTGTACGGACTTAGCCGCTTAGTTCAGGTTGTCACTCAACACTGGCAAACCTCTATGGACGCGCTTAAACAGCACATCATGGATGACGTTTACAAGCACATTTCTGGAGCTGAAATCTACGATGACATTACACTAGTTGTGCTTAAACAGATGTGAAGATAAAACACAAGAAACGCTCGAGGTGAATGACTTTCCTAGCTAGTTGAGTTTATCTCGTTACTTTAACGTCTTAGACAGCACTATAATTATTTTGCTGCTATCAGAGTGCATCAACCTGATGTGCAAAGTCAATATTACCATTTACACGTTTAAGCACTAAACGGTTTCGAGCGACCACCTTTAAGGTCTTCTAACTCAGCTTGAAGTGCCGCAATCTCTTTGGACAAACTTGCGTTGACTGAGGTCAGGGCCTCGAGCTTGGCTGTGCTGCGTTTGCTCTTGCTTTTTGAGTTACTTTTTGTGGTCTCAGCATCTTTGATGCGACCAGCCGTTACTATCGCCATGGCACTGCGAATGTCTGCACCAGCGCGAACCTGTGCGCGCACGTCTCGAAAACCTTCTATAAGGGTTTTGTCGTAGCGTGGTTGCAGCGCATGTTTATTGGTACGTAAGTCTTCGGCACTGTACTCGAGCCGTCCCCCTAGGGAGCGAAAAATAGACACGTAACAAGCAAGTAGTGCCGGGCTAATACCAATTGCCTTAGCTGCTTGGTGGTGGTTAAGCTGTCCGTCAGGTAAGTCTTCTGAGGCACTAGCCGGCTGGCTTTGACCGTCTGCAAACGAAAGCTCGAGCGCCCCTAAAGTCACAGGCAGCGTAATGGTAGGTGCTGGGTTAGGTGTAAACGGTAGGCCAAACGCAGGTGAGGCTGTTTTTGCTAGTTGCGGCTCATGTTGCGGTTGTTGCTGGCGCACTTTTTGAGTTGTAGTGTTACGCGATGTGACAGATTTTTTAGCTGGCGTTACCGCTTCAACTGGTGGTGCAGCCTCAAATGGAACACCGGCGGGGGCAAGCGTCGTGCTAGCTACGTCCGAAGTTTTAGTAGCTACGCGCTTGGCTTGACGGTCAGGCGAACTAGACTGACTGCTGTCCGCGGGTTGAAATACGTGAAAAGGTGGCGTCCAAGACATGGGGTTACTGTCCCCCCCAAAACTGGGTGCAAACGTGGTTGCAGCAGGTGAGGCAGGTGAGGCAACAGATTGAGCTGAATCTTGTAGGGCTGAATCTTGTACGGCTAGTGGTAGCGGTAAACGTGGTGACGACAACGGAAACAACGACTCGTGAGATGCGGATGACGGGTAAGTGTGCTCGGTGTTCGCCATAGAAATACTGTACCCAACATGCCTTAGTATTTAAGGTATTTTGCGTCACATTAACTCCCGAAGTGACAAGAAGCAAAGGTTAACCATATGTGTCTGGTATAGCTTGCCAACACCCGTATCTCTGTGTTGATCGTGTTAACTAGCATTTGCGTGAGATATAAAGGTCTGTCTTAATAAACGCGAACGAGCGTATAGCCAAAAAAACCTTGCAACCAACCCCGTCAACAATCAAAAACACCTTATTTCTTTTATGGCAAAAGCGATAAAATAGTAAAACTTAAACTTGAATATGAACGATCAATAACATAATGTGTCTAACTCTCGTACTTAGTTACACAACTACATCTACCGTCTGTAATTAGAAACCCTGTTCAGAACGAGGTTTCTCTTTTAATAGCGTTTCCACGAGTAACTGCCACAGGCAGTTGCGCGTGCGACCTAGGGGAGTAGAAATCGACCCACTCAGTGTGGGGGAACTAATCCTGAAACTGCTATAAGACGCCAACGTTGCTCGCATCTCCTTTTAGTGTAGACGATTGACACCTCCGCTGTCATCCCTGCATACCAACACTCTAAACTCGGCGATTAGTGAGCAAATTGAACTGTATTCGTCATCATAACCAAGTTGAGTGTGTCTCCTACAGCCTCACACGTAAATGGCGCGGTAGGTTGCAGCTATTTATACGTGTCTCGTGAGGGAGTTCACATTTGGTGAAGCCTATATATGGCTCGAGGCTCTTGCGTTTACTGCGTTCTTTAAGTAGGCACTAGACTCAGCTAGCTCACGTAGCTGTGTACAGATGTACACAGTTGGCGTCTTCCCGAGTAACTTGCCATCCTCAGCCTCGGGGTAAACTTTGAGCCATGCCGTCCTCACTTTTGGCGAGCAAACTGCAGGTGCCACCACTGCGCCATAAACATATTCCACGGAGCCGCTTACACCGTCTTTTAGACGTGAGTGGGGTGCGCAAGTTGACACTTGTGTGTGCGCCTGCTGGCTACGGCAAAACAAGTTTGTTAGCAGATTGGGTGCGCACAACAGAGGTAGATGTTTGTATTGCCTGGGTAACCTTAGATGAAACCGACAACGCTGCCAAAAGGTTTTGGACCTACTTGCTAGCTGCGTTTGGCAACTTGCTTGACGACAGTCCGGTTGATAGCCTCAACGAAACCATGCAACAGTGGCTCGAGCTTGCTGAGCAAGAAGCGTACGATCAAGATGACGTTGCAGCTGACATTTTAGTAACGCGTATCGTTAACCGGTTAATTGATGAATGCAAAGAACTAGCGCTAGTACTCGACGACTATCACGTTATTACTAATCCTAGTATTCATAAAGCGGTTAATAAATTTATTGAAAACGCACCGCCCACGTTTCACTTTATCCTTAACTGCCGCAGTGAACCAGACTTGCCGCTCTCGAGGTTACGCGCTAGAGGTGAACTGGTTGAAATCCGCAGTGAAGACTTGCGCTTCCAAGGTGAAGAAATCCCCCAGTACTTGCGTGAGGTGATGGACGTTGACCTAGCTGCTAGCGACGCTGACACGCTCGAAAAACGCACCGAGGGTTGGATTGCTGGCTTGCAACTAGCCGCGTTGTCGCTCAAAGGCAAACGCAACGTGTCCGACTTTATTGAAAAGTTTACGGGTACTGACCGCTACGTGCTGGACTACCTCACTGAAGAAGTCTTGATGCGCCAAGATGAGACCACCCAAAACTTTTTGCTGATGACGTCTATTTTGTCGCGGTTAACACCAGATTTATGTGATGCTGTGACTGGACAGACAGATGGGGCGCGACAGCTCGAGCGGCTCGAGCGCAAAAACTTGTTTATTACCTCGTTGGATAACCAACGCGAGTGGTACCGTTACCATGCATTCTTTGCTGATCTGTTGCGCTACCGGCTAGAACAAGCCCGCCCAGATTTACTGCCAGAGTTACATAGGTCGGCCAGTTTGTGGTTTGCCGCCAACGCCTACCCAGCTGAGGCTTTACAACATGCGGTTGCTGCTCGCGACGTTGAACTAGCTAGTAGCGTGATCGAAGACCACCCCAAAGCTGACCTTATTGAACGCGAGTTGCGGGTGTGGTTGGGCTTGCAAGATAGTGCGCTGGGGCTCGAGGACCTCATTGCCGAAGCCTTACAACACAACATAAGTGCTGACCAACGCAACCGTTTGTTTGCGGCCCTAGAGCAAACGCGCACGCCTACGCCAGTAGATAGCCCGCTAGATGAACCCCTAAGCGACCGTGAACTTGAAGTGCTTACCCTGATTGCAGCTGGCTATGCCAACAAGGCCATTGCCAAACGCTTAGATATTTCGCTTAACACCGTCAAAACCCACACCAAAAATATCAATAGTAAATTGGGTGTCTCGAGCCGGGTGCAAGCCAGTGCGCGGGCCCAAGCATTAGGACTTCTCTAAATAAACCTTGCTAAATTGATGTCGTTAATGTCATTGAAATTAATGTCATTAACGTTGATGTTACTTATGCTGACGCTGCCTACGCTGACCCTGCCTACACTGACCCTGCCTACACTGACCCTGCCTACACTGACCCTGCCTATAATGACGATATCTATGATGTTATGTTCTCCCCAAGGGTAACTCAGCTTAATCGTGTGAGGCTATAGCAGCTTCACCAACTTCATCACCCAAACCTAATATCCCAAACTAATATCAATCTGATTGGGTAATGGCGCGCCGCTCGCTGCTTGATTGAGCATGTTCGCTAAAAAGTAGATGCGGCTGTCGTCGTCTTTACCCAACCAACCGGCCCGGTGCGGACTGAGGATGACGTTATCCAGCTCATGAAACGGGTACTGAGAGGGTTGCGTGTTTGCCC
>CAZMCW010000071.1:4978-7013 GCA_964564405.1 uncultured bacterium
TGCTTCTTCTTGACGCGGGTAGGTGTACCAAACATCCAACCCAGCCGCTGCCAACCGCCCATCTCGCAGGGCCTCGTACAACGCCGTTTCAGCCACCACAGCGCCACGACCCACGTTGATGAGTACAGCATTCTCTGGTAATTGCGCAAGTTCACGTTGACCAATCATGCTTGTGGTTTCAGGCGTTTCTGGTAATGCAATCAGCAGGACATCAACCTTAGGAAGCACCTCTGCGAGTGCGTCCATGGCATACACCTTCGCATGAGGATCGTTAGCATCTTCTTCTGAAAGCGTCCGGCGCATTCCCAGCACGTTCATCCCCAAGGCCTTACAAACTGGAGCCATGTGCCGCCCAATTCGCCCGTAACCAAGAATCAACACCGTGCGCCCTTGCAACAGCAGTTGCGGGCGTTCGCTGTAGCGCAAACGCCAATCCCCCTGGCGCAACTCTTGGTCGCCTTTGACCAAAAACTTAGCCGCGCCTAGCATAAGCGCTAACGCTGTTTCTGCTGTCGGCACGTAGTTGTACGGCGCGTTGTGTACGCTGATGTTCGGATGTTCCCGCAACACGTCTTGGGCAGGTTTAGGCGGCCCCGCAAACGGAATAATGACCGATTTGAGGTTGGGACTTGCGGTGAGTCGTTCGTGGGTGGGAAACGCGTCAATCAAAATGTCGTAGGTGGCAGGTGAGGGTAGCTCGCGGCCGTAGTCAAAGTGGATGTTACTTGCGAGTTTGGTTTGCAGGAGCTCGAGCGACCCCTGAACTGCTTCCACATAATAAAAAACATTCAACATTACGCGTCTCCGTCTCCGTAACTTGTGCCATACCGCCGCACCGTCACGTCCTCACCTGCTTGTAACACCACCGCTGCACTGCCTGGCCCACGCGGATCCGCACCCCCTTGCCAGGTTTCTTCCAAACGGCCAATACTCTGGCTAATGCCCATCGACGGGGTAGGTTCTATGCTGTGTCCAAGTTCAGTGAGTGCGTGTTGAATATTTACCCTAGCTTCTACATTCACACCTGCCCCATGACTGTGAACGCGCCACGCGGCTACCGCTTGCTGCGGCGTAAGTCCAAAATCAATCTGATTGGTGAGCGCTTGTAGCGTCGCGCTCACAATACGCGGCCCACCCGCAGCACCAGCAGCAATTACATCACCGGTGTCTATATGCCGTGCAATTAACGGACTTTGGCTGCTGGCAGGTTCGCTGCCTGCTGCTAGCAAATTGTAATCACCTTGGTAGGTAATGCCTTGTGTGGTAATTTGCCCCGCTTGCAAACTAAAATCCCCGGCCGAATCGTTGAGCACAATGCCGGTAACCGGACAAACTACCCCCGAGCCAAAATAACTGCGAATGGTTTGCGTTTGTGACACCACGTTGCCGTCAGCGTCTGCTACACAAAAGTGACTGGTACACGACCCATCACTACTGCTTCCAAAGTTAGTGTCTTGCGCTTTGTCCATGTTGATGTTTGCTGCTAAGCGTTCCGCTTGCACGTCGTCGGCAAGAGTGGCCGCAGCTTCAGCGTCGTCGATACTGGCGCGCATGTGGTAGGTAGCTTTCACTACCTCAGCGAGTAAGTGCATGTGTTGGGTTGAACCGGCTACAAAGGTATCTAGTGGAAACTGTTGCAAAATTTTAAGCGCTAGTTGGACTTGCAGTGAGCCAATGGTAGGTAAGCCCGGTGCGAGCACTTGCCAACCACGGTAATTGGTTTCGTGCAACTCAGTGTGCTGAGGTTGATAGTCTGCCAAGTCTTGTAAGGAGAGGATGCCACCGTGGGAATTAACAGTATTGACCAATGCTTGCGCAACATCACCTGTATAGATGCTGTGAGCGTCTTTGCCAATAGCAGTTAGGGTTTCCGCAAGTTGTGGTTGGGTAACCTGTTGCCCTTCGGCAACAGGCGTTACAAACGCTGTATTTTGAGCGTGTTTGGCAACTTTGTCTGCGGTACTTACTTGGCTGTAAACCTTGGCCATCATAAAGTCTGCCGTGAAGCCCTTGGCGGCTAGTGCTGCAGGACGCG
>CAZMCW010000071.1:7023-7335 GCA_964564405.1 uncultured bacterium
ACGGAAGCTTGCCGCGCCGTTTGTGTAACGCCCACAAACCCGCCACAAAACTAGGAATCGTACTGGCTAACCCGCCAGTTTGTAAGCGCGTGTGGTTGGGCGTGCCGTCATCAAAAAACATATCTCGCGACAGCCCCGCTGGTGCTGGCCCCCGCGCGTTAATGTGCCCGTGCTGGCCAGACGCTTCCAAATAGGTGATGTTGCACCCACCACCCAAGCCAGAGTGGTACGGTTGCGCCACGCCAATAGTGAGCGCCACGCCCACTGCTGCGTCAAACGCGTTGCCGCCATTCCTCAAAATGTTTGTACCAA
>CAZMCW010000071.1:7345-15901 GCA_964564405.1 uncultured bacterium
CGGCTACTACACCTGCTGTACTCGCTGATTGATTCACGCTAGTTAGTTTATCGTACTGGAAGGGTGAAGTTTAGGCTTTGGACGCCCTCTATCAAAATTCCGTAAACGACAAACCACCTTCGGTTGCTACATAGACCTTACCGTCATTTACAAACACATCACGTAAAAAGTTATTTCCCAAGCCATCTTCTACGGTTTTAGTCGTGAAAGTGTTGCCACCGTCTGTGGAAATGGATAGACCACCACCAGATGTTGCAGCGTAGATAGTGTTACTATCCACAAAAACATTCCATACAAAAGTACGTCCTAAACCATCTTCTATGGTTTTAGTGGTGAAGGTATTTCCCGCATCATTAGAAATGGATAAGCCGCCAGCGGCTGCTACATAGACTGTGTTAGCTTCAGCAAAGACACCAAAAACAGCGTTTTCCTCTAAACCAATCACAGAGTTAGTCGCCAACCCATCCTTTGCGTTTTTATTGATGAACGTATTTCCACCATCGGTCGAGATAGACAACCCGCCATATGTTGCTGCATAGATTGTGTTGCCCTTAGCAAAAACACCGCTTACACGATCATCACCTAGCCCGTCTACTGTGGTTTTAGTAATAAATGTGCTACCACCATCGTTGGAAATAGATAAACCACCACCATGCGTTGCTACATAAATCGTGTTTCCATCTACAAAAACGTCAATAACACGATCATCACCTAGGCCATCGGCTGTGGTTTTGTTAGTAAAGGTATTACCACTATCGTTGGAAATAGACAAACCACCAATTGTTGCAGCATAGACGATGCCGTTATCTACGAAGACGTCACGTACATTGTTGTCACCTAGTCCGTCAGCAGTAGTCTTATTGGTGAAGGTATTACCACCGTCGTTAGAGATAGATCGCGCTGCTAGTTACAAAAACGCCAGCCACATCGTCGTTTCCTAATCCATCTGCCGTAGTTTTGTTGACAAAGGTAAGTTGTGCAGACGCAAATGACAAGACATACATCAAGACACTTGTGACATAGTGAAGCACGTGCCGGTAACGCATAAATGTCTTATTCACCATACAGTAAAGAATAGCAGAAACACTTTTGCAAGTTTTTTCAATTTTAAGCACATACAAAATCTTAGCTGCTTACAAACACAATGGCGCACCATGCAACGCAGCCACAGACCCCAACTCTGCCCACGTTAGCTTCACCGTCTCCGCCGGAATCGGCCTGCGTAAGTGCGCGTAAAAGACCTCGCTAAATTGGTCTTTGGGGAAACCTACCATTTCGGGAATACCGCCGCCTACCAAAGCAACCTCAGCATGAAATAAGTTGATACTTGTTGACAGTGCGCAAGCAAGGTCGTAGACAAACATGTCTAGCTGATCTTGTAAAGCTGGGTCTTGCTGGGTAAATATGTTGGCAACGGGGACGTTAGCGGCATCTGCCAACGCCTTCAACACATGCCCGCAGGCGTAAGCTTCCAGACAGTCTAAATTGCCGCAGACACAGCGCCGCCCTTCGGCGCGCACGGGAATGTGGCCGAGTTCCAAAGCTGCCCCGGTACTTCCGCGAAACGGTAAGCCATTTTCCAAATAGCACCCGCCTACACCCGTGCCCACAAACATGCCAAAGACGGTACTCACGCCACGCGCTGCGCCCGCTTGCCACTCGCCGAGGAGCAGCAGGTTGATGTCGCGCTCGAGCCTAACTACATACCCCAACCGCTCAGTCAGCCCGCTAGCAATCGGCGCGCCCTCAAGGTTGGGAATGTTGGGGCTAGACACAGAGGTATTCATGGTTTTGTCTGGCGTAAACGGAACGCCAATCACCAATGCGTCTGGGGTGAGGTTTTCGCGGGTGGTGTAGTCGCGCACAACGTGCTCGAGCCATGCTAGTGGGTCACGTGCTTGCCGCAGGTCTTCGGTCGCGTAGCGGGTACTCATGGGGTTGGGCTCGAGGTTGGCTGCTAGCGAATTAGCACCGGCTGCTTGCGGTTCAAAGGCCCGCACCACATGCCCTAGCCGCACGTTGGTGCCGCCCATATCAATCACGATGATGGTTTGAATCGCTCGCTCAGACATGTCGTAACCTCATCGAGCTAACCTCACCCGAAGGTCCAAACAAAGGGTTTATCCGTTGTTGCGTCACCATCTTCAAAAGATAAATGTCTAGGTTTGCCTGCTTGCCAGACAGTACGTCCACCCTTGTTTGATTTGACGGCCTGCCAGGCAGTTAACGCAAGCTCAGAAGCGAGTAAGCGGTCACGTCCAGAAGGTTGTCCGCCACGTTGAGCGTGACCCGTTTTGGAGAAGCGGTAGCGAACATCCAATTTAGTAGAGACACGCCCCAACACAGCCTCAGTTTCCGGATAGCCTTCTGAGGCCACAATGATGGCGTAACGCTTTGCAGCTAATGCCGCTTGTAAACGGGTGATGATGGTGTCATCTGACAAAACCTGCTCGGGTACAAGTAATACATCGGCCGCGCCTGCTTGGGCCACAGCTTGAGCTAAAAAACCTGTATCCCCGCCGAGGGTTTCCAGCGCAAACAACCTCGGCATAGCTTCGGCGCTATCGCGGATGCCGTCAAAAAGGCGCACACCCGTGTTGAGTGCGGTATCAAAGCCAATGCTTGCATCACTGTCTAGCACGTCGTTGTCAATCGTGGCGGGGAGTAAGACGCAGGTGAGGTTGGGATTTTGAGTGTGAAGGTGACGTGCTGCGGCAGCCGAACCGTTGCCACCTAAGATGGCGAGGGCGGTGATGTTGTGGTGCTCGAGTACCTTCAGTAACCTATCTGTATAACTTGGTAAATCCACTAACCGTGAGGTTCCTAACTTGGTGCCACCATAGCGCGCCCAACTTAGAGTTTGAACAGGTGTGAGGGGCTCGAGCCTCCCCTCAAGAAGGCCCACAAAGCCGTCGCGCACACCTAGCACCTCCCAACCCTCAGCAGAGGCTGCTTGCGTGAGTTGCCACACCGCCATATTCATGCCTGGTGCGTCCCCGCCAGAGGTCAGAACCGCTAGTTTTTGAGCTGGGCTCACGTACTGCCCATCATAAGGCGGACCACTTCTTCGTCGTTAGTGTCTTGGGTGAGGCGTTCGCCAGCTTTACGGCCGCGCTCGAGCACCACAATGCGGTCACTCACCGCAAAAATGTCATTTAGATTGTGCGAGATAAAAATAATTCCCACACCTTGGGTTTTAAGCCGCTTAATGAGCGCCATCACTTCGCGTTGTTCCGGCACACCCAGCGCCGCCGTCGGCTCGTCCATGATTAACACTTTAGCTTGCCAGTACACCGCCCGGCTAATCGCAATGGCTTGCCGCTGCCCACCCGACAAATTTTGTACCGGCATACGTAAGTCATTGACTACAATGCCCAGGTCGCGCAATGCCTTTTCAGCCTCAGCCCGCATACTACGGCGGTCAAGCACGGGCACAAAGCCCATCACCTTACGCATTTTTTCGCGCCCCAAAAACAAGTTGATGCCGACATCAAGGTTATCTGCCAGTGCTAAATCTTGGTAGATGGTTTCAATGCCTAGCTCGCGCACGTCTTGCGGGGTTCTACCGGAAAGTGCTTCACCTTGGTAGTAGACGCTGCCGCTGTCTGGCTGATACACACCGGAAATCATTTTGATGAGGGTAGATTTGCCCGCGCCGTTATCACCTGCAAGCGCCAAAACCTCACCAGGATAAAGTTCTAGCGACACGCCTCGACTTGCGTGTGTGCCACCAAAACGCTTGTGAACGTCATCAACAACAAGAAGGGGTTGCTCGCTCACGCGCGACCACCTGCCCCCGTTCCTCCAGCCAAGCGGTGCTTAGATTGGTCGATGAGCACGGCAATAATAATCACCAGGCCCACCGCAATAAACTGCCAGTAAGGTGGCACGTTGATAAACACCAAGCCAAACTGAATCACCGCAATAATAAGCGAGCCAATCACCGTCCCGGTGATGGTACCGCTACCTCCAGTGAGGCTGGCCCCACCAATAAACACAGCTGCCACCGCATAGAGCAAACTTGGTTCACCCGCGTCCGCTGCACCTGCCGAAAAACGCCCGGTGTAAACAAGTCCGGCGAGGCCAGCCGTAAACGCGCTGAGCATATACAAAATAATTGTGTGACGGCGCGTGTTCACGCCAGCGCGTACAGCGGCTTGAAAGTTGCCGCCCATGGCGTAGGTGTAGAGACCAAACTTGGTGCTCGAGAGTACATAGTGCAAAATCAACGTCACCACAATGGCCATCGCAACCGGAATTGGCAAAATATCTTGCCCTTCGCGCACAAACACGTAGCCGTTGCCAAAGTTGCGGGCAACTGTGTTACGAATGGATACGGTGGCACCACCTGCAATCAAAAATGCGCAGCCTCTAGCAATCCCAAACATGCCTAACGTGCCAATAAATGACGGCACGTTGAGCCGAGCAATCATCCAGCCGTTAATTAACCCCGGTACCAGCGACAGGGCAACGGCAGCTAGCACGCCCACACTAAACGATAGCGGTGCGTTCCAACCAGCAGCCATGAGCCCGCGAATGACCACCGCCATCGTGACGGCGGCAAGCCCGGTTGTAAAGCCAATGGACAGGTCAATACCCGCTGAGATAATCACAAAGGTGAGGCCGACGGCTAACAGCAAAATTTGCGTAGCTGCCAGCAAAATGCTTTGCACGTTGCTAATGCGCCCCAAAAAGGTACTCCCAAACGACGCACGCGCCCACACTTCAAAAAAGATGAGAATAAAAACTAAAAAAAGCCACGACCAAGCCGCCGCCAAAAAACTAACGACCCGCCGTAATGTCGAAGGACGCGCTTGCGTCAACGTGTTGGATTGCGTCACTATCACCTCGCTGTGAACTATTAGATTAGATCGTCAAATTAAGAATACGCCCTTGTATGACCCTGTTTAATGTGACCTTGTGTAATTGGCGCTATGCAAAAAGACAATGTGCCGTCTGTAACGTTATATTTGACATCATCACAAAGTTGGGGATGACTCCCAAGTATGTTAAGACCCTGTAGAAATATCAGCAATGTCTCGTCTAGGACAATTCTCGGTGCAGTCTCAATAAGACAAAACTCGAGTGGTCATGCATTACCTAACCTCTAAGTGTGATGTGCGGGTGTTGTGTTAGGTGATGCTATCAATAAGATTGATGTTTGATTGTACCGCTCAACTTAGACAACTCGACCTAGACAACGCATGAATGAATCTCGAGGAGTAGCGAAGTTAACACCCTAAAATTAACAACATAGCAAAAGGGACGCCTGCGCGCCCCTTAGTAACTAGCTAACTAGCTTAAAAACGTTCGCTTATTCAGCGTAGATGAACTTGGCTATGTCTGGATCGTCAAAGTTGCTTTCGTCAATAATGGTGAAGCCCGTGCCAATAAGTGGCGGTACGGACTGCCCGGTAAGGGTTGCATAGGCGGTCATCACACCGTAGTAGCCAATTTCAGCTGGGTGCTGAGCAATGGCCACATCTACTAGGCCACTTTCGATGTTGTCTACGATGGACTGAGGTGCGTCAAAGGCAATCACGGTTACGTCACCCAATTGACCAGAGGCTTCCACACCGTTGGCAGCGCCAAGGGCAGAGAATAAGTTGGCACCAAACACGCCGCGCAGTTCAGGGTCACGTGCAAACACAGCTTGGAACTGAGATGCTGCTGTTGAGGCGTCATTTTCGTTGTACTGCGTTTCTAACACAGTGATGTTGGGGAAGTTTTCAGCCATCTCGAGCTTAAAGCCTTCTTCGCGTTGATCGGTGGTTGAAATACCGGGGCGCACGTTAGATACATACACACTGCCTTCGCCGCCGATGCGCTCAGCCATGGCCCTAGCTGCAATGCGTCCACCGGCAATGTTGTCACTCGCCACATATGAAACGGGAAAATCGCCGTCACCAGCACCGTCTTGGTAACTACCGTCATCAATAAAGGTATCTACAGTAACAATGGGGATACCGGCATCCATAGCACGCTCGAGAGGGGCAATAAGCTGGGTAGTATCCGTTGGGGCAATGAGAATTGCGTCTGGGCCGCGGGCAATCACAGCATCGAGCACAGGCACTTGCAAGGTGGGGTTGAATTCTTCAGCACCTTGAAAGTTTACGGTGATGCCAAGCGCTTCCGCAGCCGCTTGTGCGCCCCGGTTCATAGTGATGTAAAAGGCATCTGTGGTGAGTCCGGGAATAAGTGTGATGGTGATGTCGTCTTGGGCGAGGCCAAAGACGGGCAGACTAAGACTAAGTGCGAGGAAACAGGTTAAAACAAATTTGGACATAAATACACTCCTTTAGCACGTTGCAGCTTGGGAAGTTCATCGGCTTAGTGTGAGCGTTAACAGCTCATCAGCTATTACTCAGAATCGATGTCTTCATCGTTACTCGTGCAAAGACGTGACGCAAGTTCATGATGTACGTTGCAACATTATTGTTGCTAGTGGCAACGCGGTACACAGGTTGGCGTCAGCGTCTAAACTTTTGGGCTGAGTCATATCGTATGGCGTGGCACGGCTCCTGTCAAGCAGGAAGTGTGGATTGTTAACAGAATATCTAGGTTAACAGAATGTAGGAGTGTTAGCATCACAAAACGCTTATTTTATCAGTAAGTGCTCAGATACAGCACATGCAATGTTGGCGTAAGCGCGTTAGCATACATAGGTGATTTTGCGATGTCGTAATCTTGTTCGTACGTTTGAAACAGCAGGTGGTGGGCTCGAGGTACTGCGTGGGGTAACGCTCGAGCTAGCGCCGACTCAAGTTATCGCTATTCTGGGGCCGTCTGGTTCTGGCAAAAGCACCTTGCTCCACTTACTTGGCGGGCTAGATAGGCCAACTTCTGGTGATATTTTTTGGGCTGACCACAACCTCGCGAACCTCAACCAGTCCCAACTTGCCAAGTTACGCAGTGAGGTGATGGGGCTTATTTTTCAGTCGCACTACTTGCTAGAAGACCTTTCTGTGCTTGAAAATGTGAGTTTGCCAGGCAGAATTAAAGGCAAGCTAGATACAGCCAGGGCGAAAGATTTACTCGCTCAAGTTGGCCTGAGTGAACGTGTTAGCGCGTTTCCAAAAACCTTATCTGGTGGTGAGCGGCAGCGGGTTGCCGTAGCACGCGCCCTCTACAGTCAGCCGCAGATTATTCTGGCAGACGAACCCACTGGTAGCCTTGACCGTCACAACGCCAAAGCTGTGTATCAGCTCCTAGTTGACCTCGCCCGCCGTGAAGGCAGTGCCGTGGTGATGGTGACGCACGACGAGGGTTTAGTGCACGATGTCGACAAGCGTTATCACTTAGACGAAGGTGTGTTGCAGCCTGTTAGTCAATTAGATACTGGGTCAAAAGTATCCGATGATATGGCGTCAGCGAACGAGGTTGTGGCGTCTTCGTGAGTACATCCGTTAACGTGGCTGCGCTGATTCCAGCGGCAGGGAGTGGGCAGCGTTTGGGGAAAGGGCCAAAAGCCTTTGTGGAGGTTGGTGGTAAGACGCTGCTCGAGCGTGCCGTCACAAACTTTACCCAGTACGTGGACGAGATTGTTGTCGCCGTACCCAGCAAGTTAGAACCTCAAGCTAAGTGTCTTCTACCAGATGACGTCATCATCACCACAGGCGGCAGCACGCGGCAAGAAACGGTGTACCGGCTACTCCAAGCGTGTACAGCTGAACTTGTGCTCATTCACGACGCAGCGCGGCCGTTTTTAACTGCGGATGTGATCGAGCGGACAAAGGTGGCGGTGCTCGCACACGGCGCTGCTTCAGTTGTCACATCCGTTGCAGATAGCCTCATTGAAGTGGCCACCGGAGCAACTCACGACCGCAGTAAATTGCGTGCTGTACAAACACCCCAAGGTTTTCGCCGCGACCTTATTTTACGTGCGCACGATGCCGCCAACGCTAGTGGTGCACACGTGACCGACGATGCGTCTTTGGTGCGCGCCCTTGGTGAGCCTGTTGAATTGGTGGAAGGTAGCAGTTGGCTTTTGAAGGTGACCGACCCTAGCCAGCTCGAGCTTGCCCGTGCACTAGCGCGACACTGGGACGAACAGCAAGACAGCATCAGCACAATATCTTAATTAACACAACTTAACTAACACAACTTAACTAACACCAGTGACTAGCACCAGGTGACTAGCACCACCTAACCAGCACGACATCCTTGACCTAAAGTTTCATCAATACCTTAACAAGCGCGTAGGTTTTTTTACAAAGCCCTTCTACAAGCACAAAAAATGGCTATAGTAAAAGACATAACTTCAGCAACAAACAAGCTGAGGGTGTTTGATACCTTTCCGGTTAATTCGTTAACGAATTAACTCACCTGGAAGGTGTAAAAACAGCAACCGATGCAGGTGAAAACGGTATAAAGCCCGTAAGGGTTTATAAAGTGTTTGATCGGAATCGGTATGAAAGGGTGATAATGTGACGAGTTATTTACAATCTGCTATTGAGCAACTGCGCCATATCATGAGTCGCGGTTGGAAGGTCACCTGCGAGGTTTGGGACATGCCCCATGTACGACGACTTACGCTGTTAAGTGTGATTACCTCGA
>CAZMCW010000072.1:0-8728 GCA_964564405.1 uncultured bacterium
CAATGTAGACAGGGGCTTTGGATAATCAGACTGCTAATTAACTGATTGAGGGGCGATAAGCATGGAAGTATTACGTGATCGCGTGGTCATTATCACGGGAGCAAGTTCGGGTATTGGCGCGGCAACGGCTCGAGCACTCGTCGCTGAGGGCTGCCGCGTGGTGTTAGCTGCACGTTCCCAAGAGAAGCTCGAGTCCCTTGCTACAGAACTCGCCCCTCACGCGTTGGCAGTACCTACGGATGTGACCCAAGCAGATGACCTTAAGCAGCTTGTTGATAGGGCGCTCGAGCACTTCGGACAGGTTGACGCCCTACTCGCCAACGCGGGTATTTACCTTGCTGGCGATGTTGTAGATGATGATCTAGCTGACTGGACACAACTTATGGATGTCAACGTCAACGGTGTACTGCACAGCATTCATGCCGTGCTACCCCACTTTAAGGCTCGAGGCAGCGGTGACATCATCCTGACTAGTTCTATTTCAGGCTTTGAAGATATTGTCTGGGAACCTATTTACAGTGCATCTAAACATGCCGTCCAAGGGCTCGCACATACTCTACGCCGCCAGCTTGCGGGGGTTGGCATTCGGGTAGGGGCTATTTGTCCAGGCAAAGTTGCCAACGAGCTTTGGGGTTTTACCGACTCACAAGCCATTGACAAAGATGTTGCCGAACACGCTAGCATTCGCTCGGAAGATGTAGCTGAGGCGATTATCTTTATGCTGTCCCGGCCTGCCCACGTGACCATCCGCGACCTTGTGATGTTGCCGCAAAATCAAGATATTTAGCTATCAATCCAAGTAATTTCCAACGGAAAACATTGTGTAAAAATCTCGAGATTTATAATGAGGTGTGCGACAAGGTAGAGATTTAGAGTTACTGATTAAGCAAATTGAGTCTTTTAACATTCCTAATGCAACCATATTGAGTCCTGAATATGTAAAAGACGTTGATACGGGAACAAATCGTGAGGTTGATGTCGGCATTAGATCAAACAAGGATGGAGTAGAAACTTTCTTAGCTATTGAGTGTAGAGATAGAAAAGAGACAGAAGGTATTGGTTGGATTGAGCAGCTTATGAGCAAAAAGAGAAGCGTTGGTGCTGATGGTCTAATTGCTGTAACATCGTCTACATTTGCCGAGCCTGCAAAGGTGAAAGCTAGAAAAAATGGAATATACATAAGGAGTGTATCTTCGGTAACAGAGAAAGAGATACTAAATCTATTGAATGAAACGTTTGTTGAAGTTCATTCAATTTCTCCTAAGCTGAATGCAGTTTCTCTTATAACTAATGAGCCAGTTGATTTTGGTAAACCTTTAGAAGATTGCGCCTATTTTTCTCAAGATAGAGGTCAATCTCTAAGCTTTGAAAATTTGGTAAATCTAGTTTGGAAAAATAAAAAATTTCTAAATGGGGTTTTAGCCATAAGGAATGAAATTCCCAGCCACAACGATAAGATCAGCTTTAAGGCTGATATGAAGCTTAGTGAAACGATATATATAGCCAATCCCCAAAAAGTTCGTCTAATTGGATTGACCATGAGTCTTTGCGCAACAAAGTGCGTAGAAAGAGTCCCACTAAGCGCAATCAGTAAGTATCAAGATGCTTTGGACAAAACCGTGTTAAATAAAGTTTTTGATTACCAGCTCCAGTCTAATCGTAGACTCAGAATCTAATGAAGCAGAGTGGCAACTTGATTTTCGTCATTTGATACCAGTTGGCAACATTCCGGATAACGTGGTCGTAAAATGTAAAGAGCCTTTAGATCGCATTCGGTACGTTACTTTGAAAAACTAAATATAGAGAAGCCTGCCACATTAATTACTCGGTAGGCTTCTCTATATTAATCACACAAGCATTTTTTAGACTTTAAGGTGTCTCCCCACCCTCTTCGGCATTCGGGTCAATCACAATAATAGTGGCTTCAGCGGTGGCACTGCTGTCTGCTACTGCACGCACGGTTACGGTGTAGGTTCCCGGCGTTTCTGGCGCGCTAAACGCAGCCATATTGCCATTCGTAACGAGCGCCCCCTCAGCAGCTTCCCAGATCACACCTGATACAGGCGCGCCTTCAATAGCAGCGGTAAGCTCAACTAACACGCCAGGGTCAACGTTGGTGGCAGATGGTGTCACCGTCACGACAATGGGGTCACACTCGCGCTGCGCGCCAAAGGTGACTTCAACCCCAAGCCCAACCAAAATGTTGAGGTTGATAAAGTCGGGATCGCCAAGGTTCAAGAGCAAGCAGTTGTCGACAATGTTGATGTCATCACCTGCTGTCCAGCCGGGATTATCTACCAGTGGCGCGATATCGCGCACGGCGTTACCGCTGATGTCGAGGTCATCTAATCCACTAAGGCTAGCTACGGGACTAACGTCAATGATTTGATTGCCAGCTAGGCTGAGTTGCCGCAGGGTGATGATGCCATCTAATGGGCGAATATCCATGATGGTGTTGTTGCGAATGAGGAGTTGCTCGAGCTTCGTGAGCGCTTCCATACCCATAAGGGTTTCAATGGCATTATTGGCGAGGCTCACAACCCGCAACTCAGTAAGACCCGTGATGGGTGAGATATCGCTAATCATGTTGTCAGACGCAGACAAGAGCGTAAGGTTGGTGAGGCTGCTAAGTGCTGTAAGGTCATTTAAGTCATTGCCGTAGATACCCAACTGCGTCAAGTTGGTCAGGCTGCTAAGTGGCTCGAGGCTGTCAAAGTCGTTACTGCCCACATCCAAACGAGTGAGGCTAGTTAGACCTGCGAGTGGCGACAAGTCACTGATATCGTTGTTGGCAACGAACAGCAAGGTAAGGTTGGTGAGACCTGCAAGCGGTGACAGGTCGGTGATTTGGTTGCCGTTTAAGTTGATGCGCTCGAGGCTAGTAAGTTCCGCTAGTGGTGCTAAGTTGACAATATTGCTGTTGGCTAAAGCAAGTGTTTGTAAGCTCACAGCTTGCTCTAAGCCTGCGAGGCTTTCCACACTTGTGTTTGGGGCAATAAGCTCGAGCAAACTAGCAATGTCTGAACAGAGGATGTTTTCGCCAACAGGCGTACCATTTTGGGCTTCTAGGGACGCGCGAATGGCTTGCTCGAGGCTACTATCTGGGAACATCAAAATGTTGCCGGGGCGGTTACAAGGTTCGCCAATTTGTCCGTCAATGACGGTCACGGTCACGGTTAAGCTGGCGCGTGCGTCTTCATCATCAAACACAGTTACTGTCACTACGTACATGCCGGGTGCTGTATAAACGTGCATGGTTTCAGGGTCGGTAGTCGTGGTGCTGTTACCATCACCAAAATCCCAGTCGTAGCGAACAACTTCGCCGTCATCCTCAGCTTCGGCAAAAAAGCTGAACGCTTGCGGGTCGTCGTCTGCTTCAGGTGCATCAAAGTTTAAGAACTGCACGCTGGGGCGCTGGTTTTCGCCGGTAATTTCAATAATGCTGCTAAAGCTAGCGCTGCTATTTGGAGCGAGGCTGTCATCGCGTACCGTCAGCGTGGGCACATAGATACCCGGAATGCTGTAGCTGTGGGTTTGGCTGGTTGTGGTGAGGCAGTCAGCAATCTGATAGCGGTCACTGCCGTCACCGGGGTCGAGTGTGCAACTGAGAGCATCGTCTTCGTCGGCATCGCTCACTTGCCATTCAAAGGTTACTTCTTCATCGGTAATAGCGCTGGCTGGGTTCACGAAGCTGTCAATACTCGGCGTGGTGTTGTCTGGAATGACGACCTCGCTAAAGGTGCGGAAGCTAAAGCTAAACGTGCTCGCGAGTGGGTTGCCAGCCTCGTCTGTAGCCGTTGTATCTATTTGCACGACGTACTCAGTGTTGTCGGCAAAGCTCGCCACAGGGTCACAAAGGAGTCTGTTGTTGGTTGCGTTAAAGCTAAACGTACAACTAATGTCGGGTTCGCTCGAGAACGCCGCCGTTGTTGCGTCAACGTCCATCGGCTCCGAAAAGGAAATGAGGATGTTGGAATTGCGGGCCACATCTTCACTGCCGCTCGCAGGGCGGGCGTCTGTTACTGTGGGCGGAATAGCGTCATCTGGCGGAGCTGTAGTAAACGCAAACGTGCGCGCTTCAACCAAACTGTTGCCAGCTACGTCTGACGCACCTGTTTCAATGGTGATGCTGTAGTTCTGATTAAACGGCAGTGGCTCACGCGGCGCACAGGTGAGCGTATCGCGGTTGACGGTTAGTTCACAGTTAATCAGCGGTACGCTGGTAAACGCTGCGGTGGTGGACGTTGCGTCCATCGGCTCCGAAAAGAGTACGTTGATCATGGTATCTACCGGCACGTCGTCACTGGTGGGCATCACAGTCACCACGGTAGGTGGTTCGGTGTCCGGGGGTGGCAAGATGGGTTCGTCGTCACCGTTACCGCAACTGGCGAGCAGTAACGTCGTAATGAGCCCACATACGAGTGTGAACCGACGACGTGTGAATTGACGTGATTTGGTTAAATACCAATTTGGAAATGTAGTTTTCATCATTCTCGAGCCTACTTTCGTGCCTCACCCAAAGGTAAAGCGGGTGTCGTCTTAACATCTAAGACAACGTGATGAAATGGTCTTGCTTAAACTTACTGTCTGCTCAGACGTATACATCTGCTCATAGACCTGCGCAGAACTTGTCAAAAGGGTACACGAACGCGCTCGCTTAACTCGTGAAAATCTCATCGTGGGATTTTTCACTATCTACTGCTATTGTGCAAGCTGATTCAGGTTGGTAGATGAAGCTCAATGACTCCTGTTTACATCCGACGATGTAAAACCACTTCGTGTTATCGCTGATGTTATTGAGTGCTTATTGCGTTCTGAACAGCGTTATTACTGATTTAACTGAGTATCCACTGGCTCCCAAGACAAACCATCATCACCTATACCTGCTTATTTAATAGCCTGAAAACTGTATAAATTAGATGTCGTATTCATCAAACACTAGGCAAAAGTGCGCATCGTTCACCACCAAGGTGTGTTCCTTAGAACAATCTGTTACGCTACGAACATGCGCCAACTCACTACGCGCCAACGTTATCTTTTACAGTTGGGATTTGCCGGGCTTATCTTGTGTTTATTGGTAGGTTGTGGCGAAGAAATTGATACGCCGGGTGAAGCTTTGCGAATGTTTGCAGAGCGGCTCGAGCCAGCTTTCATCGGTGAAGACTACAGCGCCACTATTCGGGTGGTCGGCGGACTTTCACCTTACAGTTTTCGCATTAGCGACGGGCAACTGCCGGACGGTCTTAGCTTGCAAAGTGGCACCATTCGCGGTGTGCCTACTGAAATAACCCGTGAGACGTTTACTGTGACCGTGTCAGATGCAAATTTGTCCACAACTTTTGAAGAATTCACGGTGGAGGTGACTGAAGCGCCACCTGCTACATTTGTCTTAGATGTGCCTACCACAGAAGTGTCTGAGCGGGTCACGATTCGCGCCAGTGTGGAAGATGCACGCGACCTGCGGGCCCTCCGCACCTTACTAAGTTGGGACACTGAGCGCTTTAGCTACGTAGAAGGTAGTGTGCGGGCGCGCCGCAACGACGTGCTGATTTTTGAGCAATTTTCGGGTGATAGTTTGAACGTAGATGTGGGTATTTTGGGTACTGCTTTGCGCGGGAATGCAACCCTGTTTGAGGTGACGCTCGAGCCGCTCGAGACCAATACCATCGAAGTTACGGCTCGAACTGAATTTCGCGCTGCCGACGGCAATCACGCGTTTAGCCGCATTCAAGCTGGTGTGCGCCCTACCGACCGCGACGAAGATGAAGAAGATCAAGATAACGACGATCAGGATGATGGTCTAAGCGAGGAGCAAGAGGGTGATGGGAACTGATGCGCTACCTACAGACAGACCTAAGAGCATCACGTTTGTTACATAAGGGGAGAGGCTCAACCTATCTTCAAGCTTCAACATACACAGCCTCATCAACGCTAGTATCCTCTTTTACAAAGCGTATGTTTGCTAACTTGACAACCTCACCCCGAATGTTTGCCGTGCTAGCTATCGCTCTCGTGAGCTTACTCAACGTCGCTCATGCAACTAGCGTGCTCGAACTCGATTTAGACACCATGCTGGATAGGGCAGAACTCGCCTTTTTTGCAGAGGTGGTCGACACTGACAGCGAAGAACGTGCTGACGACCCGTGGACGCTTGTGACCTTTTCCATCACTCGCGATTTACGCGGCGACCTGCCAACCCGCAGCCTCACAAATACAACTTTTGATGATGACGGCAACACCGTCACACTGGCGTTTTACGGCGGACAAGTTGGTGGCACGTCGCTAACGGTTACTGATATGCCTCAGTTCCGCGTTGGTGAGGAGGTACTTGTCCTTGCCTACGACGCCAACTATTACTCGCCAATTGTAGGCTTTTCACAGGCTGTCTGGCGCTTAAGTGCGCGGGGCTTTACCGACAGCCGTGGGCGTGTGCTGACCCTCGCTGAGGACGCGCTTGAGAACGACTTAGACAGTACCCAAGACGACTCACAAGATGAAGTTCCACAAGATGAAGATACCCTCACTGAAGATCAACCAGAAGCTCCAGTGGATGAAAGCGTAGATGATACTGCAACTGATGAGACTGAAACCGATGAGACCACAACTGATGACACCGCACTTGATGACACCGAACTTGATGAAACACCTGATGACGCTTTAGAAGACGACGACACACCTGATGACGGCACTGATGCGAGTACAGATGCTACACCTGAGGATGCTGCTGTAGAGGATACATCTAGTGGGCTTGGCATTTTGTTGGACGGTCCTGGGAGTGATACAGAGAGCATCTTGAATGCCTTTGAAGATGCATTGAGGGGCCGCTGAGATGAGTCGTTATCACATCATTAACATGGTGCGTTTAGGGCTTACATGGGTTGGTTTATTGGTAGTCGTAAGCCTGCTAACCGCTGTCACCTACCGCGTCATTGAAGAGGACGGCCCAGCGGGTTTAGTGGAGGCTGTTGCGGCAGCATTTGCCCAGTGGCAAGAAGTCGAAGGTGCCGAGTTTAGCCTCAACGAAAATGATGATGCTAGTAATATCATCCGCTACGGGGATGCCAACTTGTTTGGACCAGATACGGTGTCACTCAGTATTGCTAGAAATGACAGCCGTGGGCGTAATGTCATTGCCCTCATTCATCCAGATAAACCCGCTGAACGAGACAGAGCTTTGTTACATGAAACGGGTATTTTGCTGGGTTTACGGGCGACTACCGACCATGCTGGCGTCATGAATCCGTTTGTGAGCGCGGGGGCAACCTCAACCTTAACTGAAGCAGACCGCACGGCAATTGCCGCACTGGGTCTTTTCCCAGCCGAAGACCTGAACCGCGACGGCAGCGTGAACTTTTACGACCTCGCTGAGTTTGTCGCCCAGTTTGACAGCACTGGCGTGAGCTTGGCAGCTGATTTGAATGGCGACGGTCAAGTTGATGATGCGGACATTGACCAATTGCGGGAAGCTTACGTGTTTTCAGCACCGTCTGAAAGAGACCCGGCTGAGGTAGCGCAAGAATCTAGCTTACCTGAAACGGACTTTCCTGATCTAGAAGCTGACCGTGCGCTGGACGCGCCCACGCTGCCCGATATAGGTGATCCTGATGCTTTACAAGAAGGCTTGAGTTTACTCGAGAATCTCCTCGGCCCCACAGTTCCTGAACCAGAATTTATCGGCATTGGCGAAGTAGCTGAAGAATCCCCTGAACAAACTGGCCTAGATGTTACGGGGACGCCGCTTGACCCAGAAGCGGGTACAAGTGAACGGTTAAATTCGGCGTTACTCGAGCTGCTCTTGCGTTTACAAGGCGTTCGTTGACATTAACTTATTGCAAGTTCTGATGTGGCATCACAAAAACGTATGTAGATTGCGTTGTGTGGTGCTACATCTAGCCCTACAACGCAATATCGGTCAAGTTTAGGTCATCTTGATGCTATGCTCACTGCTATGACTCAGTGGCTATGAAAAGTCTCGATGGCACAAGAAACTGTGATGTTGGGACGTCTCAATACCGGAGTAAATAACGCTCTAACTCCCACGCATGAACCGCTTGGCGGTAGTCATCAAACTCGAGTGTCTTTGCACTATGAAAGTGCTTGTAAATATGACTTCCAAGCGCGTCTTGAACAAGCTTGTCTTTACGCAGTTCGTTCAAAGCCTCACGTAGCGTTGCTGGGAGTTCTTTAATCTTGTGAGTCCGCCGTTCGCGCACTGTCATTTCAAAAATGTTGCGTTCTATTGGTGGGGGTGGCTCGAGCTGCCGTTCAATACCATCCAGCCCCGCTGCGGCAATCACGGCAAACGCTAGGTAGGGGTTACAAGACGGGTCTGGCATACGCAGTTCAGCCCGCGTGCTCACCCCACGTTTCATAGGCACGCGCACCATAGCACTGCGGTTAGAGACCGACCAGGCAATGCTGGTGGGTGCTTCGTAGCCCGGTGCAAGACGCTTGTACGAGTTCACGGTAGGACTACACAGTGCTAGGAGCGCTTGAGCGTGTTGCAACACACCGCCAATAAAAAAGTGTGCCGTTTCAGATAACTTGTACTTGCGACGTTTGTCAAAAAACGCATTTTTATCACTGCGTTTCAGCGATACATGGGTGTGCATGCCAGAACCGTTCACCGCCCGTAAAGGTTTTGGCATAAAGGTTGCGTGGAGGCCGTAACTTGCAGCAATTTGCTTGATGACTAGCTTAGTGGTGGTTAAGGTGTCAGCAGCTTGTA
>CAZMCW010000072.1:8738-15835 GCA_964564405.1 uncultured bacterium
CAATTTCATGTTGACCGGGTGCGCCTTCGTGGTGGCTGCTTTCAACCTCAATGCCTAGTTGGGTGAGGGCGTCGACAATGTCGTAACGCACGTTTTCGCGTTGCGCAGTGGGTGCTAGGTCGAAATACCCCGCACCATCTTGGCTGTGTGGGTCGGGTAAGCGGCTGGCGTCAAACAAAAAGAACTCGAGCTCAACGCCCACCATCATATCGTCAAAGCCAGCTTGTACCAGTGCGTCGTGTTGGGTTTGCAAGGCCCAGCGGGGGCTACCTTGAAAGAGGCTACCATCTAACTGACAGATGTCACAGATAATACGCGCAACCCGGTGGTTGCTATGCTCTACACCGTCGGGAAGGAGTAATAACGTCGCAAAGTCTGGACGCAATAACATGTCAGATTCGTCAATGCGGGTAAACCCGTCAATAGACGACCCGTCGAACATCATGTCACCGGCTAGAGCTTTGTCAAATTGCCTTGCGGGTACGTCCATACTTTTGCTCACACCCAAGATATCGCTAAATTGCAAGCGTAAAAACTGCACCTCAGCAGCTTTTAAATATTGAGCTGCTTCAGTTGCATCACGTACGCCCACAGGTTGGCTGGCAGGTTGTCCTGCAGGTGCTTCCATAGTTGCTCCCCGTTGCCAGTGTGGCACTTTGTTTGTCTTGGTTTAAAACAGTGTAGTCTACCAAATCTAGGACTCGAGCTGGGCTTCCTAACACGCATAGAGTTAAGTTATTCCAAATTTAAGTCTTTTGCTCAGTAATCAACTTTCCTAAACTAGCCGAGGTAAGCAGTGAAACTTGCGAAAAACGGCACAAGACTAGCAAACTACAACCGAGAAGACGAGCAAATCTCAAGTCAGGCGCATTGTTCATGGCTCATTGGAGAAAATGCCGGAGCTTAATTTTATTCATCTTGCTTCAGTTGGGCTTTAACTTCTAACAGCATGTGCTAAAAAACTTGTGACAACGCGCATATTTTTGTAAGTTAGCACTCGTCAAACCCCAGTATTTTGTGTTCATCGTGCAACTTTAACTGTACACAGGCGCACAAAGGCTATTGACAATACACAAAAAATGCATATATATTAGAACGGATTGACACAACCCAACCTAGAAAGGTGATTTATTGTGGCAAAAACTGCAAAAGATGTAATGAAGATGATTAGTGATGAGGGCATTCAGTTTGTGGATGCGCGCTTTACAGATGTTCCCGGACGCTGGCAGCACTTTAGTATGCCTGTTAGTGCGTTCGAAATAGACATGTTTGAAGAAGGTCTTGGCTTTGACGGTTCTTCGATTGAGGGCTTTCAAGCTATTGAAGCCTCTGACATGTTGCTCATACCCGATCCTGAAAGTGCGTTTGTTGATCCTTTTTTTGTACACCCAACCTTAGTAATTATTTGCGATATTAAAGACCCCATCACTGGTGAGTTGTACGGCAAAGACCCCCGGGGCGTGGCTAAACGTGCAGAAACTTATTTAAAAGATAGTGGCATCGGCGATACCATCTACATGGGTCCTGAAGCTGAATTTTTTATTTTTGACTCGGTGCAGTTTAGCAGTGACCCCTACGCGTTTGGCTACCGCATCGATGCTATTGACGCGCACAGCGACGGCGACGCTTACGGTGACGGCTATTGGGTGCGTACCAAAGGGGGCTATTTCCCTTGTCCACCTAGTGACAAGTACCAAGATTTGCGCAGCGAGATGGTCATCAACCTCGAGAACGTGGGCATTCCTATTGAAGTGCAACACCACGAGGTAGCAACCGCCGGTCAAGGTGAAATCGACATGAAGTTTGATACGCTCACCAAAGTTGCTGACCAAATCCTTAAATACAAATACGTAATTCGCAATACGGGCGCAGCGGCAGGTAAAACGGTTACGTTTATGCCTAAGCCAATCTTTGGCGATAACGGTTCCGGCATGCACACCCACCAATCTATTTGGAAAGGTGGCGACCCATTGTTTGCAGGTGACGGCTACGCAGGTTTAAGCGACATAGCACTCAGCTACGTATCTGGTTTGCTCACTCACGGTCCAGCTCTAGCAGCGCTTACCAACCCCACGGTAAATTCTTACCGCCGTTTGGTACCCGGCTACGAAGCACCCGTAAACTTAATCTTGTCGGCACGTAACCGCAGTGCCGTTTGCCGCGTGCCTATGTATTCAAACTCACCCAAAGCCAAACGTGTTGAATACCGCGCGCCTGATCCCACTGCCAACCCCTATTTAGCCTTTTCTGCTATGCTCATGGCCGGCCTAGACGGCATTAAAAAAGAGATGGGCGAACCCAAAGCAACTGACAAAAACTTGTACGCGTTATCTGCCCGTGAAGCGCGCCGCATTAAAACCTTGCCCGCTAGCTTAGGTGAAGCGCTAGACGCACTTGAAAAAGATCATGACTTTTTGCTCGAGGGCGGCGTGTTTACCCCTGACTTGCTAGAGAGCTTTATTGAAATTAAACGCGAAGAGGTAGCTGAAGCTAACTTGCGTCCGTCACCTATTGAATATGAGATGTATTTCGATCTATAAGTGGTAATTTGACAAGCTAATACCCTTTCCGGTTATTTTGGTAACAAAGTAACCCGAGCGGCTCCGAGCGTTTCGCGAGACAACTCGCGAGCAGAAACAGATATCAAGTCCGACTAGAACGTAATGAACTCCGTAGGAGTTTATGATGTGTTTTGTCGGACTTGGTATAAGAGGTGAGAGTTGCTCGAGCCTCTTTGCTTGCTATTTAAGCAGCTTGACCTACTCAGCGAAGCACGCAACAGTTATCTTTTGAGGTACTCTGCTGCTCAACACAAAGCTTGCAAGTTAGGCAAAATAGATGTGCTTTTTGGTGACATTGGGAATACTTAATCAAGTGGTGACCGTACCTGTTGAGAGCATCTACAATTGAAGACGTTGCAGTGTGAAAGACGTTTTAGCTGGCTTTACAGCACAGTTAGCTAGTGCCATTTAACACACCAATGACTTGCCGAAGACTGACTCGCTGAAGACTGACTTGCTGAAGACTGACTTGCCGAAGACTGACTTGCTAAAGACCGATCTGCTGAGGACACATTGTTGAAGTCACTAGAAGCCACTTTGTAACTAGTGATAGCTGGTTGGTAAATAATGGTGACGGTCGTGAGCAGATGGTCACGTGGCATCTTAATAATGCTAATACAGTGCGTTACTAATCGATTTAAACGATTCTATGAAGACTTTTAAGAGCAAGCTACTTTGTGTTTGCCGTAAAGTATGGTAGACCTATTTAGGCAATCTCGCCGAAACAATTCAAGGAGGATTTGGGTTTATGAAAAAACTCGTTTTTGCGCTTGTGCTCACTGCACTTGCATCTGTTAGTCTGGCACAGGTTCCCGTTGGGGTGAACCTCGAGCTGTCAGGCCGTTTTGCCGTTATTGGCAACGCCACCCTACAGGGTATTGAAGCTGCCCTCGAGCAAAGCCCCATGGCAGACATGATTGAACTCAGTGTTTGTGATAACGCAACCACCGTAGAGGGTTCAGTGGCTTGTGCCAACCGTTTTGTAGATGAAGGTGTTGTGGCTGTGCTGGGTGCTGTGTCAACCAGCATGACGATTCCAGCTGCTGAGATTTTGCAAGATGCCGGTATCATCACCTTGTCAACCAGCTCAACCAACCCAGCTACGACTCAAATTGGTGACTTTGTGTTCCGCATGGCCTATACCGACGACTTCCAAGGTCGTGTTGCAGCTGACTATGCAACCAACGAACTCGGTGCCAGTAGCGCTATTATCTTCCGCCAGCAAGACGACGACTACAGCTTTGGTTTAGCTGGCTTTTTTGACGAGCGCTTTCAAGAACTCGGCGGAGAAACCATCATTGTTGACTTTACAGCAAATACCGTAGATTTCTCGGCGCAAATCAATGACATTTTAGGTACCCCTGCAGACATCATTTATTACAGTGGGTTCTGTGCTGAAGGTGCGTCGCTTGTACCAGCTTTGCGCGCTGCTGGCTTTGATCAGCAGATGTTGGGTGCTGATGCTGCCGATGATTCGCAGTGCCCAGTTGGCGGTGGTGAAGCGTTTGACGGGTTCTTGTTCACGGGCTTTGGTGGCTCTGAAGTGCTCGAGGGTGAAGCTGCCCAACGCGCCAGCGACTTTGCAACCTTTTTCAACGTTGCTTTCCCAGATGCAACCGATTTTAACGGGTTTACCTTAGCAGGTGCAGATAGCCTCAACGTAATTGCTGAAGCGATTAGCATGGCAGATGAAATGATGATGATGTCTGATGCTGCTTCTATTCGTGATGCACTTGCATCTATCGAAAACTATCCTGGCGTATCTGGTGAAATTACCTATGCAGGTACCGACGGCACCCCAGCTGCACGTACTATTGCATTTTTTGAGTACATCGTGCCCGCTGACAATGAGCAAGGTTGGGCATCTGAAGCACAATTTGGTATTAGTACAGCTAGCGAGTAAATGTCAATTTGAATATGCATACCAAAAGGGCGGCCCTGTCGCCCTTTTTTCTTTTGCGCACTTAGTAAGCACAGCAACTAAGTACCTCCTATCCGGAAACCTCAGTCTTCGGAGAGCGGTTAGCGGTTAAGGATGGGCGCTGCTGAGTTTGTGAGTGTTACTTTCCAACTTGGAAGTATTAGCATTGCCACAAGTAGCAGAGAACAAGCCACTCTATATACATCAACGTGATACATCCAACGTGTCATAACAATGCTCAATATCACGCGGCATTGAGCAAAGCATCTAACTACGAGGAAACTTGCTTATTCACTGCATAGATATTCATCAGGCTCAAGTGTAGGTCGTGTCTTTTGCGAATAAATGCTGAAACTGCGGATATGTTAGATACTTGCAGTGTATGTACAACAGTTCTTGTGACGGGGTTGATGCGCGAACTTGACGTCATTTTTAACCATGTGGTTTCTTTCATGGATTATCTAATCACTTTATATCCATGATGGCTTACGTAAGATCAACAGCTCACATTAGACCCTTCTTGAAATTAAATGATGTATATTGATACGTCGCGGTAGCACTGCGTCCATCGCTTCATAGCTGTCGCGACATCTTGCGATATACCTAAATCTATACGACATATTGAGGTGAGACAACTTGGCTTCTCAAACACATCGACCTTATACGCAGTGGCGCAATTGGCTGCCCGTCCTGCTTGTGCTGGCTATTTTAGTGACTATTATTTGGCGTATTAATTATCTGGGACAGATCAATGAACGGTTTAATGCAGCATTTTTTGTGCGGGCCTTTACCGAATCGTTCAAACTGGGTAGCCTTTACGCGCTTATTGCGATCGGCTATACCTTGGTGTACGGCATCATTCGCTTGATCAACTTTGCCCACGGTGAAGTGTTTATGGTGGGTGCGTTTGCAAGTTATTTTTTGTTTAGTCAAACGCCTTACGGGCTTTTAACCGCGTTTTTAATAGCTGTGGTGATTGCCTACGGACTCATGAGAGTGCTCGAGCTATGGCGCGGTAGTATGACTGACCCAGTGGTGCTCACCGGTGGTGCAGTAACCGTGCTTGTGAGCACGCTCATTTTACAGAGTGTGACCTTGCCGTTTTTCGGGGCTATTTTATTTAGTATGTTGTTAACAGGTGTGTTGGGGATTTTGATTGACCGTATCGCCTACAAACCCTTGCGCACAGCTCCGCGTAACTCGCTGCTTATTACGGCTATCGCCGTGTCATTTTTTTTACAAAACTTTGGATTACTTACCTTTACAAACCGCCAAACGCCTTACCGGCCAGCAACAAATTGGAACGCGCGACTTACATTCACAGTAGGTGGCAACGAGGTGATTACTAACTGGCTTGTTGTGGTTATTCCTGTCATTTCACTTGTGTTGGTTATAGCGCTCACCCAGTTTGTGAACCGCAGCAAACTTGGTAGAGCCATGCGGGCTAGTGCGCAAGATGCTGAGGTGGCTCAAATGATGGGCGTAAGCGTAGACAAGGTCATCGCCACTACATTTTTATTGGGTTCAATGTTAGCAGCAGCAGGTGGCGCTATGTGGGGGCTTAACTTCGGCAGCCTCAACCAACCTGCAGTATTGGGGATTTTGCCAGGCATTAAAGCGTTTGCAGCAGCCGTGATTGGCGGTATTGGTAGTTTGCCAGGAGCCGTCATTGGGGCCATGATAATTGGCTTTTCGGAAAATTTTTTAACGGCGGTATTTCCGCGCACGTCAGATTTTCAAGGCATTACCGAATTTAAGGATACGTTTGCATTTGTGCTGCTTATTGTGGTGTTGCTGGTCAAACCTAGCGGCATTGTTGGTGAAGACCTATCGGAGAAAGTATGACCCAAGAACGACTTGAAATGGCTCGAGCAGAAGCAGCGAGCATGGAAGACAACCGAGGTCGCAACACTGTCCTCAGTATTGTTGGCCTCGGCGTATTAATTGTAGTGCTAGCACTTCTCAATAACATTGACTCGAGCAAACTCCGCGACGCCATTGCCCTATTTGCTGTCTGGGGAATTGCCACGGTGAGCCTCAACCTAGTTAACGGCATTACCGGAATTTTGTCGTTGGGACATCATGGGTTTATGCTCATTGGCGGTTACACAACTGCCCTTTTGCTGCTTGACCCGGCGACCAAAGCCAATATTGAAAACAGTGCGCGCAGTCAAATGACGGACTTTACGTTGGGTTTGGGCTTACAAGAAACCTTTGCGTCGTGGGGACTCACCTTCATTGCTACAGATGGCACCTTGTGGGTACGCTTTTTGATTGCCCTTTTGCTGGGCGGACTACTTTCTGCTTTAGTAGGGTTAATTGTAGGTTTTCCCAGTTTGCGGTTACGCGGTGATTATCTAGCGATTGTGACCTTTGGCTTTGGCGAGATTATTAGGTTACTTGCGTCTACGCGAGTATTTGCACCGTTTACGAACGGCGCGTTGGGGTTTCAAGGTGTTCCCTCTGAGTTTGGGAAGAGTGTTTGGTGGACCTGCGGGCTTTTGGCGCTCACCGTGGCAGCTATTGCCAAACTGAAATACAGTTCGTTTGGACGGGCGCTATTGGGCATTCGTGAAGATGAAATTGCTGCTGAGGCCATGGGCGTTGATCTGGCG
>CAZMCW010000073.1:0-15793 GCA_964564405.1 uncultured bacterium
AGCCGCCTCAATACTGGCTTTGTCTGCACCGTCTATCAAACAGATGAGTCGCTTATCTGTAAGTTTAAAGATGGCTTGTTGCAGTTCGTCAATAATACCCAGTAGCTCTTGAAAATCAGATTCAACTTGGTCTCGAATAATTTTACGTGTCGATGACTCTTTGCCAACCTTGGCACCAATAGAAAGAAGCGCTTTGACAGGTAAGGTGAGCCACCCCAACTGACTAGGTGTTGCAACCTCAGCGCCCGCTTCAGCCGTTATTTCCAGTGATTCTTGTTCTTCTTTAACAATTTCAATGTCACTGACCCAAGTTTGTAAGCGCTGGTCGTAGCCTTTTAGGTTAAGTCCGCGATCTTTGCAAGCTTCCAATATCTTGACGGCCATAAGCAGCACCAGATCAACATAGTTTAAGTCGTTCAGGTCAAGCCCATCCAAAATAGAAAAATGCACCACCCACAAACGGTTACGTTCGTTGAGCATGCGTCCTAAACGTGCCAAGGTACTACTTTTGCCACTTCCACGATGCCCCGTAAGTAAGCCTTTACAGGGATACTGGTACTCAAGCTGTATTTGCATTCCCCTAAGCAGTTCATTGACTTCTTCACGCTCAACATAAAACGTGTCTAACTCCTTAACCGTAAGCGCGCGGGTTGGGTCAAGGTTGGGAATAGCATCTTCTAAGCTTTGGGCTTGTTGTTTCAACATTGTGTTCATTGTACGCTTTTTAGGAACATACGTTACAAAAAGCATGTCACATGACATATTTACAGCGTTGGCACACTACAACTCAGGCGTTACTCACCCTCCGCCAAACGCCCCTGCAACAATAACGACACCCCCACCAACACCATCGATACCACAATCATAATTGTCGAAATAGCATTGATCTCCGGCGGTACGCGTTGCTTGAGCATCCCGTAAACAAACATGGGCAAGGTCGTTGTACCCACACCAGCCGTGAAAAAGGTGACGACAAAGTCGTCTAATGAGAGTGTGAACGCCAGTAACCCGCCCGCTGCAATACCGGGCAGCAAAATGGGCAAGGTGACGAACCAAAACGCTTGTAAACTGTTCGCGCCTAAATCCCCAGCGGCTTCTTCTAAGCGCGCGTCCATCGTCGCCAGCCGCGCCCGCACCACAATGGTCACAAAGGAAATATTAAACGCCACGTGCCCAATGATGATGGTCGCAAACCCGCTGGTCACCCGCTGCCCGGTCACGGTGTCGATAAACTCAAACAAAATTCTAAAAAAGACCGCTAGCGAAATGCCTTGGGTGATGTCGGGGATGACCACGGGCAAATACAGGATGGCGTCTAAAATGCGTTTGCCGGGAAAGCGGCCACGGGCTAGCGCGAGGGCGAGGGTTGTACCGATGATACTCGAGACCACCGTGGCCGTGCTTGCTACAAACAGCGAGTTATAGACCGAATTTAACAGCAACTCCGTTTGAAAGCGCGTTGTACCTGTGCCAGACGCAAAGGTGTTGTTGATGATATTTTGATACCAGCGCACTGTAAATCCGCGCCACTCCGACACACTGCCAGAGTCATTAAACGAAAACACAATGAGCACCGCAATGGGTGCCCACAAGAAAAAGTACGACACCAGCGGCGATACCCACATGAGTGAGCGCCCTAACGTGCGTACCCACGCACCACCATGTGCTTGTTCTGACGGTGCCATCTGTGTGTTGGTTTGTGGCGCGCTTACGATGACCGTTCCTCCCCGTAACGCACGTTGATAAACGCCCCCAAAAGTACAATGACCATGAGCACTACCGATACCGCTGAACCTAGCGGGATGTTGCCGTTGCCACTAAACTGCCGCTGAATGAGGTTGCCAATCATAAGTCCGCGCGTACCACCGAGTAAGTCTGGTGTCACGAACGACCCAATCGCCGGAATAAATACCAACGTGCAACCCGCCACTACGCCCGGCATGGTGAGCGGCACAATCACCCGCCAAAACGCTTGCCAGTCGTTCGCACCAAGGTCAAAGGCAGCTTCCACATAGCGCATATCCAAACGCTCAACGGCGGCGTAAATGGGTAATACCATAAACGGTAAGTAGGTATATACCAAACCTAGTAACACCGCACCAGACGTATTTAACATGGTCAAGGGTTCTTGGATGATACCCACTGAGAGTAGCATCGTATTGATGAGCCCTTCACGTCCTAAAATCGTTTGAATAGCATAGGTGCGCACCAGCAGGTTTGTCCAAAAGGGTAGCAAAATAAAAAATAACGCCAGTTGGCGGTTGCGCGTTTTAGTTCGGGTACTTATAAAAAACGCCAGCGGATAACCGAGCAGCAAACAAAACAAGGTTGACAAAAACGCAATTCGCAAGGAGCGAAGCACAACGGGCAAGAACACTCCAAAGGTGCGTTCAAAGTTAGCAGTAGTTAACGGCCATTCAGGTACGCCGCCACGCCCCCGCGACATAAAACTAGCCACCAACACAAAAATGAGCGGTAGTAAAAAAAACACCAACATCCAAAAAATCCCTGGTAACGCCAAACTAAACCCGCGCATGGGCGCTTTGGGGGTGATCTTACGAGGTGATGGTGACGGTACTTGTGGAGAGGTCATCTTAAAACTCCATTTGAGACATTTGGGTGCAACATCTGTGTAAGGTATCTGCTAATCGCGTTATATGTTTCTGATGTCGAGGCAATGACTAGATGACTAGGTTGATGACATCAGCTAGCTTGTTAACATCATTGTTACGTTCAATAGCTATGAAGACGTAAGGCTCGAGGCCATCGACAGCAACAAGACTTTAAGTTTAACATGAATAGAAATACAACATATCAGTAGGTTAAATTCACCAACTCATATTTCAACAGTCCTTGTGATGCATACGCCTGCTAGATTTATACGCGCAAGCTAGACGACTATTTCGCTTTGTGAAAATAGAGTAACATGAGTTAGGCGCGCGAAGAAAGCGAGTTGCATAGATTTATGTCTAGCGACGATGGCAGTATAGGTCACTTATCTATCCAAAACACCCAACTTAAACATGCAAGCGGTGTCTACGACACCATTCGGCTTGGTTACGGCCTCACCCTCGATGAAGACTGTGAAGACTGTAGCCCCAAACCTGTTTTATCAAAACAGCTAGCACGCTTTGCTGAAGGGCAATTTGTCGCCGTTTATGAACAGGATGGTATAGAGCAGGTCGTTGGCGTGGCAATTACCATGCGTACGAGTCAGCCGCCGAGTGGCAACGCCCCTACTTGGACTGAGCAAGTTGGCGACCTCACCTTACCCAAGCACGAAAATCACGGCAAATGGCTGTATGGCGTGGACATGGTTGTTCACCCGGACTTTCGTGGTCGAGGTGTGGGCACAGCCCTTTACAAGGCGCGGTTTGAGCTCGTCAAACGCCTTAATTTACGCGGCTGGCATGCGGGTGGCATGCTGATGGGCTACGACAAGTATGCGGCTGTTATGGATATAGAAACCTATGCGAACAAAGTCAGAAGACGCGAACTTAGGGACCCCACGGTGACGATGCAGATGAACCGTGGCTTTAAAGCTGTTTCTTTAATCAAAGATTATTACCCAATTCCTGATGCTCATGGTGCAGCTATGTTTATCGTTTGGCATAATCCGGTGTACAAGCTAGCGCAGGGCAAAAAGCTGAGGGGTGAGAGTGTCATACAACGTACATAAACGTACTTTAAAGAAGATATTACTAAACACGACTATACGTAACTATGTTTGTTAGTTGCTCGAGCTAAACCCAAAATTCATAAGCAGCGCGCCGGAGCAACGCACAAATACAGAGTTCAAAACTCACGTCTATTTCTAACCATATACGGGCGAGGCAGGTTTGCCTCGCTCAAAATTTTGGATTAACCGTCTTCTAAAAGCATCTCGAGCACTTCCTGTAACCTGCGCGCCCGTGTTTTAGCAGTTTTGGCTGAGCTAATGCGGTGGGTGAGCCCGCGCCGTTTGCCAACGGTGAGCGCGTCCCAAACAGTTGCAGCTTGGCTGTTTTCACTTAATGCGTGCTGAAGCTCGAGCGGCACGTCAACAGCCTCCTGATCAACAACTTCAAAACGAACCTCAACTTCATCTCCCACGCCCACAGCGGCATCTTTTAAAAGCTTTTTGGAGAGCATGATGTACCAACGACCTCTGACCGGTTGCCACGCAGCTTCAAAAGGTTGCTCGGCAATTTCACCGCTCACGCGCAAACGTGGATATTTGTCTAGCGGTAGGTCAGCATGAAGTTCCTCTGGCAAAAAGATGACCGTGTAGCGGTAGGTACCAAAGTTGTGGTGGTCGGTAAAACCTGTAAATGTGTGGGGGTAAAAGCTCACAGACTCATGGCTGCAGATATGTACAGATAGCTCGAGGCTGCTAACACGCTCAAGGTGAGCCACAAGGTGATGGATGCAAGTGCTTTTTTCATGAGGTCACCTCCTGTTCTAAGATGCATTGATGATATAACTAAGCAGTTTATTGATGGTATAACTAAGCAGTTTATTGATGGTATAACTAAGCAGTTTAGTGGTTTACATAAAGTAATATTTACAACTACAAGCAACTCTTTGCTTAGTTGTTTACTGTGACCAGTATGCGCTAGTTCTCATGAGAATTGATGTGCGTTTTTAGGACTATCTTCACATACTTGCTAGGTGTGATAAACACCACGCCTCACGCTCGAGCTATCCCACTACCCACCCAGAAATGTGGCACATCTTTAGGTTCGATGGCGTATGAAGGTAAAAGGTGAGTGATTTATGTGTTCCATGAGTAACTTTATAGATCATTCAGAGGACATTTAGCCCTTGGGACTCATTTGTGAGCAGGCGTACCATACGGGCAACCTTAGGTGTTTCACAATCTTCGTTCGAAGGATCACAAGCAGCCCTCATAAACGCAATGCCAGTCTGTACAATCTTGCCATGTGGCAGGGTTAGCGGTGCGCTGCCCGTTTTATGAGCTAAGCCTAGCTGATCATGACTCGCCCTACACTAGGGTCACTTCTTTTTATCAGGTGTTGATTGTACTTAGTAGCCCTAAGATGTGATCTTCAAACTGACAAAAACCCTGAACAGGAGGTTCGGCACAATGACCCAACATCACGAATCTCAACAACCGCAAGCTGTTAGCCCGGTCACTATTAACTCAGCCACCATTAACTCAGCCACTATAGATGTGATTGCCATCTATCCCATCACGCCATCGTCACCGATGGGCGAACTGTCTGACCAGTGGAGTGTCCAAGGCAAAACCAACATTTGGGGCAGTGTGCCGCTGGTGGAAGAAATGCAGGCTGAGGGCGGCGCTGCTGGTGCGGTCCACGGCGCACTGCAAACGGGGGCGCTCACAACCACCTTTACGGCTAGCCAGGGCCTCCTCCTCATGATTCCCAACATGTACAAAATTGCTGGCGAACTGACCAGTACCGTGTTTCACGTAGCCGCCCGCTCGGTAGCTGCCCAAGCGCTATCTATTTTTGGTGATCACAGCGATGTCATGGCCACACGGGCAACGGGTTTTGGCATGATCTTTGCGGGTTCTGTACAAGAAGCGCACGACTTTGTGGCCATTGCTCAAGCAAGTAGCCTAGCCAGCCGGATTCCCTTTGTGCATTCAATTGACGGCTTTAGAACCTCCCACGAGGTCATGAAAATTGCCACCTTAAGCGACAGCGACTTGCGTGCGTTAATTGATGATAATCTCGTGCGAGCACATAGAAACCGCGCGCTTTCACCAGATGCACCCGTGATTCGCGGCACGGCGCAAAACCCAGATGTGTTCTTCCAAGCCAGAGAAAGCGTGAACCGCTATTACGAGGCTGCACCCGATATCGTACAAGCACAGATGGATAAATTTGCCAGCGTAACCGGGCGGCAGTATCACTTGTTTGATTACATTGGCGCGCCAGATGCTGAACGGGTCATTGTGCTCATGGGTTCAGGCGCTGAAACAGCTGATGAAACCGTGCGCTACTTGAACGCGCAGGGTGAACGGGTCGGCATAATTAAAGTGCGCGTGTACCGCCCCTTCTCAATTACGCACTTTATGGACGCACTACCTAGCACAACCAAAGTGGTTGCTGCCCTTGACCGCACCAAAGAACCGGGTGGCGCAGGCGAACCCTTGTATCAAGATGTTGTCACGGCAATCAGCGAGCAAGATAAGGACATACGTGTCATTGGTGGGCGTTACGGACTTTCATCGAAAGAATTTACCCCTGCGATGATTGCCTGCATCTTTAGCGAAATGACTGAGAAGAAACCTAAAAACCACTTCACCATTGGCATTAATGACGACCTTACCCACACCAGTTTGGACTATGACACAAGTATTGAAACACCACAAACAGGTGTCACCCAAGCCATCTTTTGGGGGCTTGGCTCAGACGGCACAGTGGGTGCTAACAAAAACACCATTAAAATCATCGGTGAAGATACCGACAACTACGCGCAAGGTTATTTTGTCTACGACTCTAAAAAATCTGGCGCACGCACCATCTCCCACTTGCGCTTTGGTCCTGAACCTATTCGCAGCACCTACTTAATTACGACGGCAGATTTTGTGGCTGTACATCAGTTTGGCTTTTTCTGGCGGTTTGATGTGCTAGCAGAAGCTGCCCTTGGCGCTACTTTACTGATAAATAGCCCCTACCCCGCCAGCGAAGTTTGGGATAAACTCCCCCGCAGCGTGCAAGAAACTATTCTAGAAAAGCAGCTTAAAGTTTACAGCATCAATGCGTATGACGTGGCGCAAGACCTTGGCTTAGGCAACCGCATTAACACCATTATGCAAACCTGCTTTTTTGCCATTAGCGGTATCTTGCCACAAGACGAAGCCATCGTCAAAATTAAAGAGGCCATTCGTAAAACTTACGGTAAACGCGGTGAATTAGTTGTTGAACGCAACTTTGCGGCAGTAGATGCTGCTCTGCAAGGGCTCGAGCACCTCACCCTACCCACAACTGTCACCAGCCAACAAGACCTACCCCCCGTTGTCCCCGCAGGCGCACCCGAGTTTGTTCAAAACGTCACGGCAGCCATTATGGCCGGGCGGGGCGACAACCTGCCCGTAAGCGCCCTACCCGATGACGGCAGCTACCCCACCGCAACCACCCGCTGGGAAAAACGCAATATTGCCCAAGAAGTTCCTATGTGGGACCCCGAAGTTTGTATTCAATGCGGTAAGTGTGTGCTGGTTTGCCCCCACGCTGTCATTCGCAGCAAACTGGTGGATGAAGCCACGCTAGCAGACGCCCCAGAAGGTTTCGCCCACGTACCTGCTAAGTGGCGCGGTCTCAAAGATAAACACTACACACTACAAGTCGCCATGGAAGACTGCACCGGGTGCGCGCTTTGTGTAGAAGTTTGTCCCGCCAAAAACAAACAAGCGGCTGGTTTTAAAGCCATCAACATGGAACCCCACGCACCTGTCTTAGAGCAAGGCAAACGCAACTGGGATTACTTCTTGGATTTACCCGAAGTTTCAAAAGATACCGGCTTAGCGTTTAACAGCGTTAAAGATGTGCAACTACGCTTACCTATGTTTGAGTTTTCGGGTGCCTGCGCGGGCTGTGGTGAAACGCCTTATCTGAAACTCATGAGCCAGCTTTTTGGCGACCGCACGATTATTGCCAACGCCACCGGGTGTTCGTCGATCTACGGCGGCAACTTGCCCACCACCCCGTGGAGCACCGACGCTGCCGGGCGCGGGCCTGCTTGGAGCAACTCGCTCTTTGAAGACAACGCTGAGTTTGGCTTGGGCATGCGCTTTAGCCTAGACAAACAGATGACCTATGCCAAAGAACTCCTCGAACGGGTTCGCTTGCAAGTAGGTGACGACCTAGTGAACGCGCTGCTTGCTGCTGACCAACGTGATGACGCAGGGATTAACGCCCAACGCGAGCGGGTGGCTGCCCTTAAAGACAAACTGACAGGCGCAACGGATCCAACCAGCCTCGAGCTCCTAAATGTAGCTGACAAACTCGTTAAAAAATCCGTGTGGCTGGTCGGTGGCGACGGCTGGGCGTACGACATTGGCTACGGCGGCCTCGACCACGTGCTGGCAAGTGGCTACAACGTGAACGCCCTGGTGCTAGATACTGAAGTGTACTCCAATACTGGCGGGCAGGCTTCCAAAGCCACGGGACTAGCTGCAGTAGCCAAGTTTGCCGCTGGTGGTAAAGCTACACCCAAAAAAGACCTCGGCATGATGGCCATGAGTTACGGCTACATATACGTAGCACAGATCGCCATGGGCGCAAATGACGCGCAAACGGTCAAAGCATTTTTAGAAGCTGAAGCTTATGATGGGCCGTCGTTAATCATTGCGTACAGTCACTGCATTGCCCACGGCATCAATATGGCTAAAGGTATGGATCAACAAAAACTAGCTGTTCAATCCGGTTACTGGCCCCTCTACCGCTACGATCCACGTCGCAAAGATGCCGGACAAAACCCCTTCCAACTAGACTCACGTGCGCCTAAAGTGAGCTTCCGCGACTACGCGCTCAACGAAAACCGTTACCGCATGCTTACACTGGCTAACCCAGATGAAGCTGAAAACTTATTCGATGCTGCTCAAGCCAACGTTGATGCGCAGTGGCAACGTTACCAAGCATTAGCCCAAAGTTAACAACGTTCCAAACAGGGTTTGTCTGTCAAGACATTAGGGTGCTGAACAATATTTCGGCTCTGCCTCTGCATCTTAACAAAGATAGGCAAACTCTCACTTCAAGATACTCGCAGACATTGGCACCTAAAGATTAATACCTGTAACGATCACACACTAAGTTGATACACCGCAAGCTTAGTTGATGTTGCTACACACGCTTTCATTAGTGCTAACTGCGTCAACATCGGGTGAAACGGCTATTTAGACATCAATACTCCACCGTTAAAACCCATACACACCTGATCTGCAGCAAATTAGGAAGGAGAAGGGAAATGGATTTAACCACAACATATTTAGGACTCACCCTCGAGCATCCCCTCGTCCCCTCAGCATCACCACTGTCATACAGTTTGGAGCGCATTAAACGGCTCGAGGACGCGGGGGCACCGGCTATCATCATGCACTCGCTGTTTGAAGAGCAAATTAATCAACAAGCTCGAGCGCTCGACCACTATTTGGACTACGGCAATGAAAGTTTTGCGGAAGCTTTGAGCTACTATCCTGACCATCAAGACTACAACGTGGGTCCAGACGACTATTTAGAGCTCATTCGTGGTGCCAAAGAAAGCACTAATATCCCCATTATTGCTAGCCTCAACGGCAGTTCTGCAGGCGGTTGGACACGCTACGCCAAGATGATTGAACAAGCTGGTGCCGACGCACTCGAACTGAACATCTACATGATTCCTACCGACACAGGCGTGAGCGGCAGCGATATTGAGCAACGTTATTTTAATATTTTGCGCGATGTCAAAGAACTCATTAACATTCCTGTGGCTATTAAGTTGAGCCCGTATTTTAGTGCCATGGCCAATATGGCAAGTCAGCTCGAGCGGGCCGGGGCAGACGGCCTGGTGCTATTTAACCGTTTTTACCAACCCGACTTTGACCTAGAAACCCGCGAAGTAGTGCCGCATTTGGTACTTAGTCAACCGTTTGAACTCACGTTACCGTTACGTTGGGTGGCTATTTTGTACGGACGTGTGGGTTGCGATTTTGCCATCACCAGCGGCGTTCACACCCATTTAGATGTCATTAAGTCCATGATGGCCGGTGCCAAGGTTGCCATGAGCGCCTCGGAACTGTTGCAACACGGGCTGGCCCGCATTGGTTCGATGAAACGCGCCCTAATTGCCTGGATGGAAGAAAACGAATACGAGTCCATCAAACAAATGCAAGGCAGCATGAGTCAGCGATATGTTAAAGACACCAGTGCGTTTGAACGTGCTAACTACATGAAAACCTTGCAATCGTGGAAAGCTGATCCGACGGGTGCAAGTCCAGTCCAACCTCTCAGACCCAACTAAACACATTGTTAACAAACTTGAAGACGTGCCTCGAGTAAGGTCTGAGGCACGTCTTGTTGTAATGGTTTGTGGCAACTCTGCGATGTTGTGATGTACAGATAGATCTGATGAAATCTCCCCTTCTCTCTTTCACCCCTTCGCCATTGCTTTGCGCACAACATCAGATGTCAAACAGCTGTACCAGCATCTTGCGAGACTGCTATTATCCTGAGATTTCCATAACCGTGTTGATGGCTTCGCCAACCAAGTTATCCTAATCTGTGCTGACCTTCGGAACTTGATAAATACTTGATGCTAGTTCAAAACCAGTCTGACAAACCTAATACCACGCTTTTCGTTCTACCTGCACTGCAGGGTTTAGCTCTGCGAGGATGCGCTCAAACTCATCAAGGTCACTGAAACCAGTTTCTCCACGGTAGTTATAGGGCACAACGACTCGAGGCGACAAGGTTGCCACAGCTTGGGCTGCTGCTTCTACGCCCATCGTGAACGGCAAGTTCATGGCGACAACGGCTGTGTCGATGTTCTCGAGCCCGAGCATTTCGGGAGTTTCTTCAGTGTCTCCTGAAAAATAAACGCGCGTACCGTCTACTTCCATGACAACACCAATATCGCCGCGTGAACGGGGGTGATACTGCTGCGCTTCGGGACGAATATTGTAGGCTGGGACAGCGGTAAAGGTAATGCCCAAAACCTCTTGCGTTTCTCCAGCCTCAAATCCACTTACGCCTGCTGCAAATCCAGGCGTGTTGTTGGCAATCATCAGCGGCACCTCATCAATCACAGATTGCGGCGCAAGTACCACTGTCTGGCGCGATAACATGCCAATCATCGTATCGACGCTGAGGTTTTCAGGGTGAGCATGTGTGAGCACAACGATATCCGGCGTACCGTGAGGAGCGTATTGAGACTGTGCGCCCACGGGATCAATAAAGATAGTCACGCCATTCCACTCAACCACTGCGCTTGCGTTTGAGATGGCGGTAATTTCTGGCAGGTTTTCTGGAGCTGGACCAGTCGCAAGCGCGCTCCCCCACATAGCAATAAAAGTTACAATGATACTAATTATTTTCATATGCGCAAATTAGCATCAGACTTTTCCCCAAACAAGCTAATAAGCTGCAAACTTAACATTGAATTGATTCATTAAGCTTTAATCCGTCGCAACCGCCAAGTCTTGACTAACAATCTCAAACGCGTGGCGGAGGACGCCAATGCCTTCCTCGAGCTGCTCGTTAGTAAGTGTAAGCGGTGGCAAAAAGCGCACACAATTGCTAAACAAGCCTGCCCGAATGGTGATGAGTCCGTGTTTAAGGGTCGTTTCATTGAGTTTAGAGGTAAGCGCTGCGTTTGGCGTTTTAGTTTGTTGGTTGCTGATGAGCTCGAGCGCCAACATCGGTCCCAAGCCGCGCACATCCCCAATCACCTCAAAATCTTGTTTAAGGGCCAGTAGATGCCCGCGCAACCGCTCACCAAGTTCTTGGGCGCGGCTTAAAAACGCCTCTGAGCTGATGATTTTAAGCGCTTCAATGGCTGCCACACAAGCTAGCGGATTGCCGCTGTAGGTACCACCCAGGCCGCCCGGATGCGGTGCGTCAATAATCTCTGCTCGACCTACTACCGCAGCAAGGGGCATCCCGGCAGCAAGGGATTTCGCTGTGGTCAGCAAATCTGGCACAATCCCGTAGTGTTCAACCGCAAAAACTTTGCCCGTGCGCCCCATACCACACTGGATTTCGTCGGCAATCATGACCATGTTGTGCTCGCTGCATAGCTCGCGGATGCGCTGTAAAAAGCGAGGCGGCGTAGGAATAAAACCACCCTCACCAAGGACGGGTTCAATGACAATGGCGGCCACCGCACCGGGGTCAACAAAAGAGATAAGGGACTGCTCGAGCTGCTGAATGCTGTAATCCACAAATGCATCTTCAGTTAGGCCCTCCGGTCGCCTATAAACGTTGGGAAACGGCAAACGGTAAATTTCCGGCGCAAACGGGCCAAAACCTTTTTTGAACAGCGCCCACTTGCTGGTCATGGCCATGGTCAAATTGGTGCGCCCGTGATAGGCACCTTCAAAGACAATCACGCCTTGTTTACCGGTGTGCACGCGGGCCATTTTGACAGCAGCTTCAACAGCCTCTGCCCCACTATTTAAAAGTGCTGCTTTTTTATGAAAATCACCCGGCGCAAGGTCGTTGAGCATCTCGGCAACTTCCGCATACGATTCGTAACTGCCCACAATCGCCGACATGTGAATTAGGTCGTCCGCTTGACGCTTAATGGCCTCAACAATACTGGGCTGGTTGTGCCCAACTGCCATCATGCCAATACCGCCCGCAAAATCTAGCAACACATTGCCGTCTACGTCCGTCACCGCAGCACCTTCTGCTTTGGCAGCCGCAATGCGGGTTAATTTGGCAGTACCTTGGGCGGTGGCAGCTTCGCGGCGCGCGACTAGCTCGAGGCTCTTAGGCCCCGGCACCTCCGTACGCAAGTTGATTGTTGGCATGTCATCTCCTTTTGATGTCTTTATGTGTTATGTGAATGTAAAGATTAGCCGTCACCAAGAACATCAGCATTAATGATTGTCAACTACAAAAATGGTTGGGACTGATGTGCTGTCGTTCTCATCGTGCAGACATTACACAAGTTTTTATTAGCTGACATCATACTGCTTGGGCGGTTCGCGAGAATGCTAGTGTCGATGGCATCAGTAGGTGACTATGTTGATGCTTGCATTCGTCATGAATCATGTTGATGGACATGTAGCCACTCGAGTATCAGATCAGCTCTCCCAATGACTGCCGTCTAAGGGTTCATCTACAGGTGCTGTGAGTGACTTGTAGGCAGCAGGACGGCGTTGTTTGAGCAAGGGAAATAGGTGACGCCACTGGTCGAAAGTGGTTTGCTCGAGGCTCGCCACAATAACCGCCTCAGCATCTTCAGGAGCTTCTGCCAGTATATTTCCGCCGGGATCCGCAATAAAACTACCACCATAAAACCGCACGCCGTTTTCAGTACCAATGCGGTTCGCTGCCGCCACAAACACCCCATTGGCAACTGCGTGACCGCGCATGACCGTTTGCCACGCGGGTTTGGAATGAAAGTCTGGTGCGCCCGGCTCAGAACCGATTGCCGTGGGGTAAACCACAAATTCTGCACCTGCTACCGCTGCCATACGGGCAATCTCTGGAAACCATTGGTCGTAGCAAGTAGGCGTGCTTATTTGCAGATTGTCGAGGTCATGAACCGGGTAAGGCGCTGGTGCAACTTCATAATCGCCACTCACAAAGTAATCCGTCTCGTGATAGCCCTTACCAGAGGGAATGTGGAGTTTTGCGGTGGCGTAGCGCAAAACGCCATCTGGCGTATGAATCAGTGCAGTGTCTAGGTAATCAGCAGGGTTAGTCGAGGTTGCTAACGCATCACTCAACCGCTCAAAAATACTGCTGATGATGGTGACACCATGCGTCTTAGCAAGCTCGCTCATAAACAGATCAGTAGGACCGCCATAACGCACTTCTGCCCAGCGGAAGTTAGCTGGGTCGCGTACACCAGCGACATAGGGCAAAAGTGAAAACTCAGGCAAGCCGATGACATCTGCGCCTTGCCTAGCAGCATCCGCTACCAGCTTGCGGTAAGCGTGCGCCATTTGCTCACAACTGCCGAGCCACGGGAGTTGGATGATGGCAACTCGAGTTGTTTTCACGCGTGCGTCCTGCGTCTTGCGGTGCCGTGTGAAGGTTTTTGAAAAGCATTAAAAAGGCTGGGGAGCAGGGGGGAAAGGGAGCAGGGAAAAACGTCCGTGTCCGTCATCCCAACATCTATCGTCCCCGTGTCCGTCGTCCCAATATCTGTTGTTGAGGTCATAGCTTCATCATACAAAGCTTGTTATAACAAACCTAGCCAACTTTGGAAGGTGGTACATCATCACGAGCATGCTTGGGTGGCACAGGATCAACCCCACCTGGGTGCCACGGGTGGCAACGGCTAATACGCTTCACAGCAAGCCAACTTCCGCGTAGCGCGCCGTGTCTGCGAATAGCAGTAATTGCATATTGACTGCAGGTTGGGTGAAACCGGCAGGTTGCTGGTGTAAGCGGCGAAATAAGCCGGCGGTAGATGTAGATAGGTGCGAGGAAGATGTGCTCGAGCCACCCCACCCGCTCAACTGTCTCCACAGGTTCAGATGTCATGAACCTAAGTTTAGCAACGTTGTGTGCGTACTTACGTCAGCCTCAGTCTGCAGGAGATGCTGCTGTATATTGCGGTGTTAGGGCAATCACCTCTTGCGCTGCCCGCTTTCCCGATACAAATGCACCATGTACTGTAGCCGTTTGATGTAAGGGGGCCGTAGCCTCACCTGCCCAAAATAAAGGCGGTATAGGCGCAGCTAACTGAGACCTTGCTTGCGTGTGCCCAGGCGCAGGATAGCTGTACCCACCCAGCGTATAAGGGTCAGCTGGCCAATTAACCAACTTCATGGTTTTAGGTTTTGGCAAAGGTTTATCTAAAGCTTGGGAAAGGCTGTTGAGGGCGTTCATGAGCATTCCTTCAGTAGTTGTCTCGTGGGCCTCGCTTAGTAAACTCCTCGCCCAATCACCACTCGCAAAGGCTGTCCAAACCTGCTCACCACGCGCTTGCTGAGGATGTCCAAAATTGGGTGACCACCACATGGGCGGGTTGTTAGCGCTGTACACTGCTGAGCTTGAGGCAGGAAGAATAGCCTCCTCAAAAACATAGACCAATTTGATAACTGGGCCCATGCGCAAACCTGCAAGAGCTTGCTGTTTTGTGTCCGGAAGGTCAGGTACAAAGCGGATGTGACCTGCTTTGAGCACACCCAGCGGCACCGTGATGATGACGTTATCTGCTTCAAGAACATCTTCGTTGGTACAAATGCTCACGCAACCTTCTTGCCAGTTGATGCGGTTCACAGGTGTCTCGAGGCGGATGTCCAAGCCCTCAGCCAAAAAAGCTGTGAGCTTGCTGTAGCCTTCTAAAATCCGGTAATCACCCTCGCCATCAGTTTCGTCTTGAATGCTTTGTAGGGTTTCATGCGCACAAAAGCGGTCGGCACTGTCACTAACTGCGTTGGCAAAACTCCGCGCCACATAATGCAGTTGGGTATCCGTGAACCCTAAGCGGGTAAGGTAAGTTTGCCAGCTTTCGCCCTGTTTTATAGGTACATCAGGTAGGTTCCAGGTGCGAGTCATGTCAAAGTCAGCAAACTGTTTCTGAGCGTCTTGCGTCGTCATCAGTGGTTTGCCAGCAGTTTGCGCATGAGGTGGCTCGAGCTGCACCAGCGCGTCAGCTTGCTTTGTCCAATGGGCAGTTGTAAGACCAGCTTGTTTAACCAGCTCCCAGGTAAGCACCTTACTGCCATGAATAAACTCCGCACCCAATTCTACCGGCACATCGCTAAGCTCATAATCTGTACGGGTGCGCCCACCCACTCGAGCTTTGGCTTCTAAAATGACAACCTCATGTCCTGTTTGTTGCAGTGTTTGAGCAGCAGCCAAACCCGCCATACCTGCACCAATAACAGCTGTTTTCATACGCCTCTTTTCATGATCGTAGACATTGCAGCAAACTAAGACCTCGTCAATTCTCGCGATATGCTGTTAAAATGTCAATGTTAGTAAGCAATATGTATCTGATAAATCTTGAGGAATGATTTTACAAATCATTAAATTTTTAGCTGCAAATAACCGATGTGACTAACCTGAGTTCGATGTCTCAAAACAATTAGAAATGTGTCTCTGACCTAAGTACACGACAAAACGTCCAAAGCCTGTTGTAGGAGAGAGGGATCGAG
>CAZMCW010000074.1:0-1076 GCA_964564405.1 uncultured bacterium
ATACATGTACAAATTATCCGCAATCACCAACTTGGCACCAACTGCCGCAGTCCCCTCCAAAATAGCGGCTTGTAACGGCGGAAATTTTTCGGGCCACTGGTTATAACTCGGCTGAGCAGCTTGGTAGACAACCTCTGCACCATGAACAACATCGCGTACGGCGTTCACGTCATAAGCATTGGCTTTACTGACAGTGACATGTTGTTGCTGAGCTTTGCTAAGTTCCATGTGACCGCTACGGTTGACCATTTGAACGTTGTCACCTCGAGCAACAAGTTCTTTCATAATGGCGCGTCCTACGGGGCCAGTACCAAAAATAACGTGGGGTGTGTTCATGTCATTACTCCTTGAAATGAGCTGTAATTATGGGTTTGTTTGTTGATGTCGTTATTGTCTTCAAGCTAGTCATGCATTGATGTACAAAACCTAGCTAGCCCTGCGCTTTACGCAGCAACAAGACACCCGCAAACGCCCAAAACCAGAGAATTGACAGGGTGACACTTATCTGAATTAAAAGGCCGGGGTCTCTACCAATAACACTTACTAGCGGTGTATACAACGTAATTGCAGAGAGCACCCCAAACACGCCCAACCACTTAGGGAAGTTAGCTGAACGCAGCAGCGCGATGGACACCAGCGTGAACCACAATGCCGCAAACAAGCTGACGCCCAACATTTCGCCGACGGTGCCTGCGTAAGAATTAAGCGTGTCATAGACAATCGAAATGGTTTCTTGAGTTTGTTCGCTTGCGCCTGGTGCCAAGTAGAGCTGGGCCAGCATCGGCATGGGGTACAACCAGCGGTTAATTCCCAATACGCGTAGTACTGCTGAGGCGACGCCAAAACCACTAGCAACGCTGAGTAAGGGCGTGTTGACATTACCAGGTGCAATGACTCTGGTAACTAAGTGAGACAGCGGCCAAAACAAAATAGAGTAGATGAGGTAGACACCGTACCCCAAAAGCACCATGTTCCAATTTTCGGTAATGAGCGGTAAGTTGACGCTGGCGGGTTCGTCTAGGCTGGCAGGCCAATTGATGGCAGCGCCTAATACGATCACAGGTACAAAAAATAAA
>CAZMCW010000074.1:1099-3139 GCA_964564405.1 uncultured bacterium
CTTACCATTCTGCTCACCAGCTTGGTTGACATTACGACTAACGCCTTGCTGTACGGACTTAACCATGATATTGCCTCCTTTGAATTGTCGTTTGAGTTGTTGTCATAGCAACGTTTGTAACGACCTATATTAAAGGTAGGGTCTACCGTAACGTCAGAGTCAAGCCCTTCGATTTCACGATGGCTTGACTGACTTTGGAATATTTGTTTATTAGCGTACTGGAAGGGGTTTTGGCATTTTCAAGATGCAGCAAAGTCATTTGGAGTGAAGAGATTATCTGCTAGTGTTCGCACTTTGTTTACATCGATTGATCTTGGACTATCACAAAAGCTGGATCAATTTGATACAAGCCTTGCAGCACTTCTACATCGTGCATCGTTGATGGGAGCAATGCTTATATTTAACTCTACATCGGAAAGTTCTGCGACACCTTCTAAGATTTCTTGTACAGCTTCAATTGCATCTGTGCCAGCTCTCTCCAAAATTTCCCCCTGGCAAGCAGCATGTAAAATAGCGAATTCAGCACGCTGCCTAGCTTCGGATTCGAGATCGAGGTCTGGAACCCATCGGAATGCACCACTAGACCTGCTGTAGACACGCGTTGCACGATTATCGAGTCGCCAGGTTAGTATCTCGGCTTCCGGCAGATTGATGCGTAGTTCGTTTTCATTAAACTGAATATCGTTTTCTTCAAGATTGGCAAGGTCAATACCAGCTATCACTTCGCCAGCAGCCGAAAGGCGAATAGTACGTCCATCAATCCATTCTGGCAAAATATTACCACCTATCAGTCGAACACCTGATCGTTCTACTTCAATATCTTGACCAGTTAGCGTCATACGAGTTGTTTCGAGCCGACTAATTGACTCAATTGATTCAATAACTATTGGAATAATTTCTCTATCTCTTGAGAAGAGGTCGGTTATATCAGTAAAGTTAATAATTATAACTATTGCTATTGCTACGCTAATAATAGAAACTATTATAGTCACAAGTCTTTTAATCACAACTGACCTCCACCAAGCTTGTAGTAGGTAGCACAATGTGTGCTGTTATGCTAGAGAAGCAACAGAGTTAGATTGTATCTACGTGACAGTATAACTTATTTTAATTTAATGAGTATCAAGTAGTATCATTCAATTTCCCACACCATCACCCGATTATTGCCAGAATCGGCAATGGCTAAATGATTGTTGTGCAAGTGAATCCCATACGGCCAGCAGAGGGTTTCATCCGTCACAGCTTTCCAGTGGTTTTCACCGTTAGCTGTAAAGTTGGGCTGACCAATAACCACATCAGCAGGCTTGTAAACCCCAGTTGTGGGTAGTGTGTTGTGAATGACCACACGGTTGTTGGCGGTGTCCGCAATAGCAAGCCGTCCATCTGCTTGGCTGATGGCGTAGGGAAACCGCAATACAGAGGCATTTTGCGGCCCGTACGGCCATTCTTGTCCAGTTGTAAAATCTTGCTGTCCGAGGACAATATTGGCGTTCGTATCTCCGTTGGGAATGGGTGACCAACCTAGGACACGGTGATTGCCAGCATCGGCAATGAACAGAGTGGTTTCGTCACCTGCTATGGCGTGCGGCCAGCGAAAACTTTTAGGGTTAATTGCGCCACCGCGATTCTCGAGCGCCGTCTCAAAATCCTCTTGTCCAAGTACACCATCAGGTTGCTGGTCTGCATCAGGCAAGCCATCCCAATACAACACACGCCGATTTTGGGTATCGGTCACGTAAAAACGTCTATGAACATAGCCAAGCCCATACGGCCAGTAAAAACTAGTTGAGGTGACGTTTGCACCACGGTTAGGCTCAGTTCCGTTCACATCGGCTTGCCCGAGCACACGGTCAGGTGGTTGATTGTTCACCTCGGGTAGGTTGTCCCAAATAAGTACGCGGTGATGCCACGCATCGGCAATAAAAAGCATCCCCTCAAACACGCCCACGCCAGTAGGCAGATGAAGCAGCTTAGGACCTTCGCTGACAAAATCAGCTTGACCTAGCACAACGTCGGCGGGGCTATGGCTGTCTGGCAGGG
>CAZMCW010000074.1:3149-11357 GCA_964564405.1 uncultured bacterium
TGAGCACGCGGTGGTTGCCGGAGTCCACGGCAATGAACACCTCGTCGTTCATGAACACGCCGCGAGGTGCGTAAAGTTGGCTGGCGCTCGGCTGGGCAGCGGGGAGGGCCAACCCGTAGGTTGCAGGCGCGCCAAGCCAGCGAACGGGGCGCGCTGGTTGGGTTGCAGTTGTGACTGATGTTGTCATCGACAAATGACTAGCTAGGGCGCAACCAAATGCGGCCGTCCTCGAGCCGCAGTGGATAAGGTTCTAACTGAACAGAGGGTGCCGTCACACACTCGCCACTGGTGAGGTCAAACTGAAAACTGTGCCACGGGCAGGTGAGGATGTTGCCCTCACACTCGCCGCGCTCTAAGGGCATACCCATGTGCGGGCACTCGTTGCGGTAGGCAAAAAGGCGTCCCTCGAGCCGCACCACTAAAGCGCTGTAATCCTCACCCTGTGCTTCACCCTGAACCCGAAACGGACGCCCTTCAATCACTTGACTGGCTAGCGGTCCCTCAACCCAACCCATGCTGGCAAGGTTGCCGTCATCAAAGTCGCGAATAGAGTCAAGTGAAATAAAGCCAGCGACGCTATCCTCTTTAACTTCTTCAATCCTGGAAATTTGTGGCACCCGTTTAATAACTGTTTCTGCCACGCCATCTTTAAGGGTTTGCGCGCTCATGGAACAACCTGAGCACGACCCGTGTAAACGCACATAGGCGACATCGTCTTGAATTTCAACGAGTTCAACATCGCCGCCGTGGGACTGCACATAGGGTTTAATGAGTTCCAAGGCTTGGGCTACTTGCGTTTCCAACGAGGGTTGAATGATGCCGTGCGTGAGGAAGAGCGTGTAAATTTCGGGTTGCTCGAGCGCCTCATAAAGAAGCTCCTGACCTAGTTCACTGTCCCGAATGAGCCGCACCAATTTAGTGATTGCATGGGTGTTGAGGTCATCAACAACCTGTTTTAGCTCGAGCGCTGCCTTTTTAGCATCTTCGTCTAATTTATGGACTACCTCGAGGCAATCATCTGCACGCTTAGCAAGGTCTTCAAAAGGTGTCTCAGCAATAGCAACCGCATTGCTCATAAGTTCCTCCTTATAATGGATACATACAAGTTGATAAGTTTATTTTTTCCAATGTGTTTTTAAATTAGCTTAATTAGCTTGGAATTTCTGATTTAACTGAGTAATTTCGTAAGACTATTTTTAGGCGTGCCGTAGTTGACACTGTGCTCCCCTTCCCCCTTTCTCCCGTGCTCCCCTTCCTAAGTTACTTGTAACATCACCACACAGACAGCATTGACAAATCACCCTCAAACGCCATACGCACGGGTTTGCTCGAGGCTTTCTTGAAGTTTGACAAACAGCAACTTTTTGAAAGACTGCTTGGCAAGGGTTTGCAAGATGTCTTTGAGTTTACCTGTTGATAGGGTGTCGAGTTGCTGTTGCTCTACTGGGCGTTTCTCGAGGGCTTGCAAAATAAGGCAAGCACTTGCACTGTTGGTGAGGAGCATGTCTTCAAAAAAGTTATCGACAAACTGGCTAAACCACACGCCCTCACCATCCGGGTTAGCGCGTAGGGCTGCGAGACCGTTGTCGATGCCTTCGTTACGTTGAATAAGGCGTTCACTAAAACGCTCAATGGCCGCGTTCAGCAAAAACTCAAAGTACTGTTTTTCGTGCAGCTCCACGCTAACTGCCTGCTTGCTTACGCGTGTGAATATCCTCGAGGATGTTTTCAAGGGCCGCCACAGCTGCCTCGTCTCGAGTACTTGCAAATAAATCTTGGGCTTGTTGTAGGCGTGGTACCGCCCGGCTAAATGCCCCTAAATGCGCTAGGGCGTTGCCTTGATTGGCAAGCACGCGGGCGTAACCAAGAGGGTCACTATCCCCGCTACGAACTTTGAGAACATCTTCATACAATGCCACAGCCTCCCACAAATTATCTTCTGGATGAGACGTTTTTGCATGCTGCAACGCGTTAGCGAGGTTAAGCGTGGCACTTGCCCACATGTCGGGTTGGTCGTCTTGGGTAAACACGTCTAATGCACCACGGAGTGCTTGCACAGCGATGGCCGGGCGCAGTTTGTCAGCTTCATCGTTCATGGGCATGTTCAAATAACACAATGCCAAGTTCATCTGAGCGAGGCCGTAAGAGTGGGGTAAATGGGTTTTGGTGAAGACTTTTAGAGCCTCTTGGTAGGCATTTACGGCTTTTAGAAGCCAGCCTTTGCTACCCTCAGCGCGGTCTTGGCAAGCAATGCCAAAGTGCAGCCAAAGCTCTGCCCTAGCATCATTAAAATTTGTGTCTTCAAATAGCTCGAGCGCCGTTTCAAAATAGCCAAGCCCTTTGTGGCTGAGTGGCCCCGCCATGCTCTCGAGACTCGCCCATTCGCCATAAAGCCGCGCAGCAAAGGTTGGTGAACTATCTTTGGCAAGGTTGGCAGCTTGCTCGAGCATCTCCATACCGAGTTGCCTATCACCCGTGGCAAGTAAGTGATGGGCTTGAGTAGCTAGCAAGTAGGCTTGGACTTCAGCTTCAGCATCTTGGGGTTCAGGTGGGGTGTCGCGGTAGCCAAGTTGAAAGGCAACGGCCTCGAGCAACCCCAAAACCTCACCCTCCACTTGGGTTTGTAAGCTAGCGTAATCATCCATTGACGGATTAACGACAAACCGGTTAAACCGTGCCTCGAGGCTGTCATCACCTTGCAGTGCAACATACGCCGCGTGTTCGTCGTAAATGGCCAGCGCGTAAAACTGCCACGCCTCGGGTAGATCATCGGTATAGCCGCGCATCACCTTTGCCAACGCACGTGCTTGCAGGTCAGCATCAACTAACGGCGGTAGTAACAGCGCACCTTGCGGCCCTGTAAACACGCCCAACGGCTGAGGTCGTAAAGCTAACTTGAGGTCAGCAGAGGTCATCGTCATATACGTCCTTTATGGCTCCAAATCTTGTGATGAATCTTCCCAGTTGATGTTGACACCATATTGAATCCACTTGGCAGCAACCCGTGCTCTTTTTTCACTGTAGTAGCACCCCACTTCGCGGCGTCTAACTTCGTCTGGAAATACAACCTCAACGTAAACACGCCACTGACCGTCTACTTTTTCGACACTAGTTTGGGCAGAGATGGCTTCGTCGGGGTAGTAAGGGGGCATGTAGAACCTAAATGTGAACGGGGGAACGGGGAAACGGGGGAACAGGAGAGGTTGTTATCATGAACCTTGTAAGGGAATGCGGAGGGTTTTGGCGTTGTCGTCCCACGTAGCGGTGTAGAGTCCTGTTACGGTGTTTTCGGGCAAGACTTCCCAAATGAGTACGCTGCGGTCGCCGTGGGTGTTGCGATGTTTGAGGAGGAGGCCGCCGGAGCTGCGGTTGGCAACAGGTAAAAGCCACAACTCACCATCACGCATCATGGCGATGAGGCTGTCGCTGGGGAAGTAGGTAACAGCAACCTCAGCCGAGATGTGGAGGTAGCCAGTAGGTAGAAGCTCGAGCTGCACACTTGTATCTACTTTGCTTGCTTCAGGTGGACTCACCACAACCTCAGGTTTCATGCGATGCATCCTCCCCTTGTGATGTGTCGCGGATGCCATGAACAACTAAGCCTGGAATTGGATGCGTGGGTAATTCGTCTGGGTTATAACGTTTGAGAAGTTCGTTAACTAAGGTTTCCATTGCTTGCGCAACCTCAGGCGAGATGTCCATCCCAAAGTCAAACCGCGTACCTTCAATTAAAAACACGGTGACTTTGCTAGGGTAGCGGTCTTTGAGCAACCAGCGCCCAAACGCAATAGCGTTGTCCCAACGAAACGCGTGTAAGTTCATTTGCGTGAGCGGCGGCGCTTCAACCTCGTGTCCGGGAATTTCGTAAAGGGTGCCGGGTTCTGCGCCGGTGCGGCAGGCATCCACAATAATAACTTCGTCCATGCCTTCCATTTGGAACGCCACGTCCATGCCAGCCGTGCCACCGTCACACACACGGATGTGGTCGGGCAAGCCCAACTCCCACAAACGGCGGATGAGCACAGGCCCCACCGCGTCGTCGGAGCGTAGCAAGTTGCCGCAACCGATGATGAGCGTGGTCTGCTTAATCATTTGCCCAGTCTTTTGCTCAGATGATGTGGGGTGAGCTGGAGTTGTTACAGGTGTTGTCACAAGGTTAAGTCCTATAGGGGTATGAGATGCTGTTTACTGACTAAGACGTTGCCTCAGGCAGGAAAGGTAGAATAGGAGAACGGGAGATTCCATCAGCTACAACATATATCAACACATCATGACATTGCTGTTGTAACTATATTGGCTGATGAGGCAAGCTACTCGAGCAAACCAAGATTAGATTGATTGAGATTGTAGTCTAATACCCTTTCCGGTTATTTTGGTAACAAAGTAACCCGAGCGGAGCGAGCAGAAACAGATACCAAGTCCAACTAGAACGTAATGAACTCCGCAGGAGTTTATGATGTGTTTTGTCGGACTTGGTATAACGCGAAATTTTGTCAACATCAACTGAAAAAGCCAACTAGTAGTGAGCTAGCTGGCTCTCAGATAGCGCGTTTACGCGGTCAACTTAGCAACCCGCCCCAAACCTAAACTGAGACAATTTTTTATGAGTTTTGGCGTCATACGCGTGCACCGTACACACCAAGCAAGAATCAAAACTGGTGGCTACAAAACTCAACTCAACGGGATCTGCTTGATCTTCTAGGGTTGCGCCGATCATGGCTTTTTCGATCGACCCATTTTGCCCCTTGTTATCGCGCGGGCCAATGTTCCACGCCGTTGGCGTAATGACTTGGTAGTTTTCAATTTTGTTGTCTTTGATCTTAATCCAGTCCATCAATGCGCCCCTGGCAGCTTCAGTGCCACCAAAACCTTGGCCTTCGTCGTGTTCGGTAGGTTTAATGTAAAACGGCTCGTGTAGATCGAGGCGGGAAAGCCACTTTTCAATGAGTTTGTAATACTTGGGTGCTTCGTGCAAGCGGGCCATCACCCGGGTCATCACGCTGGGCCCTATTTCTTGAATAATGTTGTAGGTAAGCGGGTCATAATCTTGATGTCCTAGGGCGTCGTGCCTACCCGCAACTACTTGCCGTGCCAGCGGTCCAGCTTCCAAAGCTAGTAGTTCGCTATTGACAGAGTACCTGGGTGATTTTGCCCAACTGTACTTACCCTCTTTTTTACCTTGGGCAGGATCAATAGGGTCAGTTACGCCCTCAAACGGGTGAAGTTGCGCAGACCCGCGAAAGTAACTGTTTGTATGATCTTCGCGAATGGCTGCTTGATCAAAGTCGTGAAAATCGTTGCCGTCGTAGACACCTGCCCGGCCAATAAGCGCGTTGTTGCGCCCAGCAATGGTTGGATACTGGTAATGTTCAGGTTCAATAAACGCACCTGCGGCAATATAGCGCCCAATACCTTGCCCGTACTTGTCTAACCCAATGTCTTGTGCGTAGCGAATGAAAAACCCCATGTCGCTATCGCGGTGGCTAGGACTTTCGTCAATCCAATTAAGCACGTCTTGCCAAGTTTCATTTTCCAACCAGCGGTCGAGTTCACAGCCGTAGAAGGGCTCGAGCCACTCGTGCTTGTAATACTCCATAATCGCCGTAGCGCGAGTGACATCACTTAGCGTGGGCGCGCACATAACCCCGCCAGGCACCATAAAACTACTGTGCGGCCACTGTCCACCAAAAAGTGCATAAATCTCTACAGGTTTATTGCTTACAACCACACCTTTTTCATAGCTTGTGCCGACAAAAGGGCTAAAGCGTTTGACAGCTTCGTCGTACATGTCGCTTTTGGCGTAGTTTTTATTCACCAAGCTAATACCAAATAACGCGTAAAACCACCGTGGAATACTCTGCAAGGTCTCACACGCTTGAGCAATGTTGCGTACCAAGTGCGCGTTAGGTGGAACTTCTGTATGCCACGCAGTATCCAGGGCATAAACAGCTTTGGTGAGGTGTGACCCGCCGCAAATTCCACAAATACGCGGCGTGACAATTAAACCCGCTTGGGGGTCTTTACCTTTGAGGATGATCTCAAAGCCGCGAAACATACTTGCTTCGGTCCATGCGTCTACAACGGTGTTGTCTTCTAGCAGTACGCGAACGTCAAGATCGCCTTCAACGCGTCCGAGCGCGCCAACATCTAGTTCTACAGTTGCCATATGCTACTCCTTTGGCTAGGGGGAGGCGAGGTGTTGATTATTAAGTAACGAGGTTAGTTTGGAGAGGTGACGTTTGGGAGAAAGGGGGATGGGAAGAAAGGGAGAGGTTGCTAATGCTACCTTGTCAGCATCATTGATGATGTTGAGATTGATGATGTTGAGGGAAGATGCTGCATCAAGTTGAGATTGTCAACAATGTGATTGATGCAGCTTCTAAAATTAGCTGACCTGATGACGCCATCAAGTTGTATTGCTCTGAACGTGCTAGTTAACTAGCGTTTCCACGAGTAATTACCACAGGCAGTTGCGCGTGCAACTTAGGAGAGTAGACATCACCCATTCAATGTGGGGGAGCTAATCCTGGAATTGCTAAAACTATTAACTAGACGACGAACATGTCTTTTTTGGCCCATTTAGGTGAGGCAATTCTGGCAACGGCCGCGTGTACTGTGTAGCTAGCAGGGTCGGTACCTTCGGGGACTTCAAGCGGTACCACACCAAACGCTTTTTGGGTCTTGAAGACAGTACCAGGTTCTAGGTCGAAAAAGGGGAACTGCGGTTCGGTGCAACCGGTACAGGGCATACCTGCCCTGGTTTTACTTGACTGCTTGTTCCACAAAATACGGTTACAGGGTGAGTGGGTCATAGGGCCGCGGCAACCTTGTTCGTAAAACAAACAGCCTTTGCGCGTGCCTTGTCCAAATTCTTCAACAGGTTCTTTCCACTCAAAATACTGCACGCGCGTGCAACCCGTTTGGGTGAAAGTTTTGAAGAACGTTTCAGGGCGTTGGTAGTGGTCTAGGGTGATGTCGCCTAAACGTCCGCTGGCAATCGCCACCAAAATCTGCGTGACCCAGTCCGGGTGAATGGGGCAACCGGGAATATTGATAACCGGCAAACCCGCTTTAGAACGGTAATCTCTCCCTAAAAAACCACCTTGATTTTCTTTGAGATACTGCAAGCCAATGGAGTCCGTTGGGTTGGGTTTTGTTGCGGGCACGCCGCCCCAGCAGGCGCAGTCCCCCAATGCAACAGTAAATTGAGCGGAATCCGCAAAGCGCTTAACCCAGTTCATCATGGGCTCGTGCAAGAATTGGTCGTAGCGCCCTGTACCATTTGGACCTTGAATGACGGTACCTTCAAAAACAAAGATGTCTGGGCCGCCATCAGCTAGGATCGCCTCGAGCTTATCCCTCACCTGATTGCCCATCTCCGGGCAGATCGAGTGGTGATACACAATCTCAATTCCAAAATCGGTAACCAAATCTACGACAGTAGGTTCTTCAGCGTTTAAAAATGATTGGGTGTTACCGTTGCACGCACCTCCGTGCAACCAGACCAATGTTGCCATGACGACCTCCACTTTCTTCCAGCATGTACCTAAACTTCATGTATCTAAACTTAAAGTTCCTTAACTCTAGCGTTACTTGAATCTAAAGTGCTTAGATTGCAGTGTGCACCAATTAAACCCGTAGATTTAACCCTCTAAATATCACACAAGCATTTGGAGTGACTTGGGCAAGATATTTAAACCTCACCAATGTAATCTCACCTAATTTATTTGCAGTGTGACGCCAGTACTAAGAGGCATCTGTAAATACAAACGCGGCAACTACAACCTGTAAGCATCAACGATAAATGTGCTTATGGTCACCTTAACGCGCTTAGCAATGTAGGGGCAACTACACATTTGGGTAGGGTTGTGAGATGACGGTTTGTTACACATGTTATGCTGCTCGAGCAGCAACTATATTTATTATGTTCAAAAGCGATCTCGAATTATGAAACGAGTAAGGCTCGAGGTACTTGTGTACTATTTTGGTATGATTCAATCTGTTCTGTTGTGATTGAATATTGTCAATTACGCTAGTGGCTGATTCGTTAGCATACGCCTCAGTAAAGGAGTAAAGGTCAGTAAAGGAGAGGAGTAAAGGTCAGTGTCACGTGAGCTTGAACCAGTGCCTCAGCACGCTTCTAAAAGCTTAGATTCTAAAAGCTTAGATTCTAAAAGCTTAGATTCTAAAAGCTTAGATTCTAAAAGC
>CAZMCW010000074.1:11457-15677 GCA_964564405.1 uncultured bacterium
TTCTAAAAGCTTAGATTCTAAAAGCTTAGATTCTAAAAGCTTAGATTCTAAAAGCTTAGACGCGCTACTTGTGGCCGGCCACGACCACGCACAAACCCTCCTTACCCACCTTCATGAAACCCCGCTCCAAAACATTTATGCGGCGCTGACCCAGCTTCATTTGCTGGAAAACCGTTTGAAGTACGTAAGTATATTGCCTGCAGGTACCTTTAATGCGCTTACCCAAGCAACTAGTTTGCTCGAGGCTTGTCTTGACGACCTCCAAAAAACCTACACTAGCCTGCATCACCCTGATTTGGTAAGCACGCCTATCGCGCAGTTACTTCATGAGATGTGCATTGAGCATGAGTTGCTTAGTGGGCAAGTCATTAACTTAAACGCAAGTGACGCGCCGCTGCCCGCGTGTTACAAAATTTGTTTGTTTTACGTCTGTGAGATGATGTTAACCCACCTGCGGCAAGAGGTGAACAGTAGTGGCATTGAACTGATGCTGACTGTAGATGAGGCTACTGTTGTGCTCGAGGTTCAAGATACTGAAGACCGGCTGAGCAGCATTGCCTCTGGCAAATTAAAGACCCATTTAGCTACCTACACAGATGCACTTGCCGGTACGTGGGAATTAGCGCTATCTGAGACACCGCAAGTCGTGCGCCTTAACTTACCGCGCCAACATCACTTAGACACATGACAGAGCTTGGCCCACCTGACAAACAACTTGGGCTTGTCATTGCAGACGACCACGCCGCGCTGCGTGAGGGACTTGGCAGCATGTTAGCTGAGGAAGTTGATTTTCGGGTTTTGACAACGGTCAATAGTGCTTACAAGTTGCTCGAGGCACTTGACCACTATCAGCCGGATGTGCTGGTGTGCGACCTAGATATGCTGACGAACCGGGAGTTGCTCGAGCTCAAAAGTTTGCAAGCTACTGGGCGTTTAAAAATCATTGCGCTCAGTGTTTATGCAACTGCCAAAGTTTACCAGCAAGCTTACGAACTTGGGTTTAGTGCCTTTTTACCTAAGTCGTCACCAGCCCGCAAACTAGTTAATGTGATTCGTCATGTAGTCAGTGGTGAACGGGTCTATCCAGCCGCAATTCACAAACAGCATGGCCCCCAAACCTCTGCCCTGGACACCTTGACGGAGCGCGAGCTAGAAGTTCTCACGCTTATTGCCGCTGGCAGTGGCAACGCAGCCATTGCGAGCAAACTCGGCCTTAGTGAAAACACAGTCAAGTTTCATCTGCGCAATGTTTACAGCAAATTGGGTGTGCGCAACCGTACCCAAGCTGCGAGTGCGTATCGGCAGTATGTTGTTGGCAATATGTTGGGGTGACAACAAACACCCCCTACCCAAAAGGGTAGTGTACCCTACAGTCTTTTCCTTGATATTCTGAACGTCCACTATATCTAAAGTTGGTTGACTAGGCTCTGACGTCGTTAGTGCTTCTTTACACGTTAACCTCGAGATACAGACAGTTACACAAACTGCGGGACTGGCACAATACGATATTCGTACTGTAGAGATTATCGTATTGAACTCGCAAACATGAATCTAGAACGTGTGTTAATGCGATCACCAAGGGTGTTAGATCACTAAGGGTGTTAGATCACCAAGGGTGTTAGATCACCAAGGGTGTTAGATCACCAAGGGTGTTATCTAGGACTCATGTCCTTATGACTCTGGTGTTGGCGGCTGCACACTAAGGTGACACAAAACTCACTTGGGGGTTGTAATGCTAAATGTTGGTCACTCACAAGAGCAAGACTACTTGCAGGAACGTCTGGCAGATCCGAAAGTTGCTGCGGCACTTACGTCATTGGTTGATAGGCTACCGGATCTTAAGGTCCTTCTAGACATGCTCACTGGATTGCTCCAACGCGGTCCCGAAATGGCTGACACAATTAACGAAGGTGTTGAACAGTTTCGAGAACTTGCACCTGAGCAACCTCCCATCAACCTTGCTGGGTTATTAGCAACGGTAGTTAAGTTTCAAGCCATCATCGACTCACCAGAAACCCAAGCCCTGCTGGATTCAGATATCTTTAAACCCAAAACGATCAGTGTGGTGAACAAAGCCGCCGACGCACTTATTGACTCTATTGACAACTATGACCCCGAGAAAAAAGTGGGGATTATAGGGTTAGTTGCCGTACTTACCGATCCAGACGTGAAACGGGCCATCAACTTTTTGACCAGTTTCCTCAAACAATTTGGTCAAGAACTAGCCAAATAGCTTGCTAACTGAGGATATTTATTGAGATGCACGAGTTGTCAATAGCCCACAGCATTGTTGAAGTTGCCCAGCGCGAAGCTGATGCGCGTGGTGCACAGGTAGATGCTATTTACGTGCAATTAGGTGCGCTTGCAGGCGTAGTCAAAGACGCGCTGCTTTTTTCTTATGACATTGCTACGCAGGGAACTGCCCTCGAGCACTCCCAACTCATCATCGAAGACATTCCGGTAAGTATCTATTGTGCAACTTGTGAGCTCGAGCACGAACTTGACGGCATCCAGAGTTTGCGCTGCCCGGTTTGCAATACACCCTCTGCGGACGTTCGGCGGGGCAAAGAATTAGACATTCGCGCCCTCGAGCTAGTCGATGCCGTCTCAGGTTAATGAGAAAGGACGGTGAATAAGATGTCCTCAAATACAACAACTGTATCAACCCCACGCATCGTCGAACTGCGCCACAACATCCTCAAGAAAAACGACCAACTGGCGCGGGCCCTGCGGCAGCGGTTTGCGGAGGCCGGGGTGTTTGTGGTGAACGTGGTGTCGAGTCCTGGCTCAGGCAAAACGGCCTTGCTCGAGCGCACCCTCACAACCCTTGCGCCAAAGTTATCCTTAGCTACCCTAGTTGGCGACCTCGCCACCGACAACGACGCCACCCGCCTTGCCCGCAGTGGTACAAAAGTTAAACAAATTGAGACGGGTACACTTTGCCACCTTGAAGCAGAAATGATAGGAAGCTACCTCGAAGACTGGGATTTAGCTGAGATTGACCTGCTGTTTATTGAAAATGTCGGTAACTTAGTCTGCCCCAGTAGTTACGACCTCGGTGAAGACAGCCGCGTGGCTATTTTTTCCACCACCGAAGGCGAAGATAAACCCCTCAAATATCCTACGCTCATCAACTCCGCTGATGTGGCCATCATCAGCAAGATGGATTTAGCGGAGGCTGTTGAGTTTGACCGCGCCCAAATGCACGCATCCTTGCAAGCCATGCGACCCGATATTCACATTTTTGAAACCTCAGCGAAAACGGGAGCCGGGTTAGCGGAGTGGCACAACTGGCTCGAGCAACGCGTCCTCGCTAAAAAAAATACTCAAAATAATCATCAGCAACCTAGCCCCACCTCTTAAAGGAGGCTCATATGTGTTTAGCCATCCCTGCCAAAGTTAAAACGCTCTCGGACGATCAGCACTTTGCAACCGTCGAAGTGTCTGGCGTGCGCCGCAAAGTTAATATTGATCTATTGCGCGAAGAAAACATCAAACCAGACGACTGGGTGCTCTTACACGTTGGCTTTGCCATGAGCAAAATCAGCGCTAAAGAAGCTGAGGAACAAATGGAACTGCTCGCCATGTTAGGTGAGGTTGACGAAGCAATGGAAGAACTCCACGGTTACGGCAATGTGCCAGAGGTAGAAGCTGATGCGCTCAAGGAGGCTTCTGGTGTCACTTAGCGCGCTCGAGGCTTACGGCACTTGCACGCTCGAGCAAGATGGTTGCACGACCTGTGGCGACATCGCCATTCCTGTACGCGTGATTCAGGTTGAAGCTAATAACGCTGTCGTTGAAGACCGTCTTGGCCAACAAACTGAGGTTGCTATTGACTTCATTGACAACGTCCAACCTGATGACGTGCTTCTTGTCCACATGGGCATTGCCCTCTCCAAAATAGATACATCCGACCATCAGCAGTTAAAGCCTGTCCTAGCAGGAGGTGACCAGACCCATGAAATACGTCGATGAATTTAGAAATCCTGAGTTAATCAAAAAAAGTGCAGCAGAACTTAAGCGCCTTGTTAACCCTAAGCGCCACTACCGCATTATGGAAGTCTGCGGCGGGCACACCCACGCCATCTACCGTTTTGGCATTAAAGATTTACTGCCAGATAACATTGAACTGGTTCACGGGCCCGGTTGCCCAGTCTGCGTGTTACCGATGGGCCGAGTCGATGACGGCCTTGCCATTGCCGAGAACGACAACGTAATTC
>CAZMCW010000075.1:0-14009 GCA_964564405.1 uncultured bacterium
GGGGAGTAGAAATAAACCCGCTTAGTGTGGGGGAACTAATCCTGGAACTGCTATTGCTAAAATATTAGTTCCCAATACCGATATAGATGTAATAGATATGTTCAGCAATGCACAAGACCCGCAAGGTGACACGTTTGTCATTATGAGATTTGAAGGAGAAGTAGATTCATCCCCGTAAATGCCCGTAAATGCCCGTAAATGCCCGTAAATGCCCGTAAATGATAGCGTTTCCACGAGTAACTGCCACAGGCAATTGCGCGTGCGACCTGGGGGAGTAGCAATTGACCCACTCAGTGCATGGGAACTAATCCTGGAAGTGCTATGAGTGTGTAGACATAGCACGCGAGGTACAACCTTTAAAGATGCCCAAGCCTGCGTTTGGGTATTTTTTATTGAGCTTGGCACACTAGGTTTAGCGCGTTTAAATTGCCTTAAGCTGTCTTTCATAAAGGCATATGTTGAAGTTAACATAGTATACTCAAATTGCTGTCGTACTTACTATTTTTGCGTTGAATGTGCGAAGATGCATTTACATGCATGTGAGCACATGTATACCGATATCTTGACACCACTATCTTGGAAAACAACCAAATATGATAATGAATAAATCTACTTTGAACATTTTGATTGTTTCAGATGACACCGTCGACACACTACAGCATGAACTTGCTGACTTGGCAGTGGTGCAATGTGTCTCTGTTGCGCAAGCCCAAGACCATCAGATCAACAGTCACCTTATCTTAATTACTGATTTGGCTGCCCGTACTGCGGTCAATGATCAACACGCACCTGTCTACTGGCTTGCTGATACAGTGAGTAGTGCTGCTGTAAAAGCTGCTCAAGGACTCGCCGGTATTTGGTTGCGACCATGGTTGATTACAGAAGTTACGCGCTTTCGCGAGCAGCTCGAGTACGCCCACAAACTTGACAGACTGACCATTTTTGAGCAAGCTTGTGCTAGTGCGATTGAGGCTATTGTTATTACCGATGCCCAATTAGACGCACCCGGACCGCATATTGTCTATGTCAACAACGCGTTTTGTAAGATGACAGGCTATAGCAAAGACGAAGTCATCGGTAAAACACCGCGTATTTTACAAGGTGTTGGCACAGATTTTGACATGTTGAAACGTCTTCGTCAAAGTCTTGAAACGGGTCATAGTTTTCAAGGTGAAACGGTCAACCACCGCAAAGATGGCCGGCCCTATATTGTCGAATGGAATATTGAAGCTTTACGTGACGATGACGGCAACGTGACCCACTACGCATCAACGCAACGCGATTTAACTGAACGTAAGCGTTTGGGAGACACCCTCAAAAGGGTATCATCGACCTTGCAAGAAGCACGCACCATTTTGGGACTTTCAGACAACACGTCGACACCTGTTGAAGTTGCCAAAGACATCCTCAACCGAGATGCCTTTCAAAGTGAAAGTGTAGATCTTGTAAGTATCGACAATACCCTGCGCCGGCTAGCCCAGCGGGCGCGTTTAAGTGCGTCGTTTAGTGGGCAGTTGGAAGGTAAAGGTGGCGCGCGCAACTTACTACAATCTTTAGCTATGTTGCGGTTGCAAGGTGTTTTAGAAATTGATGCGTTTAAGTTGTATTTACATGGCAGAAATTTGGTTCACCTCGAGCACCCCGACTACAGCGGTGAAGCGGGTTTGCGGGTTCTTCTAAAATTACAAGAAGGTAACTTCCGCTTTGAACCTAACGTAAGCCCTGAACGTGAAACTATGCGCGTTAACTTAATGGGGATGTTGCTCGAGCCAGGTTCAGCAGTAGCGACACGCTCAGCTACGCCTGCAGAACGCGCCATTCTAGATGGTGATATTAACAGTAACAAATCAAGTAGCGTGACCAGTTCTCAAGGTAACGGTGTAGTAGCAGACCAACCCAGTAGCCAAACCCAACCAGATAGCAACCAGCTAGACAGCAACCAGCTAGACAGCAACCAGCTAGACAGCAACCAAGACGACAAAACGCTTGTTGTACCAGATATTACTGCTGCACTTGTGCTCATCGCAAGTCAGCATAGCCAAGAAAGCTTTCAGGTCGAAGGTGGCTACTACCCTACACAAGACAAAACTTATGTGACGTTTCGCAGTCCTAACTTAGCTATTTTGGCACTTTCAGGTAGCGTTACCGACGTTCCAAAAGATATTTTGCGCAATAGCCGTACAAGTTAGTTTCTGCATAAGTCCTCTACTCACCAAATTGATGATTCAAAACCACTAGCAATTCCAGGATTAGTTCCCCCCACTAAGTGGGTCGATTTCTACTCCCCTGAGTCGCACGCGCAACTGCCTATAGCAGTTACTCGTGGAAACGCTACACATTTGGACGAACAGTAGTTGTGTCACAACCATTCGTGCCCAAGTGTCTTCATGATAACTTTGCGAAAAGGAACGTGAGTAAATCACATTCCTTAACCGCTACAGCTATCTGTATCTTGCAGATACAGATAGGAGATACTTAAAGCTTGCCGGGATTAAGTAAGCCTAGTGGGTTGCGGGTGGCTTTACCGTCAACGACGGGCGTGCCGTTCCAGCGGGGGTCTGCATCTAGCCGCCAGGTGTGAGGATCGGCAATTTCTACGCCAGCAGCCTCAAATGCATCAATAATTTCGTAAAGGCGAGGTTTGCCCTGGTAGGTCACAACAGGTAACCCACTTGGCGTGAGTTTATCGCCAATGGTGACGTACTCGAGGTGCATCAGTAGTTCATCAGGAAACTGCTGTTTGAGGCTGTCAACTTGCGTTAAAAAGGTATCTAGCTCGCTCGCAAACATAGCTTGTAAGTAGGTGTAGTTGGGTTCAGCTTTCATGGCCCAAAGGGTTGTATGATTCCACGAAAAATCTGAGAGTGAAAAGCCGCTTTTGTGGTACTTGTCACTGGGGCGTTGCCACACGACGGTGCCGCCATAATCCTTGGCGAGTGCGTTGACAGCCTCAGTTTGCCCCTGACCTAGCTCGAGCAGCTCATGGGTTTTGCTTGTGTCAAGCGAGGTTTCGTTCATGAGCGGCCGAAAAAACCCAGCAAGTGGCGGCTCACAGGTGCAGATAAGCCGTTTGTCGATGTCATTATTCAAAGACAGGTCGTAGCCGAACTTAAGTGCCGAGGTAAGGTCGTTAAACGCAAGAACACATTCTTCCCAGGCGACGGCATCTACTAGGTTGAGCTCCAGCTCGGTCATAATGCCACTGACCCCATACGCATGAATCACGCTGAGCACGTCAGCACCGCTCAGGATACTGTACTGCGGGGTCACTTCTGCACTCATCACCTCACAACTCACCACCATGCCATCCCACAAGGTGCCGTTACGAATGGAGCCCACGCCGCCAAAGCCGCCGCTGACAAAGCCGCCAATCGTGGCTGTACCCCAAGTGCTAGGGTAACAAGGCACTTCTAGACCCACCTCGCGGGCCCGCCGTTCCAACGCACCGATGACAACGCCTGGTTGGACTTTAGCGCGTTTGGTTTCGGGGTTAAGCTCTACAATAGTATTTAAGCGCCGCATGAGTACCACAATGCCAGCCTCGAGCGGCACTGACTGACCGTAGTTGCCTGTGCCTGCCCCGCGTATGGTGACAGGGACGCTATGTTGCATGGCTAAGCTAATAATTTGCTCGAGCTCACGCACACTACCCGGTGCCACCACAACATCGGCAATTTTGTCCTGTAAAGCTTCAGTTAAAACGGGCGAAAAGGTATAGGCATCCGTCGAAAACACTTTGCGGGCTTTGGCGTCGGTATAAACGTGTTTGTCGCCAACAAGGTCACGCAAGCGGGGGATGAGGTCGGTGTTAGTTGCGAGTTGATGTGCTGTGGTCATCGTAGATAGGACTCCTTCAAGCAGTAAACCCCTAAGTATCTAAGTATGTGAGGCTGGTAACGTGTAAGGCACGCCGTTTTTGAGGATGGCATAGCGAGCAGGCATGTGGGCAAGCGCACTGTCAAGGCTGGGATGGTCTAGCACAACAAGATCAGCAGGCGCACCTACTTTAATGCCGTAATGCTCTTTGCCAAACGCGTGTGCCGGGTTATGGGTTATTGAGTCAAATACCTTGCCACGCTCGTCATCACTTGTAAGATGCGCTGCGTGGGCAACTAAGTTGGCAATCCACATGAGGTCGTAATTACCAAAGGGATTAAATGGGTCTTGTACATTGTCTGATCCTGCTGCCACATTCACGCCAGCCGCTAAAAGTTCTTTCACGCGGGTGAGGCCGCGCCGAGTGCGGCTATTGTCGTGACGCCCTTGTAGGACTAGATTGACAGACGGCAAGGTGACGATTGTCAGTTCAGCAGCCGCTACTTTATCAATAATGGCAGCTGCTTCTGCTTGGCTCATAGCGCTGAGTGAGCAGCAGTGCCCGGCCGTCACACGACCTTGTAAGCCGAGGGCGGTGACGCCGTCAGCAAGGTGCTCGAGCGCACGCACATTTGGGTCGTCCGTTTCATCAATGTGTAAATCAACGTGTACCCCTGTTTGCTCAGCTAACGCTAAACATGCACGAACGCCTACTTGGGCGTCTCCAAACAGTCCTGGCGCGCCGCCAAGGATATCTGCACCAGCCTCGAGCGCAGCTTTAACAGTCGCAGCTTCTTGTGGTCCGCGTTCGGGCGCACCTAGCACAACAACTTGCAGGTCAAAACGGTCGCGGTAAGTTTCGCGCACTTCGAGAATGGCCTCGAGCGCAGTTAGGCCGTAAGCAGCGTCAACATCCACGTGGCTGCGCATGGCGGTGGTACCTCGTTGCATGGCCATCTCAATGCCCCTACTAGCACGCTGAACGTAATCTGCGTGGGTAAGTGTGGGTTTGACCTGTCCCCAACTGTCAATAGCCTCAGCTAAGGTGCCGCTACGGTTTATGACAGCAGGATGATCCATGCTGAGGGTCTTATCGAGGTGCACGTGGAGGTCAATAAAACCTGGTAAGACAGGTCTCGAGCCCAAGTGCCAAACCTCCTGAGCCTCACCTACAAAGTTTGGGATGATAGCAACAATATGCCCGCCGTCAATGGCGATGTCAACCTCAGTTGTATGTTCCAAGCAGCGAGCACTGCGTAAAAGAAGTTGGCAGCTTGTAGGTATCTGGGTGGCTGAAGGTATACGTGGGTTAGCTGTCGTCATGAAGTCTGTTCCGATGATGCTGATGTCTCAAATTTTGGCACTTCAAAAAAAGCTGCTTCGCGAATCGTCTCAGCAAGACCTTGGGCCATATTGCGCCAGTAACGCTGCCCGTCTTCAGATGTAGCGGCGCTGGCATCTCCAAAGTGTCCACGTGGACTCCAGTCTTTGGAAAGCCAAGCAACGTGGGGCATGGCAGTTAAGTGGACAACCTCAGACGCAAAAGGCGGATAGTGACAGGTGGCGTGGTCCATTTTGACCAGTTCAGGGCTGTCTGCCAAAATAAGCGCGGTTTCAACGGTGCCCGCATGAATGCCAAAACGCTGCTCTGCTTCAGGAAGGGCCGCGCGGTCTTCTGCTGTGAGTGATGGCGGCATGACCACAAACGTGATAAGACCAAACTCGGCGCGAATATCCCGCGCGGCCATCTCTAATAGTGCCCGGTTACCGCCGTGACCGTTTACAAACATAAGCCGCTTAAACCCAGCTTGCGCGGCACTTCTGGCAATGTCTTGACAAAATCCTAACAAGGTTGTGCTGGAAAGCATCATGGTGCCGGCAAAGCCTACGTGTTCGTTGCTTTTGCCGTAGGGCATGGTGGGAAGTGCCCACGCAGGGACGTCATCTGCTAATAGCGCAAATGCTTGATCAACAGCTTTACCCGCAATAAGTGCGTCTGTGACTAAAGGCATATGGTGGCCGTGTTGCTCAATGGCCCCAATGGGCAAGATAAGCACACCGGGGTCTTTGTCAAGGGCTGCAACGTCTTGCCAAGTGAGGTTGGCGAGGTAGCGATTCAAAAAATCCCTTTCTATCTCCTAGGCAATCTTAGGATAAGGTGAGAGACGCAATATCGTTGATAGCATATGGGGTTTACAAGTCAAATTAAGCAAATCTTTATGGAGAGATAAAGCAGGTGAAACGTTAAAATTATTTTGATGTGATGCTTTTCTTTAGGGTGTTACTGAGATTGATTGACTCGAGCCAACACAAACCAGTTGGCAGAGCTTGATAAGTATAGCAGCGTGACTATCGTCGTATAAGAGGTTTAACAGTTATAGGATTTAACGCGGTGAGCATCTAAACTGATGTGAGGTAGTAGCTTCATCGGACATTCACAACAGATGTAGCGCAATAAGAGACACTAAAAACGCGACAAAAATCTCACGGTGCGTGGCAGCTACGCTGTAACCGCCTTCGCCTTCGGTGGTGTAGGCGATAAAAAACTCATCAGCTAAAATAAACGCACCCCACAAGCTTAAACTCACCAAAAACGCTTGGTTGATGGCTGGTAAGCTGCCCACAAAAAATGCCCGCCATAAGAGTAAAGACGCAAGTGCCTCCCACAAAATAACGCCTGCAAACATCACGTAACACACGACTCTGGGCGTTTTATGAATGCTGGTGACGTCAATCATATAAGCAAAGTTGCCCGAGGCTAGCGACCAAGTTTCACCTAGAATCCCCATCTCTTTAAGAGCGTCAGTCACATTAAACAGCGTGACTAGTGAAAGCCACGCTGCCCAGAGCAGTAAAATACCTGCTTCAATAAGCGCTAATGAGGTCATTTAGGGAGTGCTAAAAAACTCCACAGTGAAGGCGTCGGTTGGGTTCATGTCGGTATCGAGTAGCTCGAGTTCAACCAGTTGATCGTACATTTCCTGCCAGCGTTCGGTGAGCATATAGCCAAGCCCGTTTTCTTCGGTAACGTCACTGGTCACAAAAGGAATTTGTTGCTCGTTAGACCAGGCCATAAATTCAGCCGTCATAGAGTCGTTGTATTCGGCAATGGTTTCGGTGTAGGCAGTTGGATCTGCTAAAAAGTTAGCCCAGCCTTCTTGAGATGCAGCAACAAAGTTACGAATGACCTCAGGATTTTCAGCGATGAACGATTCTTTGGCCACTACAATGTTGGCGTAAGGATTAAAGCCAGAGTCGGCAATGGCCAAGTACTGCGGCGTAGCACCCTCGCGGGCCGCCCCAAAAGGTTCTGAGGTGACATAAATCTGGGTGATGCGTTCTTGGTCAAGCAACCACTCAGCAATCTGCCCATTGTAGTTGATGACTTGCACTTTGCCCTCGAGGTCGTATTTTTGCTTGATAAACTCCCAGTAGGGCGCACCTGGTGATATGGCAATGGTACGACCTTCTAGGTCTGTAAAATCTTCGATAGGTTGCCCGTCGTGGAACATGAAACCTTGGGGCATGTTCTGAAAGGTGCCATAAAACGCAACCGCAGGAATGCCTTCATTACGCGCAAAAAAAGTACCAGCAGCATCTGTCATGGCAAATTCAACGCGGTCGGTGGCAAGTAGGGTCATGCCGGCAATGTTAGGACCACCCTGAATAATTTCTACATCTAGCCCGTATTCTTCATAGATGCCATCTTGCACAGCTGCGTAAAAGCCGCCATGTTCAGGCTCAGCAAACCAGTTAGTCACAAAGCGAATAGACGTTAAGTCTTGGGCCAGAACAGTGCCCATCAAGCTAATAGCAAGCAGACCAACCAAATAACGGAATTTCTGTTTCACACTTAACCTCCTTGTGCACACGCGCTTAATTCGCGCGACATTGCTGGTGATAGACATTCTTATGCGCTAACATTGAATATGACAGTTGACGTACTTGACATGGATGTCGGGAATGGTTTGCGCCCTCGAAACAATATCTAAACTAACTTCGTTAAGGCTTAATTGACGCGACGTACTTACCCAGATTAATGTCGGCATGCTTAAGTAAACTTACATGTGCTCGAATCTTTATACACAAGTATTGTCTCAAATGCGCGCTGCTAATGTGGGATTACAAGTTACGAAAGGGCATTGCTGTAGGTGATTAGGATGAAGGCATTCATTAATATTGATAAAGCATTCATTAGTATTAGAGCCTTGGTTAACATAAAAAAGTTGATACGAAGCTACTAGTTAGCTTTCGTGTTTACTTGCTGAAGCATGCCAGCGGTGCAGTGCTGCGTAGCTCAGTGCGTTAATGGCAACTAAAAAGCTCACGCCCAAAAGAGCTGAGGCAAGCGTGGCCGCAAAAACTTGGGCCATTCTGAGGCGGTTGGCAGATTCCACAATGATAAAGCCAAGGCCGCCGCGACTCCCGCCCATGCCAGCTACGTACTCACCGACAATGGCACCAATCACAGCTAGCCCTGCTGCCACGCGAAAGCCCGCAAAAAAGTAAGGGAGGGCGTAAGGCAAGCGTAGTTTGGTGAGCACAGCCCACCTCGAGCCACGGTAGAGCTTAAAGAGTTGCACTAAATTGGGGTCCGTTGAAAGTAGTCCCGTTGTCGTATTGGCAATAATCGGAAACACGCTAATAATCACTGCAACTGCCGTAATAGACGCAATGCCAATCCCAAACCAAACGATGATGATGGGCGCAATAGCAATCACCGGCGTGGTTTGGAGCATCACCGTGTAAGGAAACAGCGCGTTGTAGAGCTGTTTGGAACTTGCCAGAATAAGTGCCACAATAACGCCGATCACCACGGACAACACAAGCGCTAACGCAGCTGAGCGAAAGGTGATCCAGGTAGCCTGCAACACAACATCGCCGCGTTCTTGAAAGGCTTCAACAACGTTCAGCGGACTTGGTACCAGATACGAGGGAATCTGAAAGATAGCGATAATGAGTTGCCAGATAGCCAAAAAGCCTACCAGCGTAAGTGCTGGCGGGACAACTTTAGACACCCAACGTGAAGATGCTACCGACTCTCGCGACACGGAGGCAGCTTGGCTAGATGGTCGTGAAGATGCCAGACTCATGCGGCGACCTCCTGTTTCGGTGTGTGCTTATGAGCAGCCTCGCCTGACGTACTTTCCCCTAACGCTCCTTCTCCTAGCGCCGCAACAACCCGCACAACAGTGTTGGAAAACACCTCTGAGCCACGGAAACTGGCATCCCTAGCTTGATTTGTGTCGATGCTAATGGTTTCAACAACACGCCCCGGTTGCGCGCTCATCACAGCAATACGGTCGGACAGATAAACAGCCTCAAACACATTGTGGGTCACAAAGACAACAGTTGCGCCGGTGGCATCTTTAATACGCAGGAGTTCTTGATTGAGGCGTTGCCGGGTGATCTCATCAAGTGCGCCAAAAGGTTCGTCCATAAGCAGCAAGTGCGGTGAGGTGACAAGCGCCCGTGCAATCGACACCCGCATGCGCATACCGCCGGAGAGTTCTTTGGGATAGGCTTTGGTAAACCCACCTAGACCAACCAGCTCGAGCACCTCACGGGCGCGCTTGGCACGGTCTAGTTTCCGAATGCCCATCAGCTCTAAAGGGAGCATCACATTGCCAAGCACACTACGCCAGGGGAGCAAGTTGGCGTCTTGAAAAACAAACCCCAAGGGGAGTTGCTTGGGACTGTTTGGGGTTTGCCCTTCAACAAGGACCTCACCAGAGCTAGCCTCACCTAGCCCGGCAATGATGCGTAGGAGTGTAGACTTGCCGCAGCCAGAAGGGCCTAAGAGGGATACAAACTCACCTACGTGAACGTCTAGGTGGACGTCCTCGAGCGCGTGAGTGCCACTCGCATAAACCTTATCGACATTGCTCACGTGAACAAGACCAGTTGTTGGACTGGATAGAGTTGTTGGGGTGGATATGGTCACATCAACCTCTTTCAGGGCAAGAACCTCTTTCAGGGCAAGAACCTCTTTCAGGGCAAGAACCTCTTTCAGGGCAAGGTGAGACCTAATATAAGGGTATTTGATGGCGTTAGCTCGAGTTTAAACGTACCTTTACTGTACTTGCAGTACACAAAAACTGTGCTTGTAATCATGTCTACATAATTTGGGTGAAAGCACCCTTGCGCGTAGCTACAAATTTGATGTTCGATACTAAGGGACTGTGCCACCTCAACGACTAAACCCACTTAGGTATTTAGGGGCCAGGTATTTAAGGCTAGGTATTTAAGGCTAGGTGTTTAGAGTATAGAGAAGTCAGTCAGTGAGAAGTCAGTCAACGACAAGTTAATCAACGATAGTACAATCAACCTGTTGAGTATAAAAATTCAACTGTTGGTGTGTCAAGGTAGTTGCGTTACGATGCGCTTGGTTCAACCGCAAACTAGGCTTTAGAACCTTCAAAGCGTACACAGCATTGCAATCATCAGGTAACTTTGGTAGAGAACACCGGTGGTTAACAATACATCAACTTTATTCATGGGCTCGAGTTTTGACCGTCATATTGATACCTTCATATTGATACCTTGGTGAAATGCGGTAGTGAATTGCAGTAGTGAGGTTGCTCGAGCAACCTTTGCATGTATGAAACTTAGTCAGATAGACACCTTAACCCATGCAACTACGCGTCTGAAGTCTGCCAGTAACCAAAGCATAAACAACGTCCCTCACGCTCATACTGCCAGAAGTAAGAGTTTTGTAAGAGTATATTTGCTAAATTGAGAGCACTATGCCTGCCTCTCAAACAGATCACCTTCGCACGCGCATCCACCAAGACCCCACCGATATTAGCGCAGACATCAGTGCTGACATCAGTGAGGTTACTACCTGTAAAACACGCAAAATAGGTAGTAATACTATTCAACATGCTAACGGCAAACGTCATGCATCTAGTTTCAATGTAGCATCCCAAGAAACACCAGAGGCAGCATCTCACAGTCCTCAGCGCCCTGTTGATAGTCACTGTGCTAATAGCTACTGTATTGATAGTTTGCGCGCAAGTTTGCTTGACGCCCGCTTAGCCTTGCTGGAATACAGCTTAGACCTGGTTAAGCCGCGTCATGGTGGGCGCAGTCATGCGTTGCAGCACCTACACCCCGGGCAGCACGTGCACCCTGCTCGAGTAATGCGTTTAGAACAGCACATGACCTACCTCGAGCAACTTCAGGCAACTGCTCAATACATCCCCGCACCTAATACAGAAGATGAACGAACCCAACCAAGCAACCTCAGCCAAGCAATCCATCATTCAGATGACGGCGTGTTTGAGGCTTGTCAGCACGCACTTGAAAACGCCTTATGTGTGCTCGAGCGGGTGCCTCATCCTAGTTATATGGTGGACCTAAACGAAGTGGTATGGCAAATTTTGACAAATATGGTGGCTACGCAGTGTGTTGAAACAGGCATCACCGTGACGTTACCTATTATTTTAGGGCATCCGCAAGTCCTCACATGGCTTATGACCGAGCTACTTGCAGGCAGTGCGCTCGAGTGTTTGCAAGTAGCTACAACATGTAAGCATACCACAAAACCTTTGCTTACTGTGGATTATTTAGACACTGTTAATAACTGGCGTTTAAATGTCAGTGTAAGTCATTTAACCTGCACACCCGCGCAAGATGCAGTTACAACGTATATGCGACCTTCACTCAGTTATATCAAACAAGCTAGTGCGTTGCTCGAGGGGGATTTTTGGGTGGAGGCCGTCAGTCACGAAGAGATGACATTTTCTCTTAGCTTACCCAAGCGGTTATCTTTCACTTAAAAACTTTATAGATCTTTATCCAGCGTTGACCCAAACTTGCTAAGTAATGTGTCGTTGTGTTTGAGGAGTTGGGCAACCTGTGTATATCCTTGCTTCGCCTCAAGTCTATGATGGCTACGTGCTTGGTAGCTCGAGTAACCATAAACACCTAGACGGTGAAACGTTTGATAAAGCGGATGACGATACTGTTGTGAAAGCCGATACCCACCGCGAAACCCTTCAACAATGAACGCGGGATTATCAGGTGTAGAACTACCACCTAAGTGAATGACGTTGGAGTGAATGACGTTGGAGTGAATGACGTTGGATTGATCAACAGCGGATTGATCAACAGCGGATTGATTAACAGCGGATTGATCAGCAGCATGGATGTCATTAATGGCGGATGTGTCTTCAAATTGACGCATGTTGACAAGTTTGCACGTCCAGCCAGCACGCCGCAAGCGTAGACACCATTCCATATCTTCATTGTAAAACCGGTAGCTGCTGTTCATCCCTCCCACAGCTTCCACAGCCTCACGTTTAATCATTTGCAAACAACCCGAAAGCCACGGTACACGCACACACCTTTTGAATTTGGTCCACAAATAGTGCCAATGGTAAAGGAGTCCTTGAGGTTGTAAATTACCCTCAGCAGTCATACAAACAGGCCCAACCATAGCTGTGGTGTCATCTTGCAGCAATACTTGTTTGAGGTTGGCAAGTACAGATAAGCTCACAAACACATCTGCGTTCATATGAGCAATGACAGGGCTAGTACTGGTCTTGAGGACGTACTTTAAGCCTACATTGACGGCGTTGGCCATACTGTGGTTGGGTGGCATGAGCAGGGTTATGTCAGCAAAAGTAGCATCAAAATCCTCTACAACAGTTTGAACACATTTACGTATAGCTTCGGGTGAGGTGTCTACGATGGTGACGTCGAGCGTAAGGGTGTCATTTTCCCTAATTGAACTAGCTAGCTGATGAAGACAGCGCGCTAGCAGTTCAGGCGTGTTGTAGTGAATGATGATAAGGGGAAGAGGCTCAGCCACGTTCATATGCTAACGCACCTGTAGACGCATGCGTAAGCAGAAGTGGTTTGGGCAAGAAAAAGCGCACATCCAGAGTTTGGATGTGCGCTGGGGAGGGTTAAGAGTTAAGGCTTACTCAAACGCAATTTCACTACCGGCAATACCTGTCGTCGGCAAGTTGTTAGGCACACCTTGGTCGTTGGCAACGGCATCAACTCGGGTGAGAATCACCTGATAGCGGCCACTAGGATCAACGGGGTCAGGGTCGGTTCCTGGACCAGGACGGCCGCGACCACTGTCACCACCACAAGCAACTAAGCTGAGGCTGACAAGTAACAAGAGTAGGTTGCGGTTTACACGCTTTTTGCGCAAGGTAAGCGGCAAGAGAACTGCTAGTGCAAGCAGCGGCAAACCGTTAGGCAAGCGGGCGTCGTTCACAGGCATACTAAAGGTCACGATGAACGTTTTGTCGCGTCCAGCTTCATCGTTGATGGGAAGTGGGTTTGCGGCGTTGAGTTCAAAGATGACCAAACCTGTATCTGGATTGGTGAAATCAGAACGGCTCGCGATGGGTGGCGCGTCGGGCAAATTAAATCGGTCGTCACCGTCGCGGTCAAGGTATAGCTCAACGTTATCGACAATATCAAAGAAGTCGCCGCCAGCAGGACCCTCACCTTCAACGATACGCAAGCCTACACGGGTTAAGGACACCGTTTCAGTGACGTTGGCAGGTACAGTCAAGTCAAACTGATGGATGGACTCGCCGCGTACGCTGTCGCCTTCTGGCACGGTGACATCGGGTGGAACTAGTGGCGCGCTGACAACAAGGCTAGGTGCTTCAGCGCTTTCGTTGTCGCGGTTCACAAAGTCGATGGTGAAAGGCTCGAGCGCGCCGTAATTTGGGTCACTACTGCGAATGTTATCAACGACAATCTCAAAGTCAGCGTCGCCGTCTAGCTCGTCATCATCTACACCCGTGACAATTACCAGTTGTGGTTGCCCAAAGTTGCCTGGTGTGAACGTGATGTCTTCGGGTGACACGGTGCCTTCGTCTTCATCACTGCTGGACAGGTCAAAACTGACGCTACCGCTAGGCTCGGTGGCGAGGACTAGCTCAAAGGTGGCGCTACTGCCGGATTCATTGGTTACGGGTTCGTCGATGGTATTAACTAGGATCCTCGAGCCGTCTCGGTCGCGGTTAACTGCACTAATCGGATCTGCAACTAAGCCACTGTAGTCAGGGTCAGTGCTGCGCGCAGGCGAGAACAAGATGTCATAGGTGACATCGCCGTCTTCTTCGCCGTCCACAATGCCAAGGACGTTCACCGTTTGCGGCACGTTCCAGTCATCAGCGGTGAACGTCACAACAACAGGCACAGGTTGACCTTCACTAGGATCG
>CAZMCW010000075.1:14019-15628 GCA_964564405.1 uncultured bacterium
CTGTCAGCAGGTTGGCTGGCAAGCACAATGGTAAATTGCCCACTGCCTGCGTTTTCGTCGGTTTCTAAGGGGTCATCTAACAAAGTGACATTGATACCAGCTTGGTCGTTGTCACGGTTGGTCACTGTAAATACAGAGGGTGATGGTGTCTGACCTTGATAGGCAGGGTCAGGCGTGGTGACGGTGCCAAAGTTCACGGTAAACGTGGTGTCGGCATCGACCCGTTGGTCGTCCACGCCGCGTACGATGAGGGCTTGTTCGATGTTCCAGTTGTCTTCGTTGAAGATGATGACCTCGGCTGACAGGCTGCCTTCGTCAGGGTTGCTCACGCTCACTGGAATGGACACTTCAGCTTGAGGTTCGCTATCGAGCACCAGACGCAGTTCAGTGGTGTCGCCGTCTTCGCTGACTACAAGCGGACTAGCGAGTGCCCGCACGCTGATGCCGGCTTCATCGTCGTCAATGTTCACCACGGTCACGTCAGCTGGATCGATGCCGTCGTAGCCGTTGCCCGGGCTGTCTGCTGGGTCAAGAATAATCTGGAACTGGGTGTCACCTTCTTCCACGTTGTTGTTGACGGCTGTGACGGTGACAGTTTTAGGGGCAATGCCGTCAGCAGGCGTAAAACGTAGGGTTTCGGGTGACACCGTGCCTTGGCTCGTGTCGCTACTGCGCAGGTCAATAACTACCTCAAAACCTTCAGGTGCAGGTGCGTCTAGGTTGACTTCGAAGGTGGCCTGCATGGTTTCGCCAGGGGCTTCGGTAATGGTTAGCTCAACAGGTGAGACAGTAATGCTGGCGTTGTTGTCAAAGTTGGTGACGATGACATCTGGCACGCTTAGCCCGCTGTAGTCGCTGTCGGTACTTTGGACTTCGCTAGTAACAATTGTGTAGTCCACGTCGGCGTCTACAATGCCGTCGTCTACAGCAGTGACGGTGACAAACTGAGGTTCGTTCCAGTTGACGGGTGTAAAGGCAAGTTCGCCAGGAGAGACCGTGCCTTCGGTTTCATCGTCGCTGGTGAGAGAAATAGTGACGCTACTTTGTGGGCGGCTGTTGAGCACTATGCGGAAGCAAGCTTGCGCAAAGAGGCCGCTATCGTCTGCATCGCTATCTGTATCATCATCTGTGTCGCCATCATCTGCATCGCCACCCGTATCACCACCGTCAGGATTATCAGGAATAGCTTCACAGCTCTCGAGGAGTACGCCACCTTCAATGGTCTCGAGGCCCGTTGGGGTGACAGTCACGCCGGGCGTGTCGTCGTCAATGTTGACAACAGCTACTGAAGGAATCGCTACACCTAAGAACGCAGCATCAGTACCTTCACCAATAACGCCATCAATTTGATAACCTGCGTTGCCATCGGCGACGGCGTCATCAATCCCAGTTACGGTAACCGTTTGGGGTTGATTCCAATTGCCACTGTTGAAGGTAATGCTGGTCGGTTCAACGCTGCCCTCGTTGGGTTCGCTACTGGTGAAGTCGATGGTGACGCTACCTTCTGGCGTGGTGGTGAGCACCACATTAAATACGTCGCTGGTGCCCGTTTCACTGGTGATGAGCCCGTCAGTCGGGCTGACATTCACGCCAGCCGTGTCGTCGTCAG
>CAZMCW010000076.1:0-6331 GCA_964564405.1 uncultured bacterium
AGAAATCGACCCACTCAGTGTGGGGGAACCAATCTTGGAACTGCTACAAAATAACCGGAAGTAGTATCAAGACAATCTCCAGCATAGTTTTTTCAAATCATCTCTGTCGCAAAATCAGCTTGGTGATGCAGTATTGAAACTTTGAAAACGGTATCACTGCTGAAACGGCGTGCGCGGAATGCGGTGGATGATTTGGGTTTCGCCGTTGTCGTAAATAGGATCGTCTAGTAGTGCTGCTGGCACAGGTGTATTCCAAGCAACTGCGTTAGCTGCATTGGCTGTTGAACGAATCAAATGGGGTGCTCGAGGTGTAAATCCTGTCTCGAGGGCACTTCGTGTTCCAGGCCGCCAACCGTATTGCATCACGTAACCAAAATATAAACGCATGTTGTTACCTACGTTGAGGGTATCATCACCACGGTAGTTAAACCAAAAATCAATAGCGTGTGTTTCGGTGACTTTGTAAGCAATCCAGCGGTTACTGACTATGGGGTCAAGTGTAGCTTTAAGCAAACTACATCCCATAAATCCAACCATAATAAGTGCAAATATGTGGGTAACAACTTTGCGAGTAGGTGAGTTTTGAGACCTCTGCGCGATACTAACTTGCGGCTGATCTGGCAAAGTTACATTGTTAGCACGTTTACGAAATGGGATAAGTCGCAACACTGCTAAGCTAATTTTTCTGACTAAAGCTTGAAGGTATAAAGGTAAGCGGCTCAAAAACTCACGCAGCCCAAAAGCGCCAAGTACAAACAAAGGTACTGCAAACGAAGAAAAGTACGTATAGATACGCACTTGCCAGTTTGACCCTGCTGACAAGCCCAAAAAGTCAATAGCTACGCCAATAGCTAACAACAGACTAAAAGATCCATAAAGTGCCAGTAAAAACAAACGTTCAACAGGTGTTTTGCGCAACCGTGTAAACGCACGTAGCACCAGTGCTAACCACGCAAAAAAAGAAAAACCCACCAAAACAAACCGAAAAGATGACACAATGTTGTAAGCGCGCCTACTGACCCAATCGTTGCGCACAAGGGCGTAGGGGTCACTCTGGGTTTCACCTGTTTCACGAACAGCACCAAATCCATCAATAATACTTGCCAAGATGCGTTGGCTTTCGCTTTCATGGGGATAGATGTACCACTGCACAATAAACATCACCATCATTGAGGTGGCAATGATAAGTGCAAAGCGGCGCATAGTTGGACGTAGGTCACGGCGTGCTTTTGGGAAAAACCACAGTGCAACTGACACAGTACTGTAACTGATAAAACTTGCATAGAAAAACATCGACCCAAAAAATGCGTTCAACGACACCAATGTAAAGATGAGCAAATAGTGCACAACAACCCAAGCTGCTGTAACCTGCCACTTGCTGGTATCTTTTGACAGTTGAAAACTGCGCAGCAATGACAGTGAAGCAAGGAGCGTTAAAGTAGCTGTTAGCTTTTCGTGGTTACCTCTCGAGATCGTAAAAACGAGTTCGGGAACCAAAAAGAGCGATGTAGCAGCAAGAAGCCCTAAACGGCTCGAGCCCAACCAGCGGCGAAACGCGGCATAGCCAAACGTAGCCATAAATACGTTGCCAATAATAGGTGTTACCCAACGCTGTAACTGCGCGATAGGAACATTCCAAGTCATGCCTAAACTTGCTGCCCACACCGAGTAACCATAGCCATGTGAGTAGCTATTAGGGTATTTGATGCGCCGCCAATCTTCCAAACTGCCAACCATTTGAGTAAAAATAGCGCTGTCAACCTCACCCCAGTGTCCACGGTAACGCAGTACAAAGTACAGTCCTGATGCAACACCAACCCACATAGCGAGAAACAAGTAGTTAGCTTCACTTACACGAGTGTGGTCACGGTCACGCGCTTTTGTGCGTTCCTTACGCCACTGCCACAGAGGCCGCAGCCGACCTTGCCCAACAGGTCGTACCTGTCCTGCAACTGAACTGGTTAGTACCTTGTTGCCGCGCGTACGTGTCAAGACACCCGACGAGATAAACGACGAGATAAATGAGGAGACAAACGCCCACAAGGTCGTCCATGATGGTATGGGTGAGCTTTGTCTCATGCTGTTTTCCAAGTCCGCCAAAAGGCTAGGGTCATTAAGCACAATGCTACGGCCATCATAATAATGTAGCGTAAGTATCCTCTAGTAGGCAACCAGAGAGCGTCATTAAAACTGACTCGAGGTGTATTTTGCACATACAAACGTTCTGGCATAGTAAGTGGTGCATTAGCTGTAAAAACTAAAGGCAAGTCACCTTGCTGTCTTGGCGTCCAGACGATATTTTGACTTACAGTGTCACGTCCAGGAACAAGCAATGTCTCCCAAACAAAGATGGTCTCATCACCTATGCGGAGTTCAGCTGGTCCAAACCAATCAGCAATGCCTTCATTGGTAATGGTTACTGTAACTTGTTGAGGGACAAATACTTGCGGCGTGTCAGTCAAAAGTTCCACAATGAGTCGGGCTGGTGTTGCGTATTCTCGTTGCCACGAATCTGTGTCGCGGTTGTAGCTGAGTGCGTAGACACCTGCTTCTGCTGAACCTGCTTCAATCAATAACCCAAAGAGTGGTTCAGTTAAGTCACCACGAACGTCTGCACCTTCGTTCATAACAAGCGAAAAGTGAAAACCAGTATCCGTTGTACGCATACCGCGAACTTGAGCACCCTCAATAGTAAGGGTTTCACCCGAAAACGCGTCTAACCAACTGCGCATGTTATCTACAGGACGTCCTTCACGGTAGCTGTCAAGCAGGCGTCGGTGCTCTTGCCAAGATGTAGGATCTGTAGGTGGTGCAACTACAAATTCTGCTTTATCAAACGCGGTTCGATGAATTTCAACACTATCTAAACTACTGTAGATGATGTAATCATCAAACGTATAGATAGCCTCTTCAATGATACCCGGACGGGCAACTAAAAGTCCTTGTTCGTCATCTCGGGCCGTAATAGTCTCGAGCGTCCACGTATCTAAGTAAGCATCTTGATTAAGGTTTTGAGTGCGTAAAATGCGGCCTTCACCTAGGTTCCACACGCCACCCATAGCGTGCTCTAAGTGCAAACGTTCGTCAATAGGACTCACGTACAACCTAGGGGCGCGAAAATAAGCTGAATGGTATTCTCCCCGAAAGCCTGGCGGCAGTCCTAGTGCTTGCACTTCGTTCAAAAAGGTATCGTTGAGCAAATAGGGTGCAGCCAAAGTAGCTGGTTCGTGGTTATCAATACCAGCTAACCACGACTGATATTCATCAGCTTGCGCACTGTAAAAGTAGATACCTTCAGAGCCACCGTAGCCTTCAGGAGGTTCTACGAATGTAACTAACGGCCAATGGCTGTTGGCAACCCACTTTGGAAAGCGCTCAGGTTCAACAGAAACGATTGTATCACTACCGATTTGAACCTTGTCCTCGTACACAAGGGGACCCGCAACGTGAATACCATAGTCCCAGTTGCGGTCGTCAAACAGTTTCCATGAATAACGTAATGAGGTACGCGTACGCTGCTTAGGCTCAGGACCAAATAGGCCGTCAGCTGGAAATGAACCTGCTCGAATAACTAAGCGGGTTTCTCTCGAGCCAGGTTCTAAGTTGTAAGTAGCAAATGGTGATTCAAAATCGACTTCAGGTGCGTGACTCAACGAGTTGACCCGGTAAATACCCCCGTTGTAAAAGCCTACTGTTGAGTTAAAACTAAAGTCTTCGCGCTCAATATGGTAATAAAACGGATGAGGGTTAAGTTCGTACCAGCGTGACCGCACATTACCTACACCCAAATGTGGAAAATCAGGAATAAGGGGTTCAGATGTAATGAACTCGCCTGCACCAGGCATACGCACAGACGCACCAAAGCGTGGGTAGCCCCAACGCGCTTGAGGGTCATTGAGTAACTTGCGTGTTTCCCAACCAGCAACGCCTGGAGATTCTTCGCCAGATTCGATAATGTAATCAAATTCGCCATCAAGAGGAACACGCTCTTTGCCCGACAAACCGTCACGTTGCGTAATAAGGTTGTAGTTAATATAACCATCTACAAACCAGCCACCTTCTTTGGTCGTTGTTACCATGTGAGGAAAACCGTTGGTAGAAGTTACTTGAATGTCATTGTTTTGGATGACCACATCAACAGGTAAAGTGCCACCTTCGTTAATATAAAACGATGCTTGAGGTTTGCCGTCAACTTCATCAAAAGCAACAACCAAACGCACGTTATCAGGTTGATTGAATGCAAATACGTAAGCGTCACTGGTGGCATTTCCCCATGTCCACCAAGCGTCATCAGGCAGTTCGCTGAGGTCGCGTTCAAGGCCTCGAGGCACTACGGTAATCCAAGTTGGACTATCGTCGAGTGTGCCTTGCCAAGTTCGTGGAGCCGCTGCTACAGGTGTCATGAACACCAGGAACCCAAAGCATACAAAAAGAGCGCGCTTGCGCTGGGCATAAGTGGGTTGTACAGAGAAACAAGCTCCATAGCTTACTAATGTTAAATGGCACCTGGATTTAACAAAACCAACAATTTTGGTACGTCCCATTACGAAATACAAACTGCTTTTAATACGTGCCACAAAGCCTATTAGCAACTTTGCGAAGGCCATAGCTATAAGTGTTACCTCTGCAGATACCATCTTGAAAGACGTTATATGTGAAAAGGTTTGAGTAGTTGTAAATATCTTGTTCATGGCTTGCGAAGGTCCCTTAAATGATGCATTAGCTCGAGCTCTTGATTACATCTACCGAGGATTGCTTAGTTACCAAGTTTCTTGGTCAACAATTCACACTTATTAATAAAATCGATGCACGTAATACTCAGTGATACCTATTAGCTACTATAGATTGTTGAGTACCTTATTCGTACATTTGTTTATCCTCACATTGAAAAGTATCAAAATCAGTTGTTCAAAGCTTGCTGATAGACAGCCATAATTTCGTTAAGTGTGCGCTGCCATGAAAAGTAATCTTGTAATTGCTGAAAGCTTGTTTGTGCTGTTGTACCGTCAACATTATTTACCGGTAATTGTGAAGACGAACTTGTCTTGAGTGAGAGATCAACTTGGTTAGAAGTTGTTTGAACTTCTTGAGGGGAGGCGTACTGTAACGTTCCGTCAGCAGCGGCAGCCAAGCTGGCTTCAAGAGCAGCTTCATCACCAGCGGCTAAAAGTTGGTGACGGCCATGTGCAGCCATCTCAGAAATTCCACCAACTTGCGATACAATAACTGGTAGACCTGCTGCAAAAGCTTCCAAAATGACTAGAGCAGCCGGCTCTTGCCAGATGGAAGGTACGACCAACACGTTGCTAGCAGCTAGCAACTGCGCAACTTGCTTAGGAGGGACTTTACCCATAAAGTGAGCATGTCCTCGTTGGTTAGCAGACGCGAGTACATCACGGATTTCAGCTTCATAACCTGCATGTGGATCGCGCGTTTGCTGGCTTGTACCCCACAAACTGCTACTACCTATAACAACTAGGTGCACGTCGTCGCGACCTGCTTCTATTTTGGCGAAAGCTCGAGCTAACTGCAAGACCCCCTTTTCGGGGACAACAGCGCCTACGTAAGCGTAAATAGTTGCGTCTTCTGCAGCTTGCCAAGTCTGCCGCCAAGTTTGGCGCGACTGCTTGCGAACGCTGTCTGACATGGCGAAGCGTTCAAAATTGACGCCATTGTAAACGACGTGCACAATACTTGTACTACTGAGGCCTTGCCGCAGTCGCTGAGCAATAAACTGACTCACTGCTACAAAGCTGCTTGCTGTCTGTTCTAAAAGTGCAAAATCAGCTTTGCTCATACCTACCTTATGATCGCCCATACCTTGATGTAAAGGATCTCCGTGTACGTGTGCAATGCGCGCTTTAGCACGTAATCCTCTTAGGTAGTAGTAAAGATGGCTATGTATGACATCAAACGACTGCCGCCACGAAAGTAGCACAAAGGGTAGATGACGGCTAACGTCCACCGTGCGGCCCAAAACTGTCACACGTGCCCAAGGCAATGGCGTGAGTGAATGTAAGTTGACACCTTGCCAGGTTGTCTGCCAAGCTTCCTTGCCAATACACGCAAGGACAACGTGGTGTCCTTCTTGGACTTGCAAGCGTGCAAGCTCGAGGGCAACACGCACAACACCACTAGCACTTTCTTGCTCAGGGTCTTTGGGCAAGCGAAACGAACCTAGTAAATGCAAGATGTTCACCTTATAGACCGCCTCTTCTAACGAAAGCGCCCTTTTGTAGGCACTTTTTTAGGTTCACAAAGGGCAAGTCTAAGTACTTTAAGCTGGAAAGCAAAAAAGGGATTACTTTCAATTTGCAAAGACACATTATTT
>CAZMCW010000076.1:6341-15597 GCA_964564405.1 uncultured bacterium
ACCCTCTTAAATGATTTGTACCAATTGAATGAAGGATGCGGTATTCGAGCTACCAAGGTTGATGCTAAACCTGACGCCCACAAGCTACTTGCATAACATGCAGCAGACACAATAATAGCGACAATAAGCCCTACTGTGCCGGGTAACCACTGCTGAATTAGCGAAGGCACTACATAAGTCGTCAAAAACCCAATACCTACAATAGCGCCAATAGAACGCCAAGGTAAGCTGACACCAGCGAGACCTTTTACAACAACGTAAAGCCAAACAACATAAGTTAGTTGGGTACTGGTATTGGCAATAGCTGCGCCGAACGCACCCAATTGCAACCACATGATCAGCACAAAATCCAGCACAATATTAACTATGGCAAGCACAATCCCAATACGCACTTGTAACCAAACTTTGCTAAGGGCGCCTATCGTTAATCCAAAGACACCTGCAACAGTAGCCGGCACAAGACCTAAAAACAAAATACGGGCAGGGTCGACCATCGGTAGCATCCTAGCGCCATAAAGCAGTTGAGTTAAGGCATCAATTGTTGCCCAACCACCAAACAAAAGGGGTGTTGCATAGATTACAGAAAGCAACATTGCTTGCGAAATCTGCTGCCGAATACGCGCCCAATTGCCCGCTCCATACTCTCTAGAGATAGCAGGGTAGTAGCCGTTAATAAGCGAGTAACCCAACGCTAAAAAAATAGCAACAACGCTAAACGCCAAACTATAAAATCCAATTTGTTCGTCTGTGCTGTAGCGCTCGAGAAAAAATACTTCTGAACGTTGCCACACAATGGCATCAAACACGATAATTAAAGCTGCAGGCTTAAAAAAGTCAAAATAGCGCACTAAAGTTTGGCGGCTCGGCCAATGAGGTACCGACAAAGCCTCAACAATAGGCTGACGACCTTTGGTCATAAACAACAAAATTGGAATGAATACATTCATTGAAAGGACAACCGCAACTAAATACCCTGTCACTCCCCAGTCAGCAACAAAAGCAATAAAGATAAGCACAAACTGCCCAATACCTGCAAACGTTGTCGCTATAGAAATGGGTTTGTACTGCTCATAGCCCCATAAAAGTGAGCTAAACATGCGCACTAAAACGTTGCTGAGCGGTACCATAGCAACCACAAACAGATAGTAACGTTGTGGTGTAGGTAGCACTAGTGCCCGTGTCAAAAATATCAAGCCGATAAGCACATTTAATCCAACTAAGCATATAAATAACCAGCGCACAAGTGCTTTAGCTTCGCCATCGTCATTGGCACCACGCAACTCGGACACAACTTTAGTTAGTGAGTTGGGAAACGCAAGTACGCCGAGTGTGCTTAAAATACCTGCTAGCCAAGCATAGTAACTAAATACCCCGTACTCTTGTTCGGTTGCCAGGCTGCGTACGATGAGAATTGATCCCAGAATTTGAGCAGCACCTAGCACAATTCTCGATAGAGAATTCCACAAGCCATTGCGCAATGCTGATGCTGTTTTTGCCATAAAAAACCTCTTAGTGACTGTCAATAGTGATACATAAACGAATGTTTACGCACTACAATATATCAACAGATTATACCGAAAAATGGGTACAATACCCAAAATCTAAAACCTTCCAAGCTTTTAGAATCTTTTAAGTTTGAAATCATGAACGCCTCAAAGCTGCTCTGGTACCTTTAGCCAGTTGCCATAGCTGAGTGCGCAGTTGAGGAGGTAAGGGTAACGCGCTAATTGCACTAGCCACAGTTAGATCAAGACGTCTAGTGGGGCTTAGTTCGCTGGCGCGTTGCAAATAAATTCTAGCGTCGGCAAGTTGCCCGGCTTGCATGTAGAGAAATGACAAACGTGCAAGCCTATCTGACAAACTTTTGATGCGGACAGCTTGGAATTCATCGGGGCAGACATCTGCTAATTTCTCAAAGACACGTACCTCTTGGTGCAACCTTGGAATGATATTAGCAGGCATAGTATTAGCGCGCTCATGTTTGAGGATGTAGACAAGAGGCTCGTCAAGGTAGTAGGCTAAACCGCCTCTGCTTAAGAGTTGTAACCACAGATGATAGTCGCTTGTATAAGCCAGTTCTGGATCGTGTAGTCCTTGTTTAGGACGTAAGTTGTGAGTTGGGTAGAGTTCTCTTGCTAACTTGCGGTTAACAAGTGCTCCTTGAAAAGGTACGTAGTCGTTGCGGTAAAGCATAGCAAGCTCATGATGTTTGCCAGCATTAGGAACATATCTGAAAATTTTTGTGTAACGTCCTAGATTGACGTCACCTTCCATACGAAAGCCATCACAGTGCACAAGTACAACTTCTGGATGTGCTTCTGCAGCCGTCATCAACTTTGAGAGTGCTTGGGGATGAAGCCAGTCGTCTGCAGGTAACCCTATAATATAGCCACTTTGTGGGTGCGCGCGCGCTTCACAAAGATTAAAATTACCGCAAACACCTACATTTGTTTTGTTGCGGTAGTAATGAATCCGAGGGTCTTTATTAGCAAATGCTCGAGCTACTTCTTCGGTGTTATCGGTTGAAGCGTTATCACTGATGACAAGTTCCCAGTTTTTATACTCTTGTAAAAGCAAGCTGTTGACGGCTCGAGGTATAAACTCAGCATAATTATAGACTGGCATAACAACACTTACACGTGGTACTAGCTGTTGGCCTTCCCACGTTGAGGCGTCCTGCATGGGTGTGGATTGCTCTGTTGAGCTAACATGCGGGGTTGAGTTAACATGCGGGGTTGAGCTAACATGCGGGCAACTGTTATTAGTTTCCGGTACTTTGTCAGAGCTGATCATGCTTGTCCTTCATAAAGTAAATGCGTCCTGCTTGTTGGCAATATCCTGTTGGCAATATGATGTTAGGTGCCAAATCAAACTCCTAATATCTAAGCTAAGTACCTCCAAGTTGACAAGCAATACTTATCAAACTCAGCAGCCCCCATCCTTGACCGCTAAACGCTATCTGAAAATGGCGGTCTCCAGATAGGAGGTACTTATAGCAGTTCTAGGATTAGTTCCCCATACTGAGTAGGTCGATTTCTACTCCTCTGGGTCACACGAACAATTGCCACAGGCAGTTGCTCGTAGAAACGCTATTTAACAGCATCTAAACTAACAAAAGCGTCTAATTGAAGCTAATTAGCTCTAATTAGCTCAGTAGCAGCAGTATCCATCTGATGTACATATTCTCCGTACGCTATTTTTACAATACAATTGTTGCAAAGTGGCTACGTTTCATACAACAACTTTTTAACATACGTCTTATTTTGCAAGTGAGTGCCATATTGCTACAGTGCCATGTTGCTACAAGGTAAATCTCATGGTGTTAGTGCAGTGTTAACCACTAAATACTACGGCGACATATCAACCACATCACGATGTTATTATGACGGAGCACCCGTTACGCAACCGTTCCATGTACAAACGTACTTGCGCTAGCTAAAAGTGCTCGACACACAATCTTTAGAGGTTGTCCTCAACCGTTGATGTTGGCTGTTGCTTAGTTACGTTGAATAGAGGGTAGTAGCAGCAAACTCTTGATTGTAGCTAGGAAGGTTGCAGCAATCTCCATATCAGATGATAGATCTCAAACAATAAATCTGAAACAATCAACTTGTCTGCAGTGAGGAATCTTGAGGGGTAGTTGATTGTTTGTAAGTCTCTTCATTTGTGACGCTTTTCTGAGACTTTCTGAGCTTGTTACGCAAAACGACTTCAAACAACAACTATTCGGTTATAACTCGATCGTTATGACTGTGCGGTGCAGACACAAGCAAAAACTTGAGGTCAGCAGCAGTTGTGTTACAAAGTTGATGAGGACAGCCCGCAGGTACAGCGCAACCTTCTTGGGGACTTAGTGAGTAGGTCTTGCTAGTTAGCTCGAGCGTGGCTTGTCCTTCCAAGACAAAGAAAAACTGCTGAGCTTGCTCATGATAATGACGCACTTCACAAGCACCTGCTGGCATACGTTCCACAATAATGCTCAATTCAGGGGTATTGAGAAAATGCCAGCCGTCACAGCTGTCTCCCCATAGATAGTGTTCAACATTATCAAAGTTAACTAGCATAGTGCAGTGTAACAGCAAAGAAAAACACCTCTCAGCAGGCTATCTTGTGAGCAGCAGAGCGGTGCCTCAATTAGGTTGAAATGTAAACAGCTGCTTGGCGGAATTTAGAATCCTATATTATCTGATAGCAAGCAGCTTGGGCACTTAAATTTATTGGGTACTTAAATTTAGTTGTTTACTTGCGAACGAGTTGCTTCGTGTAAGGAATAAGCGCTAGGTAACGGGCACGCTTAATGGTCTGCGCCAGTCTACGTTGATACTTAGCAGATACACCCGTGCGGCGGCGCGGTAAAATTTTACCGGTGTCTGAAATAAAACGACTGAGCATACGCGTGTCACGGTAATCCGTAACTTCCATTTGCCCTGATGTGAAAGGACACACCTTGGGTCTGCGCCCACGGCGGCCACCTGCGGGTTTGCGTGATTTTACAGGTTTTCTACTAGCCATAAAAGGCTCCTTTCGTAGGGATAAGCATATTAGATAAGCTAATCACACAAATTTTAAGTATAAATGTCTTACCTCTTCGAAGTGCGCTGCTAGCTAACATAGACAACCTCAACCAAAAGCTGCTAGTGCCAAGTAATTTGCAGTCTGTACATTAGTTGGTGAATGTTTGAGTTGGTGAATGTTTGAGTTGGTGAATGTTTGAGTTGGTGAATGTTTGAGCATTAACGCAGCAATCAGCAATGCCCCTACCACCCATGAGATAAGTCTTGTTTTTGGCAATACTAATTGCATTTCCACGAGTAACTGCTACGGGCAGTTGCGCGTGCGAGCTAGGGAATAGAAATCGACCCACTTAGTGCGGGAAACTAATCCTGGAACTGCCATGAAAACCATCATTAAGTGGTTGGTGTTTTTTTTATTCGATAAGTTCGTTTAACTGCCCTTACATTTCGTAATTGTCGTATTGTGGTCTGCGCTTAGCAAATTTTTCAACAACTAAAAACCCATACACAAAACCACCTACATGTGCCCACCAGGCAACACCACTTTGACCGCCAACGATGACACCTGAACTTGCTTCCACAAATTGTAGGAGCCCCCAGTAGCCCAAATAAAACCAAGCAGGGATCCAAAACACAAAAAAGGGTGGGATAAGTGTGAGTATTTTGCAACGTGGAAAGAGGACAATATAGCCGCCCAATACAGCACTAATTGCACCTGACGCACCAACCATAGGTACGGGGGAACGAAGTGAGAATAGGCCGTGAGCAAGTGTTGCTAGTACACCACCGAGCAGATAAAATCCTAAAAACTTCATGTCGCCTAGCCGATCTTCAATGTTATCTGCAAACACCCACAAGAAAAACATGTTACTGGCAATATGTGCAACGCTACCGTGCATAAACATGCTGGTGATGAGTCTGTGGGCATTACTCAAAGGGTCTGCAAAAAATAGCCTCGGAATAAAACTGTACTGCAAGAAAAACTGCTGAATGCCACGCTCACCCAGTGAAAGCTGATAGACAAAGACCCCAACATTGACAGCTAAGATAAGCCACATGAAAAACGCAGGTTTGCTCTTAGGATTGTTATCACGTAGTGGAAACACAGCTAGGCAGCCTCGAGCCAAACATCTTTATTGAAGGCCTCAAGGCACAAAATATGCAGATCGTTGGTCATCATATAGTTAGCTTAGCCAAAAGTCCCAAGCAACTCAGTGACATGCCCTCAACTCGTTTTTAGCAAAATGCACAAGCTTATAGCGTTTCCACGAGTAACTGCCACAGGCAGTTGTGCGTGTGACCCAAGGAAGTAGAAATTGACCCACTGAGGATGGGGAACTCATTATGGCACTGCTGTTAATTAGCAGGTGATGCTTGGCGGTGTGCTTGCTCTATCACAGGCCGTACTTTGATGACACTATCTGCGGGTTGAATGCCTCGCACAAATGCCGTGCCATAAATCACACTGCGCGCGCCGACAATGCAGCCGGGTTGCAAGACAGCGTTGCAGCCTATAAAGACATCATCACCGACGGCGGCGCTAAATTTGCTGCGCTCGGTGCTTACACCTGCCACGTTAATGGTTTTGCCTAGTGCACCTAAGTTCGCCAGTTTGACGCCCGCACCCAAGTTCACGCCGCGCCCTAAAATGCCATCACCTACGTAGTTGAAATGGGCAGCGGTGGCCCCTTCGAGTAAAAGCGCATGTTTCACTTCAGACGCATGGCCAACTTTGGCACCGGCAGCCATAACAACGCCTCCACGTAAATACGCGCCGTGGCCTACGCTGGCACCCTCGCCAAGCCAAGCTGGTCCCTGAATAAGCGCGTGCGGACCTACTTTGGCACCGGCAGCAAGGACAACATCCCCTTCGATAACTGCTGTTGGATGAACATCACCTTGTAATTTATGCCTACCACTTACAACGTTAGCCAAGAAGTCGTCTAGCATGTCCAAGATTTGCCACGGCCACGTGACATCTAGCAGCGGCTGAAGGAGGGGCGTCACCTGCTCACGGGCAAATAGTTCAGGAAGCTCGAGCATAACTTCATTGTACGCGATGTTACGTCCAACTCAAGATATGTAATTTTTTCACGCCCAACACGTTTCTCGTCTCACAAAAAGGGGTGATGTATGCCACATCTTTGTGAGGTTAGTAGCTACAGATACCCCCACATTGCTAACCTGTCAAAATGTCTCGGAGCTGCTTAATCCCGTCCTGATGCCGAGTTAGTCACAGCTTTCACAAGCCTCACTTTGTATACTCCAGGGGCAATTTATGTTTGGGGAGGTTATGGTGTACCGACTCACAGCCAGCCTTATTTTTCTTTTGGCGCAACTTGGCAGTGTACAAGCAAACACGTCTGAGGCAGCTCTTTCTTATGGGGAAGCAATGCCGCACGTGTCACACATCGCTTATAACTCAGTAGAGGTTAGTCATTCAGCAGATGCTGGGGCGTATCACAACTTGCTTGTGATTGATACGCAACTTGATGATTATGAAACTTTACTCGCCCAGGTTCCTAGCAGCACACAGGTGCTCTTGCTCGAGCCTGACAATGCCACAACAGTCTTAACTGAAACCTTAGCCGCGCTTCCCGCTGGCTCCGTGCGCAGTTTGCAGATTGTCTCGCACGGGCGCGCTGGCGCGTTGCAGCTAGGTGACGCGTGGCTTACAGACAGCAGTGCAGCTTTATTTGAGGCTTGGGAGCACGCCCTCGCAGACGATACCAGCGAAGTGCTGCTCTACGGTTGCGAACTTGCTGCAGGTCAACATGGGCAGATGTTTGTGAGCCGGCTCGCCCAGACCTTACAAAGTAATGTCTTTGCATCTGATGACCTGACCGGATCAGCACTGTTGCAGGGTAATTGGTCGCTCGAGATCGGCAGTCGTGCAGACGGCACCCCACTTACGGGCCGTTCCACAACTATCTTTGAAGACAGCGGCTACAAGTTCACCTTGCAAGCTGGTGACATCGTCGTTATTCCAGTGGCACCTGCCGAACTCACCGTGTCTGAAGCTGGCGATACTGCTACGTTTTCTGTATCACTCAGCGGACCACGGCCAACATCCAACGTGACAGTTGGCTTTAGTTTTGACCCAGACTTTTTGGATGAAGCTGAAACCACCCCCGGTGAAGTCACCTTTACCCCCACCGACTTTGACAACTCGCGCGCCTACACAATTACCGTGCGCGGGCTAGACGACAGTTTGGCAGATGGCGATACGGGGCCGTTTCCCGTCAACATTGGTACTGCCAGTGAAGACGATGCTTACAACCGCATCACGAAGACTGAACCGCAGATTATCAATGTTGATAATGACACCGCAGACGTGCTCTTTGTGGCACCAGCAGGCGGCCTCATGGTCAGTGAAGCGGGGGATACCGACAGTTTTACCGTGCGTTTGAGCGCCCAACCTGCACCAGACACAACCGTGACTGTGGCGCTGGCTGTGCGGGATATTAATCCCAATGCAGGCGACCCTGCTGCGACCGAAGCTACCACCACCCCCACCGAAGTCACCTTCGACGAAACCAACTGGAACATTCCTAACACGGTGGTCGTAGCTGGTATAGACGATGACATCATCGATGGGGATCAAAACTTTTTTGTTGATTTAACGGTCACGTCGACGCCAGAAAGTCCTTTCGCAGGGCTCGAGCTTCCCAGCATCAGCGGGATTAACGTAGACGACGACGCAACCTTTGCGGGCATTTCAATTGATCCTTTTGTTGGCGTTGAAACCAACGAAGATAGCACCGCTGCCAACGCGACGGGCAGTTTTACCGTTGTGCTCAACCGTGGGCCACGCTTACCTGTGTCTGTGCCAGTGCAAAGCAACGACAGCAGCGAAGGCGTGGTAGTTCCCCCTAGCGTGCTGGTGTTCACACCTGGCAACTGGGATCAACCGCAAACCGTGGTGGTACGTGGTGTAGATGACGACCTCAACGATGGCGATCAGGTTTACACCATTAGTGTAGGCCCCTCGAGCAGCGACCAAGCTGTTTACGACGGCATCGATCCAGAAGATGTGGAAGTTACCAACATCGACGACGACGAACCTGGTTTTGTCATCAACGTGCCAGCTGACCCCTCTGTGTCTGAACCCGACGGTGCGCTCAACGTGCAAGTACGTTTAACGGTGATTCCCACCGAAGGTGTTGCCTTGCCACTAAGCGTTAGCGACCCTGACCGTGCCAGCGTCTCACCAGCATCACTTAGCTTTACGCCAGATAACTGGGACGTATTCCAAACTGTCACCGTCACTGCCATCGACAACAACATTGATGATGATCTCATTAACGCGGGTGAGCCAGTTACTTTTGATTTGGTGACAGGTACCAGCAGCAGTAGCGATCCTGACTACAGCGGGCTAACCACCGACGACATTACGATCACCTACATAGATGATGATGTGGCAGGCATTCGGGCTTCACCGCAAAGTGGACTTAGCACCAGTGAAGATGGCGGCGAAGCTAGCTTTACGGTTGTGCTCGAGACTCGCCCCACCACCGCTGTCACCCTAGCTCTAGGCACAAGCGACACAACTGAAGGCGCAGTTGTACCACCTACCAGTATCGTCTTCACACCCGACGACTGGGACGAACCGCAAAGCGTGCGTGTGCGCGGTTTGGACGATAACCTCGACGATGGCGACATCGCCTACAGCATCACAGTGGAAGGGTCTGGCGAATACAGCGGGGTAAGCACCAGCGTGTCTGTCCAAAATGCTGACGACG
>CAZMCW010000077.1:0-8770 GCA_964564405.1 uncultured bacterium
AACGTAATGAACTCCGTAGGAGTTTATGATGTGTTTTGTCGGACTTGGTATTAGTAGCATCAAACTGAGCAAACGCTGCCCGATACCCCTCACGTTTTTTGAGGATAGTTAGCCAGCTAAGGTCAGCTTGCGCACCTTCCAAAATGAGCATTTCAAACAGCTTTTGGTCACTATGAACAGGAACACCCCAGTCGTGATCGTGGTAGCAAATGTACAGTTCATTAGCAGTAACCCATCCACACCGCTTAAGATTTAATGTCATCGCTCGAGATTCAGTATCAATATCACGAAAGTACTTGATTACGCCCTGCGTCTTTAGCCTCATACAGCTTTTTGTCAGCAATGCTCAGCATTTGCTCATAGGTGTCCACACTGGTATCAGCACAAAGACCACCACTCAACGTGACTTTTAAGTCGGCATGGACTTGTTGCCAAGGATAGTTTTCAATAAATTCGCGTATTTTGGTTGCCGCAGCAAGTGCATCTGCTAAAACTGTATTGGTAAACGCAATTACAAATTCTTCGCCACCATAGCGTGCAACTAGATCTGTCTCACGGGTTTGTTGAATCAGGATTTTGGCAATATAGCGCAGTACTTGGTCACCTACAGCATGAGAAAAGGTATCATTAATCTTTTTAAAATGATCAATATCGCACAAAAGCACCGTGAGCGGATGTTGATAGCGTTTTACACTTGCAAATTCGTTGGCAAGGTAATTGTCTAGATAGCGGCGGTTGTAAAGTCCAGTGAGGCCGTCTTGCACACTAAGCCGAATCAGTTCGCGGTTTTTCTTGTCTAGCTCTTGATTCTTTTTGTCAAGTTCAACTTGGAGGCGTTCCGCTTCGTGCAACCTAGCTGCTGCGCGTTCGTGTTCAGCTTGAACTAGTTTGAGGAAGTGCTCACGGTCAGCTTCAGCTTTTTTGCGCTCAGTAATATCTGTAAAATACATTGATACGCCTTCTTCAGCTGGAAAAAGGCGTACCTCGAGCCAATTACCCTCACGTACTTTAAGTTCAAACCGTTCTGCTTCACCGCGTTTGTCAACCCGTTCAAAAGAACGTTGATAACTGACAATTTCGGGCATTTCTTGCCACAAGCTGCGCCCCAAAAGTTGCGACGCTTTTTTCTGCCAGTAGGCTTCCGCCACCGGATTTAAGTAACGAAATCTAAACTGGTCGGTAAGTGAAATAAACCCGTCGGCAATGCTCTCTAAAATAGCTGTACGCGCAGCTAGGGCTTCTTCAGCAGCACGTTTGGTTTTGTCTAGTTCTTGATAAGCTTTAACAATAGTTAGGTTATTGCGCTTGTGCATTTCTTTGTCGCGCTCAGCACGTTCAAGGTCAAACTGAATAACCGTACTGCGCAGTTTTTGGGCATTAACCTGACTTAACACCTCTTCTTTAACTTGGTCAAAAAGTTTGTAGTGCTCTAAAGCTTTACCGGTATCTCCCAAGGATTCGTAAGTTTGTGAAAACCAATAGTGGACACGGTAAATGTATTTTTTTGAACCACTGATTTCAGCCAAATTAAGCACTTGCATAAAGTAGTGCAATGCCAGTTGGTAGTCTTGTTGTTTGAGGTGAACCTCACCAATGTACTCTAGCGCCCAAATTTGTTGGTGAACGTGGGGTGTTTGCTCTAGCAAACTCAGCGAACGTTGCAACATGTGTAAAGCTGCGTCTAACTTGTTTTCTTTAATTAAGGTAGCACCAATGCTGATAAGCGTCCGGGCAGACACCGTGATGTCATCGCAAGTTTCTAACAGGTCGCGGGCGCGGTCTAGCATGGCAAACGCTAGGGTGTGCTCATCTTGCAAGTTGTACGTATCTGCTAGATTGGCTAGCGCTTCAGCTTTGAGGCAAGAGCGCTGACCGCGTTCAGCAACATCTAAACTTTTACGAAAAAAGTAGTGGGCGCGGTCAAAACTCTCCAAATGACGGTGGGTGAGGCCCAAGTTGGTATAACAATGAAATGCTTCTTCATAAGAGCTGTTTATTGACTCGAGCAGTTCAAGGTTACGCAACGCGTTTTCAAGTGATTCATGATACGAACCGATGGTGATTTGCGTTTTGCAGATGAGGTTAAATGCAAACGCTTCAGCATGGCGGTCAAATAAACGCCGCGATAGCTCGAGGATCTCGAGGCTGTGAGCAAGTGCCAAGGTGTAGTCACCGAGGTTGTAATAACTATTAGCTAAATAACGCAACGCGTCAATTTCGGTTTGCTCGTCAGCGTTGCGTTGCGCTAGTTTGTACGCTTCTAAGAGCGTTTGGGTGGCTGCTTGGTCGTTGTGCTGTTTGGCTTCACAAACACCAAGGGTCCGCAAGCTTTGGGCAAGCTCGCTGGTGTCACGTAAGCTTTCTGCTAAGTGTTTAGCGCGGCTAGCCAAAGTTTTAGCTTGCTCAATATCGCTAGCAGCACGTGCCACCTTAACAAGTGACCAAGCTAATTCATTAAGCTGCTTGAGACGGCTGTAATTGTCCGCAATGGTCTCAACATCTGAAATTTTGGCAATTAAATCTGCTGGCTTAAGCTGATGCTGCTGTGGGCGGGTTGCTGGTAATTGACCTATATCTTTATTTAGGTCTTTATCTATATTTTCACTTGAGTCTTTGTTAGAGTCACCAGCTACCAATTGTTGTTGGGTAGTTTGGGCATCTGCTGATGCCGTCTGACGCTCGGGGTTATTGAGGTCAGCTAGAGTTAATACGTCCATCTCGAGCACGCGCTCGAGCGTCTTTTTGAGACCTGGTTCGACTGGTAAAATTGTGTTGTCGTTAGCAGAGTTGTGACCAAAGTAATTTTTGTCAGCATGCTGATCGTAACTTTGTACTGACCCTACACCTTTTAATGGTGACGCTTCATCTAAAGATACTTTATTTGAAGGTGACGTATCTAAAGATGGTGTGTCGGTTGACTTTGCTGCAGGTGTTTGAGGTGGTTTTGCCACATCGTCCATTATATCATAACCAATTGTGTAGTGATTTTTAGTTTAGCCATTAGTTTTGTTTGGGTTACACAGTTTTGTACTTGTAGCGTTTCCACGAGTAACTGCCACAGGCAGTTGCGCGCGACCTAGGGGAATAGAAATCGACCCACTCAGTGTGGGGGAACCAATCCTGGAACTGCTAACAGTTTTGCACTTGTATTACACAATCTGTAGTTGCTTTGAGCCTTATACGAACGCTGCCTAATGTCCATGCTACAACCTCAATAAATTTAGGTGGCTGGTAGTTGCCACTGCTTTGGGAAGTGGGTTAAAACTTCTACGCCTGTCTCGGTGATGCAAACATCATCCTCGAGCCGAACACCACCAAGACCAGGAATGTACACACCAGGTTCAACAGTAAAAACCATACCTGGTTCAAGCGTGTCGGTAACACCTTCGGCGAGTTGTGGAATGGGTTCATGCACGTCTAAGCCAAGACCGTGACCTGTTCTGTGACTAAAATAATCACCGTAGCCTGCTGCTTCAATGACCGACCGAGCAGCTCGGTCAACGTCTTGCATGGGTACGCCTGGACCGCTTGCGTCAAGTGCTGCAAGATTAGCCTCGAGGACAGCTGCAAATATTGCCTCAAATTCTTTTGACGGCTTTCCAAAACAAACTGTGCGGGTGATATCTGCTGGATAATCTTGGTAACACCCACCAAAATCAATCAGCACAATATCATCTTTTTTAAGTGCTCTATCCGAAATAGTTCCATGTGGAAACGCGCTGTTTTCACCTAGTTGAACTAGCGGCGCAAAGCTAAGTTGCTTACTACCGTTAGCATTAAGTGCATCAGCGAGGGCGCGGGCAATGTCGCGTTCAGTCATGCCTGAGCTGAGGTTAGCAAAGACAGCGTGTAAAGCCCGTTCTGAAATGGCAATAGACTGTTTGAGGTCTGCAATTTCAGTTGCGTCTTTGCGCGCTCGAATAGCGATAAGACCGCGCTCAACGGGTTGTATGGTGAGCTTAGGGGAAACTTTTTGTAACTCTAGGTACTCTGTAACGCGCATGGTCATGCCGTCTACACCTAGACGGCATGTTGAGATTGTCAGCCCAAGGTCATGCACAGCAGCTTGAAACGCACTTACGTAACCTTGTTCGTCGCGCCATGGAAAACACCTAATGGCTAAGTCTGTGCGAGCTTCAAAACGTGACTGCTCGAGTTCTGGCACAATAGCAGCCGTGCCAAAGTCACCGAAAAACACCAGTATAGGCCGTTCAGAAAGGTGTAAATCTAACCCCGTAAAATATTTGAGCGACGCACCTGGAACCAGCACAAGGACGTCGCACTCGAGCTGCGCTAGTTTAGCTTGGCGCGCAGCATAATCTGGCGGGTTTACAGTGAACTTAGAAGGCGGCTGCATCTGTTCAGTATACCTGACCTAGTCAGGTAAGCAAAGTTGCAGTTGTTGTTAAACTTTTTGTTTAGCTGATTCATACCAAAGTGATTTTTGCGTGGCACGTTGTACCCTGCAAAACGCTCGTGTTCACATAGTACGGCGTAGCCAGAGTATACCCTTAGACGATGAAGCCTATGACATTGTTCCTTCGTTTAAGACATTGTTCCTTCGTTTAAGACATTGTCCCTTCGTTTAAGACATTGTTCCTTCAATCTAGTATTGAACACCCATTAATCATCTGCGACTCAGGTATAATAATCTTGTTTATTTCGTTTAGGCTGGGGAATATCAAAGTTTTATCAACTGCTTACCGGTTTCTTTGTCTGTGACATTGCCTTTGGTACTTTGACCTTTGGTACTTTATCTTTGGTACTTTGCCTTTGATAGTTTGTGTTTGATGGTTTTTGGGCTTATTGTGCAAGACATCTTACGTATCAACCCAAACAAAGTCTAGGGCCAACCCATAAACTGCCCGCCAGCAGGCACAAGTACCGCTGTGTAGCGGATTTGCATGGGATAATACAAACTAAAAATAGGACTTGCATACCACTTGTCGTTAAACCCATAACGGTTGTCTACTGGGAAGCCTTGTTGGTCTTGTAAAATAAGTACTTGCCTGCCTATGCGCTGTTGCCAATTAAACGACCCAGCCCTAGCTAAAGCGCTTAGAGGTTGTACGTGCTCGTACACACCTGGACCGGTAAACGTGAGGCCGTTAGCATCGCTACAAGCAGATACAGACGACAGGTTGTCACCACGAAAAGCAAGCTCACTTTGTAATAAGCAGTGTTGATAACGCACGGGAAAACCGCTGGGCTTAGTGCGTACCTCGAGCCGCTGGTAAAGTGTCCCCGCTGCATAGTTTACGGGGAAAGTTAAGTTGCTTGGCACTCGCCCAGGCACTTCTAAAAACGTAAACGCCCGCGTGCCGGTAGACACGCCTGTGTCCAAATCAAAATTGCCATTGTGAGTATAGGTAACATCTAAGAGTACTAGGGGATCACCGCTCGGTAACGAAGGCACGTCAATGATGGTGGGATCGCGGTTTGGGCCTAGGCCGTTGGCAGGGTTTGCAGGTACAGCAGCAATGGTGTTTGCTCGAGCTGCTTGGGCCGCTGCTTGGGCTGCTTGGGCTGCTTGAATAGCAGCTAGCTGGGCTTGCGCTTGCCCTAAGACAGTCGTAAAACTGGCATTGCTTGGCTCGAGCCGTGCTACCTGCCGAAACGCGTTGACTGCTGCTTGCAAATTGCCTTGTTCAAACTCAGCATAACCGCGCCACAACCACGCTGCTGAATAATCTGAACGAAGTGCGGTTGCCCTCGCGAGTTCACGGCGGGCTGCTGCTAGGTTGTTAGCCTCAAACGCGCGCACACCTGCTTGAAAGGTAGTAGCGGCATCTTCACCATAGCGGCTCGCGTCTATATCTGCTGCCCGAAAGTAGCTGGGCTCGTCAGCGAGCGCGTCAACGGCTGCTGCTTGACGGTAAAAGCGGCGCGCTTGGGCAAGGTTACCTTGTTCTAAGTTGACCCGTCCGGCCATTTTTAAGGCGGGCCGGTAAGCGTCGTTGAGGTTGATAGCACGCACAAACCCGGTGAGGGCAGTTTCTAGATTAGCGCGCTCGTAAGCTTCAAATCCTTCGTAAAACGCGTTACTTGCGTCTATACCGTAAACAAGTTGGCTTTGAGTACGCTGCAAAAAATAAGCTGCTGTTTGAGCTTGCGGGTGGCGCAAGTTGCGCTGTACAGCTTCTTGCCAAAAGGGCAACGCCGCTGCCGGGTCAGCTTGTTCAAAGTTGAGCCGTCCCAACCACATCAGGGCTTCAGTATCTTCTGGATTAAGCTCATAAACCTCTCCAAAAAACACTTCCGCTCTGTCCAAATTTTCTTGTTGGTAGCTCAAATAGCCAATGTTTTTACCGGCGATACTAAGCTGGGTAAGTACGCTGGTGTCTAGCTCGCCACCTAGATCAATGTACTCGAGCCACGTTTCCCATGAGCGCGCGTACCACTCGGTAATTAAATAAATCTCTGCCAAAAAGCGTACTGGTTCAGTGCGTTTGGGGGCTAATTGACGCGCTTGACGAGCAAGTTGCAACGTTTCACGCCATAGGGGGCGGTCTGGCGTATGTGTATCGTAAGCTGTGTACGCGCGAGCTGCGGTTGTTTCAGCTTCAGCCAGCAAAGCTTTGGCTTCGTCGCTAAATACAGCCGGCCAAGCGTCCGGTGAGGTGGTTAGTCCTGGAATGACATCTACTGCTGGTAGCGGATCAGCTACTACGTTGTCTGTTGGGTTGTCTGCCTCACTACCTGTTGTAGGTGCCGCTAAATCATCACTGTCTGAGGGCGTTTCAGGGACAATTTCGCGTATGGTATCTTCTTCACCATCTGGCGCATTATCTAGTGTTTCATCTGACACATCACCTAGTACATCATCTGGCACATCACCTGAGGCATTGTTGATAGAAAGCTTAGCTAGCTCAGCAAGGGCAGCATCCAATGACGACTGCACTTGTTCAGAAGGCTGTTGTGCTTCAGAAGGCTGTTGTGCTTCAAAAGGCTGTTGTGCCCAGCCATCTTGCAGGCCAATTACAACGAACGAACAAAGTACATACGTCACATATTTTTTAGCGCATTTTGTCATTAATTTTGTCATGGTCAACCTTATTTAAGTATAGCGAAGTCAGTAGAGCATAACAAACATCGCCAAGCGTATCACCCTCATGGTTTGTACACGGTTGAGGCAAATGTTGCCGACGTGCACGCATTACTCCAATCTACACGCATCAACCAACGTACCCACATTAAGTTGTCTTATTTCAGTAGACCTTTAGTTGAGATGAGATGTTTAAGTTTTTGAATTGAGCTAATTGTGCTTACTCTCCAAGCAAGTTTGTTGAGGTTGTCATAGTTCAGGAGCGTCATGATTTATACGAAACTTGGCATTGCGCTTCAGAAATGCCAACGCGTAATAGCAATTTACCCAACACATGACGGTTGCCTGCTACACGCATGTAAAGCCAATCAGCTAACTTGTCAAACCCTGGCACCCACCACAAAACTTGTGCACCACGCCATAACGGTAGCTCGCAGAGGATAGCTTGCATAGCCCCCCCAGCGCGCACGACTTGACCACGTGGGGTGACAACGTGCAGCGCAGTTTCAGCATCTTGCTGGGCGATACCATGTTGCCCAAGCAACCCCGGCGTTTGTAACGGACGCGGCTCGAGCCTATCTTCTCGGTCGAGCTTGAGCGCTAAATTGACCGACCACTGACAAAACCCACAATCACCGTCGTAAAGCACGAGCGTTTTGGACAACACTAACGGCTCCTTGTTTACCGATGTTGGGTACTTTGATGCCACATGCGTACTTACATCTGTCATGACTCTAGCTTAGTGGCCACTGCATCTGCAGATGGTAGTTCCGCTTGCCCAACCTGCCCATAAAACACAACATCGTGATCTTGAAATACTCCCGCTTTGTATCTGAACGTTGCCGAAAAAAACCTTGCGTTGCTCGAGTCACCGCCTAGTTCATCGTAAAGCCAAGGTATAAATATACGGTCTCCTATCCATAAATTGAGGTTGAGTAAGTTGCTGTCATCAATCCACTCGAGGCTACCCTCAGCAGACGCACATGGTTCGCCAGTTGTTTTTTCAACCGTGTACACAAACGTGTACCAGTCATCTTGACCGTCAAAATCTGGAAAGGTAATAAATCCGCGCAAACTTGCTTGCACTACCGTCAACCCAGATTCTTCAAATACTTCTCTGACCAAGCAGTCTTCTGGCGCTTCACCTACTTCAAACTTACCACCCAAACCGTTCCACTTACCTTGATGGTAATCGTCAGGACGCTGTTTATGGAGCATGAGTGTTTGTGGCGTGCCGTTGTGAATACGCCGGACGTAAGCAAGCGTCGCCAACTTCATAAGATGTCATCATCTAGGTCGTCATAAACACTTTTAAACGTTTCAATAAACGCGCGTTTGAGGCTGGCATCGTCGTGTAAGCTGCCACGCGTTTCAACCCGCAAGCGCACTTTGTCTACTCGCTCAGTATCACCACGACTTGCCATGTGACGGCTTGCTCGTTGCACAGCAGTAAGCTTGTTGGGAACATCATAAAATAACGTTTCACGCCGTTGTGCGCCGCTCGGGTCCAAGCTGATAACTAACAGTTCATAACGCCCCGACCGCTTGCGAACAAATACCTGATCAATTTCGTAACCACTTTGCATCACAGCCGTAGCCTACCTAGTGGACGGCACAGTGAACAATTAGCCTTCACTACATTGACCTTACTGACCGTAACAGCTTACAAGATGACGCCCTCATAAATGACGCTATCACAAGTGATGTCATTGCAAATGATGGCAT
>CAZMCW010000077.1:8870-10066 GCA_964564405.1 uncultured bacterium
TGCAAATGATGGCATCGCAACTAACGCTATCCCGAATAGTTTTATCGCAAATGATGCTATTACCAAATAATGCCATTGCAAATAATGCCATTGCAAGTAGCGCTATTGCAAATAACATGGCTATATAACTACACGCCTAAGCCCATTCATAAACATCAAACGGTCAAAACACCGCTAAGCTGATGTTTTGACCGTCCAAGTTAAATATGCAAAATTAGCGTTGAGTCACTACAGTTGAACTTAGTCACTTGGCGGGACAAGCACGCCGTCAATCTCGTGAACGAAGCCGTTGTCGAGGCTGTTGTCAATGTCACTAGTGAGGTTGATGCCGTTGACCTCGAGGCTCTCAGCATCGTCACCTGTGATGTCTAAACTACTACCTTGTACCGTAATAACATCATCGGTATCAATCAAGTCTTCACTGCTCAAACTGTCGCGCACAATATGGTATTTGAGCACGTCACTCAGTACCTCAGGGTCAAGTTGTGTCAAGTTGCTTGCACCTTGTGATTGCAAAAACGCTTCAACTGCGTCGTCAGTAGGGGCAAAAATAGTGTAGTCGCGCCCTTCGGGGTTATCAAACGCAAACTGGTCTAGTAAGTTAGTGAGGTTAATTGCCTCTTCTAAAAGAGATAAATCAGGTTCACCCACAACGTGGTCGTAGACCGAACGCCCTAACTCAGCACCGTTACCTTCATCGCAACTTGCCAGCACGCTGACAGCTAGTACAGCTAAAATCACAATCTGTAAACTGCGTATAACAATAAACCTGGTCATAAATTTGTGCATCATCACATGGCCCTTCCAGTTAACTGGTTACTTTTGGCATAACTGCTACTCGTGTGTTCATTGATTAATGTGTTTCCAGCAATATCATTACCAAGCTTACAAAGACAACTTCACGCCAAAATCACGATGTAACGCAATGCCGTAGTAGCAATATCACTACCAAGCTTACAAAGACAACTCCCTGAAGCATGTCTCGAGGTTGTTGGTCTCAGGATCACTTGGGGTCATTAGTCTCGGGGTTATCAGTCTCAGAGGCTGTCCAAACAGTCTTTCAGAAGAACAAATATGGTTTAGCTAAACGATTTCAACTAATGTGTAGGACGTTGTTCGTATTAGCAGATATGGCTAGTTGATACCTAATATGAACCTTTTCAGATGGACTCTCAGGGTCACTAGCCTCGAGGTCA
>CAZMCW010000077.1:10166-15233 GCA_964564405.1 uncultured bacterium
TAGCATCAAGGTCACTAAGCGCGTATGTATTTCATGCTTACCAAACAGACTACAGATACTCGCTAGCCTGCAGTGGTATCTAACCCAAAAGCTTGATGTACCGCTTTAAGGACAGTTTCAGCTTGGGCTGCACGAATCACCACAGATACGCGCACTTCGCTGGTCGTGACCATTTCAATATTGGCACCTACTGAAGCAATGGCTTCAAACATATTGCCAGCAATGCCTGGTGTGGAACCAATGGCAATCCCCACAATAGACACCTTGGCAACGTCATCGTCTGCTTGGGCATGACCGCCTATATCGTCTAGCACGGTGTTTACAGCCTCGAGCGCATCAGGAACAACATCTTGACTAACCGTAAACGACATCTGCTGCGAACTGGGTTGGCCCGGCACGCCTTGAATAATCATGTCTACGGCGATACCTGCTTCACCCAGAGCTTTGAAGATACGCGCTGCCACACCCGGTTCATCGGGAATGTCCAACACATTAATACGCGCATGATCGCAGTCAAGGGCTACACCTGTTACTGCTTTGTCGGTTCTAAGTTCACCAGCCAAGTTTGTCACCACCGTACCAGAATTATACGAAAAAGACGACCGCACATGAATATTGACACCATAGCGGCGGGCATACCACACACTACGTGGATGTAAGACAGTTGCACCTAGACTAGCTAGCTCGAGCATCTCACTGTAGTCGATCTTGTCTATTTTGGTTGCTGTGGGTACCACATGCGGATCAGTTGTATAAACACCTTCAGTATCTGTGTAAATTTCGCAGGTGTCTGCATTGAGAGCAGCAGCAATGGCAACCGCCGTTGTATCTGAACCGCCCCGCCCAAAGGTTGTAATGTTACCCGCATTATCTTGTCCTTGAAATCCAGCAATTACTGCTACCTGCACACCTTCAGTAAACGCATCCAAAATGCGCTCTGGATTAACCTCTAAAATGCGGGCGTTGCCGTGTTGTTCCGTGGTCAAAAAGCCCGCTTGTAAGCCGGTAAACGACCTCGCGGGTACGCCATTCGCGTGCAGTTGCATACATAGCAGTGCCATCGACTGCTGTTCCCCCGTAGACATAAGTACGTCTAGCTCGCGCTTATTAGGGCGCGTACTAACTTCTTTGGCAGTTGCAATGAGCCTATCGGTTGTATGGCCCATAGCTGAAACGGTAACAGCTACCTGATGTCCTGCATCCACACTGCGTTTGATGCGGGTAGCTACTTTGGCGATGCGCTCGAGGTCGCCAACACTTGTCCCACCATATTTCTGCACGATGATTGCCATGACGTGTCCTTATGATTCATGAGTTTCACTTGCAAGATAGACCTGCTTCAGCAGGTATTTACACAAAACCTTGCAAACTCCAAAAGTTTAACCTTGGTTTTGGCTAATGTTTGTGATAGATGTCAAGCAATGAGATGGAGACGTTATCTCGTGACAACGTCTCCATAAATGCGGTTATTTGTCAGATGGTGCCTCATGGGTTTAAACCTCGAAATACCAACCATACTTGCTGTAGTACAACATCAGTCACATCAATTATGCGATATCAATCTTGCGAAATGAAAACTTGTAGCCGTAATATGCTGCAAGTCCGTACAAGACAACATCTATGACACCAAAACCACTTCGGTAAACATCCCAAATACTGATGTCTAACACAGACATTAGCTGTCTGACTTCACCGATGGAGACGTCAAGTTCTTGAGCTAGCACACCATAAACAGCACCAATGCTGCCTAAAAAACACTCTAATAGCGCAAATCCTGCGCCCACAAAGCCAAACACCGGATCAACACCTTTACCAAAATAACCTACCGTAAAACCAACCAACAGCCCAACAAGTACTGCGATGTAGCCAATTTGATAGCCCGATGCCACACTGATGCCACCCCATATTAGGGCACCCACAACCGAAGCGACTGCACCCATAACAACAGCTAAGGGTAGATTTTGCTCAGCTTGTAGCTGTTTGATGATCTTGTTACGCTTTTCTTGATCAGCAGCCCAAACTTCTTTACTGGTGTCTTTTGAAGAAGGTACGTTTTGAGCGCTGGCAGATGCTCTTGTTGATTTAGCTACTTCATCTTCCTGAGCGCGTTGTGCTTCCAGCTTTACAGCAGCTTCTTCCATTGTCAGAACGGGTGTAACCACTTCTACAGGTTTACTTCCTGCACGCCCCGAACGACCGATGACAACATTTTGCTGTGAAGTTTCGTTTTGGTTCATACCTTAACCCCTTAAGATTAATTAATAAATCTTGTAAAGTGTAGCAGACTTCACGAATAAGTTTGTTGTTTGTGTGCGCACCCTTAAAAACAACGTCTGGAACGGGTTAAGAGGTTTTTTCCAACTGTTCAACTGATGCTGTCAAGAGAGTCCTATACCACTAAACCCAAACAAGAACTGAGATGATATGCCCGCATCAGCATACTCACCTCAGATAATGTTGCAGCTATTAGCTAGCTCAGCATTAATTTAATAGAGTAGATAACTTTTTCATGAATCTTGTGGCTGTCTTACACCTCACCTAAATACGCACGCTTCATCGCTTCGTTGTGCAAGAGGTCTTGAGCTGGACCCGACAAAACAACCTCACCCGTTTGTAGCACGTAACCCCGATCAGCTATCGACAAGGCCACGTTGGCGTTTTGCTCAACCACAAACACGCTGATGCCGCGTTCGTTTACTTGTTTGATGATTTCAAAAATGCGCTCGACAAATAGCGGCGCAAGTCCCATCGACGGTTCATCCATGAGGATAAGCTTGGGACGGCTCATAAGCGCTCTGCCCATCGCTAACATTTGCTGTTCACCGCCGGACATAGTGCCGCCGAGTTGGTCAATGCGTTCAGATAATCTTGGAAATAGTGTAAACACGTAGTCCATATCTTCACGAATAGCAGCGCGGTCATTGCGAAGGTAAGCACCCATCTCGAGGTTTTCGCGTACGGTCATCTTGGGAAAAATGCGCCGATTTTCAGGTACCACGGCCATACCGTGTTGAATACGCTCAGCAATGGTGAGGTTGTCCGCGCGTTCGCCTCGAAACCGCAGCTCACCTTCGGTTACACGTACCACACCTAAAATAGTTTTAAGCGTGGTGGATTTACCCGACGCGTTGCCACCTAAAAGGCAGACCATCTCACCAGGATAAATGACCATATCCACATTGTGCAGCACACGAATAGGCCCGTAGTGAGTGGTGACTCGGCGCAGCTCGAGCAACGGGTCCACATGGGTAAACGCATCATCACCCGCAGATTCTGGAGCAGGCGCTATATCACGTTCAGCATTTGCAGGTTCAGCATTTACAGGTTCAGCATTTGGTGTGACAATCTGCGCTGTCGTATCTGCAGACGTGTTTACCGCGTCGTTAGTCACATCGTTCATATACCTACCTCATCTGTTTGACCGTTGTCTTCAGCTTTTTTACCTAGATAGGCTTCAATAACCTTGGAATCGCTGACCACATCTTGGTAATTACCTTCGGCAATTTTTTCGCCGTAATCCAGTACGACAACTCGGTCACTGATGTCGCCGACCAAATTCATTTTGTGTTCAACCAGCAAAATAGTGTACCCGCCTTCGTCGCGCATGCGGCGGATAATCTGGGTGACTTCAGCAGTTTCTTTAGGATTCATGCCCGCGCTAGGGTCATCGAGTAACAACATTTTGGCACCCGTAGCCATGGCCCGTGCCATCTCGGTGCGGCGGCGGTTGGCATACGACAATACATAAACTGGTTGATGTAAGCGGAAGCTCATTAGCCTAGGCCCAAAAAAGGCCAGTTTTTCGATGGCCTGTGCGCGCATCTCTCGTTCAGCTCGGCGGTAAGCTGGCAACCTCAACATAGCACCTAACCAGTTAGATTTGAGGTCGTGGTGCTGGGAAATGAGCACGTTGTCCAGCACAGACAAGTTCATAAACAGTCGCAAGTTTTGGAAGGTTCTAGCCACACCCATATTGACAATTTCGTTGGGTTTGCGGCCTACAAGCGATTGGTCTTGAAAGCGTATATCGCCTGTGTCTGGCGTATAAACTCCGGTAATAAGGTTGAACAAAGTTGTTTTACCCGCACCATTTGGCCCAATTACCGAGACAATTTCACCCTCGCTAACGTGCATACTGAGGTCTTTGGTAGCTTTTAACCCGCCAAACGATTTGCTGACATTGTTAATTTCAAGTAGTGACATTAGCTTGGCTCCTGAGCTGCTTGCTTGTTAAGTTCGGGGTTGGAAAGCCAAGCATCTTGGGCGCGTTCTTCTTCGTTGGGTTTGTCGCGGCGTTCGTTAAAAAGCCAGGCCCAGCTAAACTCAGCCCGCCCTAAAATACCTTCGGGTCTAAAAATCATGGTCACCGTTAAAAGTACCGACAAAAAGATAGCCCGAATGCCAAAACCTCTAAAAGTTGTTTGTAAGACGCCGAGGTCAATGGCCACTGAACCTAGCAGCAACGCAATAAGACCAAGGGCACCAAACCAGTAAACATCTGCTCGAGCCGCCGTTTCACTAGGTAAAAAGATGAGTAGTGCCAAGGGTGCTAGGGTCAAGTTAGTTGCCCAAGTATTGCCAGCAATGCTACCTACCACAACGATGAGCCCCAAAAAACTTAGGACAGCCGCAAGATCAAGGTAAAAGCGCTTTTGTGAACTGACTAAGGTTCTCGAGGCTACTAGCAACAAAGGCAGTGCCGCCCACAGATACGCACCGCGTCCAAACTGATCAAGCCATGTTCCCAGCGCGCCGTAGTTGGTGTTTAAGCCTAAAAAGACCAACGCTAGTACACTTCCAACGACCCACAAGTTAGCAGCTTTAGGTAAGCGCCGCCCCGTGCGATTAGAAGAGCGGTAAAGCATGAGCCCAGCGCCTGCTAATAAAAGCACAACCCCAGCAAAGCGTACCCAAGTGTCTAGTGAATAGACTTGCTCGAGCGGGTCGCCATATTGCCGTACAAACACCACTAGCGCGGTACCCAGAAGTACTCCGGTGATGGAGCCAACCCCACCCACTGAAATACTCACCAAAAAGAAAAACGTAAGCTGAAACAAGAAAAAGTCT
>CAZMCW010000078.1:0-2721 GCA_964564405.1 uncultured bacterium
ACCCCATGACCCCTGTTTCTGGTGAGCGCGGGTTTTATGAGACGACGCTCGAGCTCCCCCTCTTCCGGGAAATCTCGTTCAAGTTTGCCAATGACGCAGCTACTGCCAAAAATGGCGGCTACGAAGGCGTCGGCACCAACAACCGCACCCTTTTATTAGATGAGTCCACGCTGAACTACGAAGGCGTGTACAACTTTATTGAAGGCTTGCCACCAGGGATGCCGGACGCCGCCGTGACGGGTATAGTCACAAGTTTGGATGCACCCGTAGCAAATGCATTGATAGACGCTGACCTAGACGACCGTTTCTACTTTGCGTTCACGTTTGATGACGGTACGTTTTACTTGCCGCTTCCATCTGACACGGCAACAACCTTGACCGCGAGTGCGCCAGGGTTAACGAATGCCAGCCTCGAGGTTATGGCTCCGGCTAGTGAGGTGACGCTCGAGCTAGCTCCACCCGCCACCCGCTACACCATCGACGGGGATTTAAGCGATTGGGACAGCGCGCCTGCACTGGTCAACGGACCCGAAGGCTTTGACTTTGGTTTTGGTGCCAACAACCTCTTTATTGATATGTATGTCGATGCTGACGATGACTACCTCTATTTGGGTTACCGTTACCGCGCTGAGAGTGGCAACGCGATGATCGTCTTTGTAGACAGTGTTGATGGCGGTATAGAAGCTATGAACGAGCTAGATGTGTTTGCCAAGTGGGCCACGTTTACCGCTGGCATTGATGCCATCATCGCGCAAGATGGCGGCGGCGGGCCTAATGTACGTAGACTCGTGTCAACTACAGAAACCATGTCCGAAGCAGGTATTACTGCAACGGCATCAACGGGTGAAGATGAATTTGCCTTTGCCAGCGAAGTGGCCATTCCGTGGGCGTCGTTGGGCTTAGATGCCAAACCTGACGCAATTGACCTGTACGTAGGTGTGTTTGGCGGCAGTTTGTATGGTGCAGGTGACATTGCGCCTAACGTTAACTCCACCCCAGCTGCACCTGGCAATACTATTCAACCGCAATACGACGGGCCAACCCCACGCTTAGCCGAGTTTGAAACGCCTCTTCAGGTGATGCTTGACTAGACGCTAAATTTACAGCGTTTCCACGTGTAACTGCCTGTGGCAGTTGCGTGTGTGACCTAGGGGAGTAGACATCGACCCACCCAGTGTGGGAGAACTGATCCTGGAACTGCTATTAGTAACCATTGACGTCCACCACAGTTAAGTTTGTGGTGGACGTTTAAGTGAACGTCTAAGCAGTAATACGTTTAACTTCGTATTGTCGTTGCTTGCTAAAGATGTGAGGCTTGATATTCACCAGGCAGTTAGTAAATTAGGCAGTTACTAAAAACGTGAACACTTGCCTCGAGCATCTCTAACCCCCAACCTCCCCCACCCATCCACGTTACGATACCTCTATGAACCTCTTCCGCGCTGCCGACATGCGCGCTGCTGACCAAACCGCTATGCAGGCAGGTATCGCTTCCCTGCTCCTCATGGACGCTGCTGCCAGACAAGTTGCTGACCACGCCCAAGCTTTTGCTGAACGCAATGGTTGCACGCACGTGTTAGTGCTCTGCGGCAAAGGCAACAACGGGGGGGATGGCTACGGTGCTGCTCGCTATTTGGCACGGATGGGTCTACGCGTGCAGGTGCTGGAACTTGCTACAGATGACTACGTGCTTCTGGGCAATGACACCGGCACCATGCGCCGCGCTTGCGTCCTCAGCGTGCCCTGTAAAACGCTAACTTTGGATAGCTTAACTGCTGCCCTCACACCTGGCTGTGTGGTTGTGGATGCTCTATTTGGGAGTGGCTTAAACCGTTCGCTGGAAGGTGAACTGGCAGAGTTTGTCACTTGCATCAACAATGCAGGACATCCTGTGATCAGTGTGGACGTACCCAGTGGTATTAGCGCGGACACTGGGCGGTTACTTGGTCCGCACGTACACGCGAACCTCACCGTGCAACTGGCAGGCGCAAAACTAGCGAGTGCACTTTTTCCTGCTCGAGCAGCCTTTGGTGAGCAGCTCATTGTCGACATCGGCTTGCCTGCAGATGTGCTGGACGCCCACCGTGCCAACATCACTTTGTTAGATGATGATCTCGTCACGCAAAGTTTGCAGCCACGTGCAGCAGATGTCCACAAGTACAGGGCTGGTACTGTGTTGGTTATAGCAGGTTCAGCACGGTATTTAGGGGCAGCAGCACTAGCTTGCCATGCAGCACTGCGAGCTGGTGCGGGATTGGTGACGTTAGCCGCTGAAACACACTACGAAGGCTTGTGGCCAGAGGTTGTCATGGAACCGCTTAACTGGAAAGATAATCCTGTCACAACCTTGCAAGACTTACCCGACAAACGTACAGGCGTCACAGTTATTGGGCCGGGGTTAGACGCAAACGCAGAAGCACATTTACCTGAACTTATTCTCAGTTCAGCAGGTCCGTTGGGGCTGGACGCAAGTGCATTAACAGGTGGTGCAGCTTGGCAGAAAGCGCTTAGAGCACGGCGTGAGCAACATCAAGTAACTGTTCTGACGCCACATCTTGGTGAAGCCGCGCGGTTGTTAAACATCAGTACAGCCGCCGTGGTCGATGACCCGCTAGATGCCGCCATCACCTTAGCAACGCAAACGGGTGCAGTGGTTGTCATCAAAGGGGCTACGACAATTATTGCCAACATCAGCCAACAAGATGATGTAGAAGAACATCA
>CAZMCW010000078.1:2763-4749 GCA_964564405.1 uncultured bacterium
TATTAGCACGGAAGGACACGTGGGTATGGCTACAGGTGGTTCTGGGGATGTACTCGCGGGTGTGTTGGGGGCGCTACTTGCAGCGTGGACGCAACAGCCAAAGAACATTAACTTGTTTGACTGTGTGTGTGCTGGGGTGTATGTGCACGGGCGGGCAGGCAAGCGGGCGGGGTATGTAAAAGGTGTGGGTACACTCCCCAGCGATGTAGTTGAGAGTTTGCCGCAGGTGCTCGAGCAACTCACCCCCAAACCACCCAAATAACACGCGCAATGTGGCGCATTACTTTGTGGTAATCTGCCTGCTTGATGCTTGCTGTCCGCGTGCCCGCTACCAGTGCCAACCTCGGTCCCGGCTTTGATGCGTTGGGGTTAGCTGTGTCCCTCTACTGCGAGGTGACGATGACCCTGAGCGAGGAGGATCATTTTTATTATCACGATACAGATTCATCAGAACAGGCTAGCCCTGCCTTACCAGATACCCCCGACAACCTCATCCACGAAGGCTTTCGCAAAGTTTATGAGAGCCTCGGTGAGCAAGCACCAAGCGTTACCTTTGAGGTTCACAATGCCATTCCGCTGGCGCGCGGGCTAGGTTCATCCTCGGCGGCACTGGTAGCTGGCGCAGCACTCGCCGATAAACACTTAGGTGAACCTTTAGGGCAAGCAGGCGTATTTCAGTTAGCAGCGCGTTTAGAAGGACACCCAGACAACGTTGCCCCAGCGGTGTTTGGTGGCTTTACTCTGTCAGCAGGCTATCACGCAAACGTCCAGCAAGCAAACGACGCAGAACCCATAACTTACTTGTGTGAGCACTTGCTGCTACCAGAGGATTGGCAACTTGTGTTTGCCGTGCCGGACTTTGAACTTCTCACCAGTGAATCAAGGTCTGTTCTACCAGGCACGTACCCCCGCAGTGATGTGGTGTTTACCAGTAGCCGCACGGCGCTGTGGAGTTTGGCGGTGGCACAAAACAAACCTGAACTTTTGCGGGTAGCGTCGCAAGATGTATTGCATGAACCCTACCGCGAAAAACTTATTCCTAACATGGCAAACTGCCGTCAGAAATTGGTGGATGTGGGCGCGCTAGCGGTTTATTTGTCTGGCGCGGGACCAACCTTAGCAGCCATTTGTTTGGGTGAGGTTGTGACGACGCAGTGTGAGGTCATCATGCGGCAGTTTGTGGGTGAGACTGGTGCGGTACTAAATTTGCGTGCGAGTGAAGGCTATCAGTACATTTCATCGTAGTTGTGCGAGGTGCTGTACCAAGTGGTTGATGTTGGCTGTTGCGTTTGGGAAAGGGAGAAGGGGAGAAAGGGGGATTTCATCAGATACCGCGTATGCATCGTACTACCGTCTATCTGCTGTAGGCATCAACCTTTATCCGTATGACTTGTGATGTACTTGTGTGATTGCTGGATGATTAATTAGGGCGCTGCCAGCGTTTGCTGAGGTGCTCGAGCCACATGAGTACCCCAAATAACAGCGACCCTAACAAACTAATCGCCACAATACCCGCATACACCTTGGTATACGCGAAGCGGTTGAGTTGTAACGAGTTGATGTAATAGCCGAGGCCATTGGTGTTGCCCAGCGACTCCGCAATAAACAGCACTGCAATGGCTGTACCAATACTGATTTTGAGTGCAGTTACAACTGCCGGTAAGCTCACAGGCAAGTACACATGCAACAAGGTTTGCCAGCGGCTGGCACCAAGAGCGTCCATTGAATCAAGCGTTTGAGCTGGGACTTGCGCGGCGCTATCGCGGATAATCACATAAATTTGAAAAAAGATAATCAAGCTAATCAAAAAAATAATTGACGGGTCGCCCAAGCCAAAAAAGAAAATGACGATAGGCAAATAGACAATTTTAGGTGCCGGGTAAAGTAGGGTGATAAGCGGCGAGATGAGCTTATCCAGCGTCTTGTTGGCTGCTGCTGCAATGGCCAAAGGTGCCGCAATAATCGTCCCCCAAAACGTGCTGATGG
>CAZMCW010000078.1:4759-15131 GCA_964564405.1 uncultured bacterium
AATGCGCTGCAGACTTGCCCATGTGTCTGACAGTAAACGTCCGCTAGGTGGCGTACTTACTAAAGCTTGCCAAAAGCTTGTGAGTGATGTTGCCTCAGATAAAGCTTGCCAACTTGTGTCGCCGATAAGTTCACGTAAAAAGGTGATGAACACCTCGGTGGGTGGGGGTAAAAAAGGCCGCTCGAGCCGAACCGCAGCAATGTGCCACACGATAATTAGCCCCACAAGCTGCAAACTCAAGGTAAGCCCGCGTGACCAGGTTGGAGATGATTGAGGTGCGTTTTCGGGTGTTGTAAGTGCCATCTAAGTTAATCCCAAAAGTTGACGAAGTTTGCTGCTAAACGCTAAAAACGCGGGTTCATCTCGTCTTGGTAAGGTTGTTTGTCCAGCAAAAGGACTGGTCAGTACCGTCGCCTTGCTGATAGGCGTGGCTTCTGGAATCACTAAAACATGCGTGCCAAGTAACACCGCTTCTTCAATGTTGTGCGTGACCATCACGGTTGTACGCTGATGAGCATCATCTTGAGCATCGGCAGAATGGCGGGTGAGGTTAAAAAGTTGCTGTTGCAAACGTTCTCGAGTGAGTTCGTCCAGCGCAGACAAAGGCTCATCTAACAGCATGATGCTGGGGTTGAGGACGAGTAACCGTGCCAGAGCAACGCGCTGCCGCTGCCCGCCAGAAAGTTGTAAAGGGTAGCGGTGAGCGAGGTGGACAATGTCGAGAGCCTCGAGCCACGCCCGTGCTTGCCGAACGCGTTCGCGCCTAGCAACACCCCGTAACCGCAAGCCCAGCGCCACGTTTGCCTCAACCTTGTACCACGGGAGGAGTCCGTAATCTTGCAGCATTAACCCTATGTTGGTTGGTGGTCTGGAGACAACCTCGCCCCCTACCACCACCTGCCCTGCCTGCGCCCTCCTAAGCCCAGCTATCAAATACAGTAACGTCGTTTTACCAATGCCAGAGGGACCAAGCACCATCCACGTTTGCCCGGCGTCAAGTTGCCAGTTGAAGCCTTCGAGTATAGGCGTGCCTGCATAGGCAAAGCTAACATCACAAAACTGCAGAATTGGCCCGTCTTGGTAGGACTCAATGGTTGTTGAGGCAGGTGTTACATGAGGGTGGTTGAGGGTAGCGCTGATCATGAATTTATGGGGTTAACACTTAACTTTGGTAGTAAGTACTGATGGTTTTGGAGTTAATCACGGTGAGGGTGAGGCTATCTTATTGCGATAAGTGACGTTTGTCTTTTGGATGAAAGGCTCGAGACGCACATGTGAATCATCACCATGCCTCGAGCCCAAGCATCAATTCTAGTTATTCGCTATCCGTCACAAACTGACCGTCCACAAGTTCGTCGTAACTGGGTGCGCTGTCAATCATGCCAACCTCGAGCATCCACTCAGTCACCTCAGCAATATCTGTTTCACTGGGTACACGAAACTCAGCAAATTGAGGAATTGTGTAGGTGGCACGAACAGGGTCAGGTACACGCACATTGTTTTGGCGGTAAGCTTCTGGGTCAGTGCTAATGAGTTGCACAGCGTCATCGTAGGCACGCAAGTAGGCGCAGACATCCCCTGGGCGTTCGTCGATGACGTTTTGATTCACGGTGAGCGCAACTGGAACAAACTCGAGCGCACTATCATCTAGCAAAGCCGTGCCACCTTGTAAGCCCGTTGCCAACGTGGTGAGTGGTTCAGGGAGGAGCGCTGCAGCAACTTGACCTTGAGCAAGAAGCTCGAGTCGCAGTGGAATTGCGGCGACCTCGGTGTAGTCATCTACCTCGGGTTCATAGCCCGCTTGCCGCAACATGGCGGTGGCAAGGTACTCAATGAGGGTACTTTGCGAGATGGCAATTTGAGCGCTGTCGTCCTCGAGCGCGCTGATAAGCTCATCCACCGTGGTAATGCCACTGGCCGCACCCGCCACAATGGAAAAAAAGCGAAAGTCAGCCGTAAAACTATCGTGACGGACAATTTTTACATCTTGACCGCTGGCCACTTGCAGCACATGTGCCACGACATCACTGTTACCCACATCAAGCTGGCCTGCTTGCATAGCGATGGTGCGGTCTCGAGCACTGTTAACTTCAACTAGGTTGACGTTGACACCGTACTGCTCGTACAAACCTTCTTGAGCTGCAATATAGGTCGGTAACGCGTTGAGCACGGGTAGCACACCCACGTTGAGGGGTTGACCGCTTGGTGCTGGGCAAGTTTGGGCGAGGCTGGTGCTTGCCAGAACGACTAAAAGAACGATGAGATAACGCATAAAATATCCTTAACTAGCGCGATCGCGCAGAAAATTGAGAACAAATAGGATTGCTGTGCACGTTTTTAGGTCGTGCAAGTAACATCCAAACAATGTCATCGTAAACGCTAGCAAGGTTGGATATTGCAGTGTGTCTTGCGATGTAAATATCTCCTGTCTATATCTTGAGATATAGACAGCGGTAGCGGTTAAGGAACGTAATTTATTCACGTTCCCCACTGCGTTGTTAGGAGAAATTAAAGAAACCTACATGCTTCAACGATGAGGTATTGATGAGCTTGTGATGTTTTGCACACGCAACCCCACACACGAATGTGAAAAATCGCCTACAATGGGTGGCGAAGGAAGGGCTCGAGTCTAGGAGGCGTAACCATGATCACACCTACCTCGACATTTAACCGCTTTAAGCAAGTAGCAAGAGGTAATGTTCAACGTGCAACACATCATCTGAGATTATTTGCAAGATGTGTCCATCAGTATCGTTTAACACGCGTTGCTGTGTTTGCCCTCATTGGGTTACTCAGCGTGGTCCAAGCCCAGACCATCTTTCAACTGGCAAGTTCAGGCACACCACAAGACCTAGCAGCCGCGCAAGCGCCTATGCTCAATGCAACAGACGCCTTTGGGCAGACGCCGCTCATGTATGCTGCTGCTAATAACCCCGACCCAAACGTAATTAACGCATTGGTCGAAGCTGGCGCACACGTTAACAGCCAAACGAGTGAAGGCTGGACGGCCCTGATGTATGCTGCTCGGGATAACAGCAATCCAGACGTGGCTCGGCGCTTGTTGCAACTTGGGGCTGACCCAACGTTGCGCAATCACGACGGCCTCACGGCTGCCAATTACGCGAGTGCGAACGTCAGTTTGCAAGATGTCCCCATGAGTGCACCCATCGAAATGCCTATGCCTGACCCAGCTAGCTTTGCTAATCCGGCTGCGTTTGTTCGTCAAGGTATGACTGGGCTCACAGCATTACAAACAGTACCGTTCGTGGTGACAACCTACGAAAGTCCTTTTGAGGGCATCAGCCCAGAGTTTATTGTGCCGGGTGAATTTTTGGTGAGTCCGCAGGGAATGTTCTTCAGACCGCCACCCCCTATGACGCCAGCGCCCGCAACATCAATGATGATGACGCCATCAGTACCTGTCACGCCAGTCACACCTATGATGACGCCACCGATGACGCAGATGATGACCGTGCCAATGCGCCCTGCCGCTGTTCCTGTAATGCCAATGGTGATGCCGACAACACCTGTACATTCCACCCCTGTGATGACGCCTTTTGGACTCATTGACGATAGCATTAGCCCCGAGTTTATTGTGCCCGGTGAGTTTGATGGATCTGGCTTGGGGATGGGCGGGTTAGTGCCGTCCGGTTTAGTACCACCGGGAGGTCACGGACCGTTACCCTCACCTTCGTTTGAAGGTGCCAGTCGCGTGCTTGCGAGGGGCTACACGCAAACATCACCCATTGCACTTACTAACGCGCCTGTAACGCCAGGGCGGGTTGCGCCAAATATAGCAAGTTATGCCGGGGGCAGTGCTGCTAACATCACTAACCGTTCAGCGCTGGGGCCACGGTATATGCGGGTGCCGCTACGGTATAGCTCGAGCCTCCTCCCTGAAACGGCTCGACCCGTCTACAGCAGTGTCCGCTATAACCCGTTTTACCCACTGCGCACCTGCGCCGACTTTGACACCCAACCTGAAGCGCAAGCCTTGTTTGAGGCCGCAGGTGGCACCTTTAGCGATCGCCACGGCCTCGACCCAGATCGCAATGGCATCGCCTGTGACGTATTTTAAGTTTTAGATTTTGCTTGAATCAGCTCAACACCCTGCTTGGCTACCCCTCTGGCGTACGGCGTTTTGGCGCAATGCACGGCAGCGCTACGTGCAACTAGCAACGGTGTCATCCGAAGATTTACCCGAAGTGCGCACCGTTGTCCTGCGCGGCTTAGCTGATGATGGTACGCCGTATTTGTTTACCGACACACGCTCGCACAAATACGCAGCATTACAAAAGCAAGCTATTGCTGAGTTACATGTGTATTGGCACAAAACGAAAGAGCAGTTTCGCTTGCGCGGTAACGTCATCCTTGCAGATGATACACATCCTGCTGATGACGTTTGGCAGGCATATCGTCAAAAGATGTGGGACAAGCTCAATAATGACGGGCGGGCGTTACTGCTTGGACCAGCGCCTGCCACATCACTTATGGACTTGGCAGAGGACTTACCAGATGCTGATACTAACGTTGAGGCATTAGGAAAGTTATACAGCGGGCTCGAGACCCAGCAACCCAACCCACCCGCCAACTTTACCCTTGTCGCCGTGCAGCCTACCCACGTGGACTACCTCAAACTAGGCCGTCCTCAGATTAGAGCGCACTATGAACTCAAGGATAATATGTGGCAGGGTGGCGAGGTTGTGCCATAAAACTATTATTGTGAGGCTATTAACGACTAAAAAGGTGCTTGCCCAAGCCCACTAATTCAGGATCAAGTAACCACGTTTGTGGTGTGCTGAGTTGGTTGCCCAAGCTCTGAATCATGGCTAGTGCGGCCGTGGCATCATTCGCTTTGGCAAAGTGATAGGTCTTAGCTGGTGAAGCCGCGTAAACAGCAGCACCTGCTGGCAGCCCAGCTAGCTCTTTGGCTTTAGCAATAGCACTGTGAACGTCGCCGAGGCTGTCAATAAGGCCGTGCTCGAGCGCAGCCTCACCTGTCCAAACACGCCCTTTGGCAATCTTGTTGACGGTCTCGATATCTAACCCACGCCCTTCAGCCACGCGCTTGGTAAAGCGTGCATAGGTTGCTTCCATTGAGCGCGTCAGTAAGTCCCGTTCAGCTTCGTTAAAGCTAAAGTTGCTGTTGAATAGGGTTGCGTGTGGGTCTTCTGAAATAACCTCGGTGCTAATGTCATAGCGTTCGTTAAAGCCTTGCCAGACAAACTTACCCACCACTACACCAATTGACCCAGTTATGGTTACGGGTGCGGCCATCACGTGATCTGCATGGGTGAGCACGTAGTAGCCACCGCTAGCTGCTAACTGCCCCATCACCGCGACAACGGGTTTACCCAGTTTGCTAACCGCCCGTCCAATGAGGTCGCTAGCAAGCGCTGATCCACCGCCCGAATTCACATAGAGCACCACGGCTGCTGTACTGTCATCCTCAGCAACCTGCCGCAGGGTAGACACAACTGTGTCGGAGCCAGCGCTAGTATCGCCAAAAATAGGTAGCGGTAGGGGGCTGCGCTGACTTTTACCGGTAGTAATGAACCCCTCGAGGTTCACCACTGCGACCCGCTTACTGAACGCCAAACGCCGCTTGGGTAGGAGGCGTTGAATACTTGCTAGTTTTTGATGGTCCTCGTCAATGACCTCATCGTCGTAGGCAAGTTGGTCGATGACACCGCGCTCAGACAAAGCCTCAGCGCTACTTAGCCCGTCGTACAACCACGTGCGTACTGTGTCTTCGGAACTGCCTCGAGCTGCCGCCAGCGTGCTCACGATGTGCTGTTCAAGACCCTTAAGTAGTACGCTGTACTGCTCCCGCTGGGCGTCGCTCATAGACGCTCTGACAAAATTGTCATACGCGTTTTTATATTCGGCAATCGCAAGTTTGTCAAACTTGAAGCCTAGTCTATCCAGCGCGTCAGCATAAAACGACTGCACAAACTTGGTGCCGCCCAAAAAGACATCTGCGCTTTCTGGCATGCTGATGGTTGTCGCCACACTCGCCAGATAAAGCTCCATCAGACTTAGCGTGCTTAAATGCGCGTGCACAGTCTTATTGGCATCAGTTAACTTAGTGAGTGCCTGGCGCATCGCGTATAGCGTTGCGAGGTTAGCACTTAAATCACTAAAGCGTAAGGTGACGGCCGCAACCCAAGGTGCCGCTGCAAGTTGCTCACAGGTTTCTGTAAAACTCTCGAGCGATACAGTCTGCGACCAAGCTTCTGTTAAAAAGGCAAAGCGCCCTGCAGGGCTAGCATAGCTTGGGTAGTCCCCACTTAAGGTAATAACAACGTTGGGTTTGGGCTTGGGGGCAGCCTCAGCTAAGATGGTTGCAACGGCCACGCCAGCATTGTGGAGCAAGGTGGGTAGTGCGCGCTCGGGTAAGCGTTTGGCTGAGGTCGTACTCGCTTTATCTGGTTGTGATGTGTCGGTAGAGGATGCGTGGTGTACTTCAGAAGTCATGAACTAGTTTAGCCTGCGAGCCGCTGAGAACTTGTGGCCGTTTACGAGAGCATCTTGACCAGTATGTTTTTGGGGTGGATACACTACCGATTGTGAGACCGTCATGAATGTCTAAAAATTGAGTGCTGATGGGCTTAATGGCGTCAGACATGTGCTAAGCTACAGCTAAGATGAACACGCGCATCGTGCCAACCCTGACCCAAGCTTTACGACGTGTGACGGCCCACCTTAAAGGCGTGACCCTGTGGAGTGGGCTCATGATGTTGCTGATGCTCTCGAGCTCTCAGACAGCACCCTCCATCACACCTTTAAATGATGACATGATCATCAACTTAATGACAGACGACCTAATGACAAACAATGTGCTTAATAGCACGGGTGTACCAACCTCGAGCGGCCGCTATGTCGACATAGCTCAAAGTGATTTTCCTGAAGCGCTCATCTTTTTGTCTGAACGTGGGTTATTGCAAGGCTACCCCAATGGTGAAATTCGCCCTAAAGATTTAATTAGTCGGGCTGAACTCGTCACGCTCATTGTCCGCGAACTAGCGCGCTTAGGCAATGTTGAAACCTGTTTTAGCGATGTGCAAGTGAGTGACTGGCACGCGCCGTTTGTATGTGAAGCCGTGCGCATGGGGGTTGTTAGTGGCTACGGGGGCGCAGGTTCGGGCGTCACCGAACGCTTCCGACCTGACCGCCCAGCAAGCTACGCTGAGGCCATCAAAATGGTCAGTGAAGCGTTTGGGCTTATGTCTGCAGACTTATCTTTGACTGCCGACCTCACGAGTAGTGACCTTGTAACTGACGGCACTAGTCCAGATACTAACCTAGACGCGAACCCAGACGACTGGTTCATGCCTTACGCCAACTTCTCAGAACGTAACAACTTAGTACCCGACATTGATTATCTGCCCGGTGACCTCATTACGCGGGATGTTACCGCTGAGTTAATTAAGCGGGCTATTTTATTGGGGTCAAACCCGCAAGCGCGCCGTTCAACGGGGTGTAGTTTGGTACGTCAACCTATTGAACAGGTGAACATCAACCTGAACGGCGTGCAACGCGAGTTCTTTGATGTGTTACCGAGCACTTATGAAGCAGACATTCCTCATGCGTTGGTGTTTGCGTTTCACGCCAACAATGAAGACAGCTCCGGGCGCACCCTCCAGCAGCAGTTGGGGCTCGAGCAACACCTAAGCCAAGCCATTTTAGTCTACCCAGAAGGACAGCGTGACGGACTCAGAAACCTGTGGTCAGACCCCGATGAGAGCACGGGCGAACTACGTGACTACGCCCTTTATGACGCGCTTTACAACCTCTACACTAGCCGTTATTGCATCGATCTAGGTAAGGTTTATGTCGTGGGCGTGGGTATGGGTGCGTGGTTTGCCAACAGCCTTGCCTGCGCGCGTGCAGATACTGTACGTGCGGTGGCGAGCTTGTCGGGGAGCATCAGCCAAAGTGACTGCTCAGGACGAGTTGCTGCACTGTTAATGCACAACCCAGACAATGGGCGCGTACCTCTGCGAGACGTGCTTACGGCTCGAGACTATTTGCTCGCTCAAAATGCCCTTACAGACAGTGTAAACAGCCCCCAACCTAGTGCACCTGAAGGCTATAACTGTGAGCGCTATGGTGACACCGGTGTGCGGTATCCGCTTGTGTGGTGTGCTTATGAGCAAGAAGCAAATACCCCTGTTCCAACGGGTGTGGGACTTGCCATCGCAGAGTTTTTTGAGACATTACCCTAGCCAAGTACCTCCAGGTTAAAAAGTGACACTTACCAAACTCAGCAGCGCCCATCCTTAAACGTTAACCGCATGTCACGAAAACTGCGGTTTCCAGATAGGAGGTACTTAGTTATCTACTGGGAAACGTGTTGACCTCAGCGAATTACGCATTGCAGAACCCTTAAGAACTGTCTGACAAGGTCAACATTAGGCATCAACTAGCCACATCTGCCCCTACAGACAACTTTTTACATATTAGTTAAGATCATCAGCTAAACGCTATTTGCGCTTGGTGAAGGCTTCAATAACCTTTTCCGGTCAGATTTGGGATGAGACAGCCCTTAAGCAATTGCTGTGAAGCGTTGTATCTATTAAGAACATATATAACGTTAGGTGTCAGTATGGAGCTAGCTTAGTAAGTATGGAGCTAGGCGAGTACCAATAGACCCGCTCCGTTTACAGCTCAATGTTTATACATATCGCTATAAAACGATGTTCGTTCGCGGTTGGTACGCATGGTACAGTCACCCTTACTTATATAGCCACGAACGCTTTATCTTGATAATCTGCACCCAACCCTAGCAAATGTTGGCTGTGCATAGCTGAACAGCTTGTAAATTTGTTGTGATAGACCCATAAGACGGACGCTAAACGTACAAGTACTACTAAGGGAGAAAAAACCATGAATGTTTTTGGCTTTTCGCTAGCTTTTTTTATAATTTGGGTTGTTGTGTTATTTATTACCGATAGATTCGTAATTCCTAGGCTGCCAGGTTTTGTGCGCAATTCTGTGTTTATGCTGAGAATTGTTGGATACATCGCACTGTTTGTGGGTGTTTGGTGTTTTATAGCTTGGGGATACGGTCACACCGTTGTTACGTTAGATAGCAATGAGCCTTTTTTAAATCCTTTGCGTTGGATCTGGTGGGTTTTGGCAGCACTTATTTTGGGTATTGCGCAAGCTTTCTTACTAGAAGAAAAAGTTATCATTGTTAGTTCAAAAAAATCTTCCAAAGAGGTTATATAACAGCGTTTCCACGAGTCACTGCCATAGGTAGTTGCGCGTGCGACCTAGGGGAGTAGAAATTGACCCGCTCAGTGCGGGGAACTAATCTTGGAACTGCTACAACTACCTCCTATCTGGAAACCGCAGTTTTCGTGACATGCGGTTAACGTTTAAGGATGGGCGCTGCTGAGTTTGGTAAGTGTCACCTTTTAACTTGGAGGTACTTAGTAGCTACGCCATCAAATTTAAAAGCCCGTTATCTTTGCTAACACACAACACAACTTGGAGATACATCACATGGACAGCATAGGGATGCTCGAGCAAGAACGTCACCTCATCGTCAACCTCATCAAGCAAACGTCGGCAGATGCGTTAGTAGCCATTCCCAAAGGTTTTGCCAACAACATCCTTTGGAATTTGGGGCATGTAATTGTGACTCAAGAGCTTTTGAGTTACGGTCTAGCTGGTTTGCCGTTACACGTGTCTGACGAGCTTGTGAGCCAGTGTCGGCGCGGTACGTCGCCTCGAGATTGGACGTCTGCGCCGAATGTTGGCAACTTGCTCGAGCTCCTTGTAGACTTACCTAAAACGCTGCGCGAAGATTATCAAGCTGGTCGTTTTGAAACGTTTCAAGCTTACACCACCAGCACAGGGCTTCGTTTTGAGACCATTGACGACGCCCTTACGTTTAACCATTTTCACGAGGGTTTGCACGTAGGTGCTATGCGCAGCCTCACAAAAGCGCTTGCTGTTTCACAATAAAAGTCCTGCTAAACTAAAGTCATGCCAGACAAACCAGCTTTGCACGGCTCGAGGCTCACCTTGCGGTCATTAGCTGCAAGTGATGCTCGAGCGCTATTTACGATTCTGAACGAGCAAGAAATCATGCGTCTCACCGGTACCGAAGAGACCTTTGCTTATGAACAAGTTGAGGTCTACTGCGCACGTATGGCGCTCGCTGAAAATCGTGCTGACTACGCTGTTACGCTACGCACGCACACTAACAACACCCATGCAAGTGAAGAAACCTTTTTAGGTGAGGCAATTTTTAACGACATTAACTGGCGCAACCATAGCGCGCACTACCGCATTGCCTTATCAGAAAAATACGTTGACCACGGCTACGGCACCGAAGCAACCTATTTGATGATGCAATACG
>CAZMCW010000079.1:0-871 GCA_964564405.1 uncultured bacterium
AATGCATTACCAACTTAATGCATTACCAACTTAATGCATTACCAACTTAATGCATCATCACCTTAAAGGCTTAAGGAAGCGTTATTTGTGCGCGGGCGTCATCAATCTGAAAGTTGTACTGACCGGGCATAACAGTTAAAGGTGCATCCCCTAAGATGTCACCGGGGATGATAGCGAGCTGTGTTGTAGGTATCTCTAAGCTGATGGTTTGCGTTTCACCAGGCTCGAGCTTCACCTTGCTAAATCCCACAAGTTTACGTACAGGCGTGAGCACACCCATGGGCGGATAACTTACAAAAGCGTGTAGCACCTCACTGCCTGCGATCTCGCCGGTATTACTGACCTCAACACTCAGCTGAATGCTGTCAGCCTCGAGGGTTGCTGTCAAGTTTTGAGTGCGAAATGTTGTGTAACTAAGTCCGTAGCCAAATTCATAAAGTGGGTCATAGGGTGCGTTGGGAAGCACATCGTAGGTAAGGGGCAACTGCCCAGTATGCCGCGGCCAACTAAAGGGCAACTTGCCACTAGGGTTGTAACGTCCAAACAAAACATCTGCCAGCGCGGTGCCTGCTTCGCTGCCGGGTAAGTAGGCCATCACCAGTGCGTCTAACCCTAGCCAAATGTCTTCAGGCAGAATAAGCGGGCGACCTGCCAAGAGCACAACTACAACAGGCGTGTCTATGTCCATAAGCGTGCGCAACATGTCAAGTTGGAGGGCGTTCAGGCTGATGGTGTCACTGTCGCCTTCACCTTCAGCGTAAGGCGGTTCGCCAACCACGGCGACGACCACGTCTGCCTCGGCTGCCATAGATTGGAGGGTGTCTGTGCTGCGGTAGAGGGAGGTAGTTGTGACGCTAGTTAATGGTGGGGC
>CAZMCW010000079.1:881-6270 GCA_964564405.1 uncultured bacterium
GGTTTGCTCGAGCGCCTCCAGCACTGTCAAACCAGGTGGACGCTCCCCGTTATCACTCAGACCTTGCCAGCCGATCGTCCAACCGCCGGTTTGATTGGCGAGGCTGTCAGCACTGGGGCCAACGACAAACACAGTTGTATCCTCGGCAAGGGGTAAGACACCTGAGTTCTCGAGCAAGGTCATGGACTCGAGTGCAGCCTGTTTCGCGAGCGAGCGTTCTTGTTCAATGACAATGTCACCTGCTAAGTTGGCATCCACAAAAGGGGTTTCAAACAAACCCAGTTCCATCTTGAGCGTGAGGATGTTGCTAACAGCCTCATCAATGCGGGACATGGGCACGGTGCCAGCCTCAACTAAACTTATGAGCGTGCTGGTGAAGCCGCTGGCGTCGTGCGGGACCATATACATGTTGATACCTGCGTTGATGCTCATGGTCACAGCCCCCTCAAAATCGCTGGCAACTTTGTGCACCGTCACCAGTTTGAGGATGTCTTCCCAGTCAGAAATGAGTACGCCGTCAAAGCCCATGTCGTCTCGAGCAATATCTTGGAGCATTGTGGGTGACGCGTGAACAGGCACGCCATTGACCGCACCGCTATTCGCCATCATGGCCATAACGCCCTCGGAGATACCTGCTTGAAAGCTGGGAAAGTGAACTGTGCGCAAGGTACGTGTGTCCAGAAAAGCTGGACTGCGGTCAAAGCCTATGAGTGCTTGCCCATAGCCGCCAAAGTGTTTGACCGTAGCAGCAATCTTACCTGAGGCTTGGAAGCCACGCACGCTAGCTGCCACCATGTTGGCTGACAACACTGGGTCCTCACCAAATGACTCATAAAACCGCCCCCAACGTGGGTCACGGGCGACATCTGCAACCGGGGCAAAGGTCCAGTGGGTGCCGACGGCGCGAACGTCCTGCGCAACTCGAGCACTCACCTGTTCTACCAAATCAGGGTTCCAAGTCGCAGCCAGCCCAATGTTGTGCGGGTAAATAGTCGCACCTTGCACGTTGTTGTGTCCGTGCACAGCGTCAATTCCGTAGATGTAGGGTATATCCAACCGCGAATAGCGCAGAGCAGCGTCTTGGAGTTGATTGGTCATCTCTGCCCATGCTTGGGGTGTGTTAGGAATGGGTGCTGCGCCACCCCCCGATAAAATTGAACCCACCTGATTGTCGTCAAAAATAATGCGTAACCAGTCGTCGTTTAAGGGACCACGATCCCATTCGCCATTACCCATAGTGCGCGCAACATCAATCTGGGTCATTTGCCCAACTTTTTCAGCAAGCGTCATTTGAGCAAGCAAGTTGGCGACTCGAGCTGCTACAGGTTGGCTAGCGTCTTTATAGAGGTCGTCTTGTGCCAGACTAATGCTCGAGACATACATACTCATGAGACACAGGGTTATCAGCAAAAGCTTCATATGAGCCCCCTTATTTCAGTTATAGATTAGGGTCAAACGCTAAAACGTAATTTTTTATTACATTAGCATCGTTAACTCATGAAGCTGGTTGTGAAGGGTTGTAACGCAGGAAGGATGACGAGGTCTCATCTACCTACCAAAAAAGCCCTCGGTTAAGAGGGCTCATCTAGCAATGCTGAGGTTGAGGTTACTCGAGCTGTGCTAGTTGGTCAGCTAAAATTTCGTTGGCTTCTTCGTTAACTTCGTTCAAGGTTTCGGTCACGTCTGCGCCTTCCATAATGCGGGCAGCAGCTTGGGAGATGGCATCGCGCACAAAGTCGTAACCGGGTACGGGTGGCTCAGAGGTGCTGTTGGCGAGCAAGTTGAACGCAGTGGCATAAGCAGGGTTTTCTTCGAAGTAACTTTCCATGTCATTTGCGACACTCTGACGCACAGGGAAGTAGCCAGACGCACCTGCCCAGCGCGCTTGTGTTTCCACACTGGTAAAGTACTTGATGAATAGCCAAGTGGCAAGTTGACTTTCTGCCGAGTGCTTGGGCAAGCTTACAGACGCACCATAGATGTTCTGAACAGGTTCAGCTGTATTGTGAGGAATAGGTGCAACGCTCCAGCCAAATTGAGCACCTTCATCAATTGCGCTTTGGTAGAACGGAAAACCTGAGCTACTGCCAGTAGTAAAGAGTGTGGTACCTGCACCAAAGTCAGTTTGGTCGCCAAAACGCTCGGCAACAAGTCCTAAGCAGCCTTCTTCAATAAGGTCTTGTAAAAAGGTAAACGCTTCAATGGCGGCGGGGCTGTTGTAGGTGTATTGGTTAGTGTCAGCGTCGTAAATGTCGCCACCAAACGCGTAAACCCAAGCGGCTACGGTAGATGCCCCAGTAGTGAAGCGGTAACCCACGCTGTTACCCGCGCCAGTTGCACCACTAAAGGATGTGTTGGCGGCTGCACAGGCCATCTCTTGAAATTCTGCAGGCGTACTCGGTGGTGCGTCGTAACCAAGTTCAGCTAGCCACTCTTCGTTGTAGTACATGACTTCCATGGAGCGGTTGGGGGGAAAGCCTAAACGCTCGCCGTCAAAGGTAGGGAAGACATCTTGTGACAAAAAGCCTGCAAAAAAGTCATCTAAATCTGTGTCAGAGAGTCCCCAGGTTGGGCTTTCGACAAGCGGTGCCACGTCAATTAAAGCGTCTGCTAGCTGATAGGTGGCAGCTTGGTTTTGATAAGCAACAACAAGGTCAGGCGCAGCATCTGTATTGAGCAAGGGCAACATCTTTTGGAAAATGTCCCCGTAGCCGCCTTGGTTGGAGGCGTTCACGGTGATGCCGTATTCGTTGGTAGCGTTAAACTCGGTGACCAGTTCGTTCAAGAGGTCTTCGCGCACACCGGTGTGGTTGTGCCAAAAGGTAATTTCTTGTCCGCTGGGGTCAACACCTTCGTAGTCTTGGGCGAACGTCCCCAGTGGTGCTAGCGCGAGTAACATCATTGCCAGCAACTTGATGAGTCTTCTAAGCATCATTAATCCCCTTTCAAAGGTAAGCATAGCTCTACCAATATGGTCATAAGACCTTGTAAATGTCAGCTGAATGTCAGGAAAGTTTCCCTCTAGCTAACCAGCATGAGTCACGACGTGCCTATTAGATGACATGGTTTTATCTCAAATTGAAATGCCTAATCAGATGATGGTTGTGATGGGAGTTCTAATACGCTCGAGGCTCTCTCTGCTTTGCGCATCATATCAATGAACCTGTCATTTGTGTAAGTCTTGATCTCAAGACCTTTTCATGAACGTGTTTTGTACTTGGTTGTTGTGCTTAGATTTAACCCTTAAGCCCAGATGTCGCTAAGCCTTCTGTAAACTGCTTTTGCGTAAAAAAGTAAAGGATAAGCACGGGCACAATGCTAATCACCGACGCTGCCATGAGCAAATGCGTCTGCGTTCCTGCTTCGTTGCGGAAGTTATAAAGCCCCACCATAAGCGGCCGCCAGGTATTGTCAGTGGTTACTAGCAAGGGCCACAAAAATGCATTCCATGAACTGATGAACGCAAACAACGTCACTGTAAGTAGCACCGGGCGGCTCATGGGAATAACCACCCGCAGCAAAAAGATGAGGTGGCCAGCGCCGTCAATCTGGGCAGCATCCCACAGCTCTTGTGGCAAACGGGCAAAAAACTGCCGCAACAAAAAGATGGAAAAGGCACTGCCCATAAACGGTACAGTGAGGGCAGGCAAACGATTAAACCAACTTCCCCAGGGGATAATGTCCCCGCGAACTAGCAAAAAGTTGGGGATAAACGTAACTGTTTCAGGAATCATGAGGCTGACAAGGAGTACCGTGAAAATAAGGTTGCGTCCTGGAAACTTAATGCGGGCAAACGCATACGCGGCCAGGGTTGAGCTCACCAGCAAGCCTGTGAGCGTCACTGCCGTAATGATGACGCTGTTTAAAAAGTATCTAGCAAATTCAGCTTCTTGCCACGCCTCAGCGTAGTTGGCAAATTGGGGTGTGCTAGGGAGCCACTGCTTGTTGATGGTTTCACCGAGGGTCATCAGTGAGCTCGAGAGCATCCACGCAAACGGCAACATGCCGATGATCCCGCAAACAGTCAAAATAATGTAGGTGGGTAACTGCGACACGCGAAAAGGTACAGCAGTTGTTTCTGTTGATGTTGTTTGGGTTTCAGGTTGGTCATCAGCTTGGTTGAACGCAGGCGTGAAGTCACCGGATGTTCGTGTGGGTAGATCAGCCATAAAACACCTTGCGCCCTAACACGCGCTGTTGGAAAAGCGTAAACCCCAAAATAAGCAAAAACAAAATAATGGACTGGGCGGCGGCTAAACTAAAATTATTTGACCTGTAAAACGAATCAAAAATAATGAGGCTAGCTGTATCCACACTGTCTTGCGCAAAAGGTGTGCGCATCACAAAAAGTTGGCTGAACGCTTGAAACGTACCTATAAATCCTAATAACACCAAGTAAAACGTTACTGGTGACAAAAGTGGCACGGTGATGTGCCAAAAGTTAGCAACTGGCCCTGCACCATCAATTTGAGCGGCTTCGTAGAGGTCTTTAGGAATGTCGGCAAGGCCGGCTAAAAATACCACGATGTTCCAACCTACATAGGTCCACACGCCAAACAAGATGATGCTCACCAGCGCAAGGCTTGGACCAGCCCAAAGACCCGGTAAATTAAGCCCCCAAAGTTCAGTGATGGCGCTAGATTCAGCTAGCCAGGTTTGCATGGGCAAGCCCAAAGCGGTCATAGCTGAATTAGCTAAGCTTGTTTCGCGGCGCGAAAAAATCACGCTAAAAACCACGGCACTAGCAACTAGTGGCGTAATGTAAGGCAAAAAAAAGATGATGCGGAACAGGCTGCGCCCGCGCAATTTTTGGTGTAACAGTAGCGCAATGAGCAAGGCTAAAATAATCTGTAAAGGAATGGTGCCAAACGCATAAAATAGCGTGATGATTAAGCCTGACCAAAAGCGGTCATCACCCTCTCGCATAAGCACCCGCCAACCGAGTGCCACGCTAGTTCCGGCAGCTAACAAGACAAAGCTGCCAGCAAGCTTAAAAACGCGTATTTTACTTGGATCTGAGTTGGGGTTGGATGCAGATGTCCATAATTGATGGGCAAATAAGATAAGTGCTAGGCCGCCAAAAAATGCCGCGCCAGCCGCCCACGAGCCAAAGCTGTCGAGATAGTGCTCGAGCCCAATAAAACGCCCCTTGGCAACGCGCCAGCGGTAAAGGCTCATGTAAAATGAATAGCCAATAGGAAAGAGCCCAAACACGCCGATAAGTAACGTAGCAGGCAAAATAAATAAATAACCTGTCAGGGCTTCGCGCAGTGCACGGTTACGCGACGTTAACCGCATAAGCTCAGATAATACTTTGGCAAAAACACGTACATGCGTAGTTGTGTCAACCTTCGTTGCATCAATGTGCGCAGTTGAATAAGATTACACC
>CAZMCW010000079.1:6280-8390 GCA_964564405.1 uncultured bacterium
CCTGCTTTGTATGTTGTACACAACTAAGTTTATGACATTATCAAAAAAAGTTCTAGGTCTAGCTAAAATAAGTACGGCGCTGTTCATGACTAAATCATGTGCATGTTACGATAAGCTTGTCAACGGTGTGTCATTCATCGTTGTCACACTTTAGGATTGCGTTTGCTATCTAAGCCTAATATATATTCACTCGAAGAATAAAATTATGCCATCTATAAGCTCATTTATAATTGTCTTGCCAAGTGCTATTAGTGGGTTGCTTGGAATGCTTTGGCTTTATATTCAACCCCTCACGTTAGCGCCAAAGTTACCTCTTGGCGTTGCGTTAATGCTAGGCGTAGGTACGGCGGGTGTGTTGGTTGTCGGTGCTTATGTGGCTGGGCGCATCCTCACATCTTTTGCCAAAGCAAGCCGCTTACTTTCACGTGCCTTAGCTCGATTTAACATCAATTTGTTAACTGCATTTGTGCTGGCAATCATTAGTGGTGTGTCTGAAGAGGTGCTATTCCGGGGAGCGTTACTCAACTGGCTAAGCACATTTAGTCCTGACTATCTAGCAATTGGTCTGCAAGGACTTTTGTTTGCAGCGTTTCACCCCATGCCAAGGTGGGCGTGGAGTTACACGCTCTACACGCTTGTTGCAGGGTTAGTACTAGGGTTTTTGGTAATAGTCACGGGAACGCTGTGGTCAGCAATTACTGCTCACGTACTAGTTAACTTCTATGGGTTTTTAGAGATTCGCACTGGAAAACTATGAAACGGTAAACATTTAAACATATTGCATAAGCAAATACCGTCATGAGTACTTAATAATGCCAACGAAGACAAAAGTGCTTAAACGCTACAACACCTCAACATTTAAAGCACGCAAACGCCAAGCGCGTACCAACCTTTGTACAAGACTATATCTACGTTAAGTCAGGCAAGTACCTCATAGCCTTTTACATGTTAGGCTAAGTGACACGGCTATGACTGGATTTTTGGGTAATAACATTCTTTGGACAGCAGTTACTGCTGCTATTCTTGCGCAGTTTCTCAAGATACTTTTGGTGCTAGCAACGGAAAAACGCTTAGCTTTTGACCGCTTGGTAGAAACGGGTGGCATGCCGTCGTCACACTCGGCGGCTGTGTCTGCGTTGGCTACAAGTGTGGGCTTGCAACACGGTTGGGGGAGCACCCTCTTTGCAATTGCAGCCGTGTTTGGGTTTATTGTCATGTACGACGCAACGGGTATTCGCCGGGCCGCCGGCTTACAAGCTGAGCTTGTCAATGACTTAGTTGAGCAACTAAGTCATCTATTTGATGATGGGTTTCACCCACAAGTACTCAAAACCTTACTAGGTCATACCTATCCGCAAGTCATTATTGGGGCGCTACTGGGTGTAACAACAGGTGTTGTCTCGTTTGCAGGTGCTTAACCTATGTGTTGGTTGAGGGTACATCTCACTTGTTGATAGCATTAGCATTGATAATCAGCATTGATAATCAGCATTGATAATCAGCATTGATAGCACCGGTATTGACGATATTGGTACTAGGAACATCAGCATTGATACTATCCGGTATTAGGGGTGATGACATCAGCATTAGGAGTATCAGGGTTGATGTCACAGCACAGCACTGAAAATATTAGCACCAGTAACATCAACACCAGTAACATCAACACCAGTAACATCAACACCAGTAACATCAACACCAGTAACATCAATATCTAACTATTGTTGAGTCGTTCGCTAATTAACCTCGTAACAGCGTCACAATTCTAAAGCCGCCTATGTAAGTACCAATGGCTGACCCCAATGTGGTGAGAATGAACACCAGTAAAGTTCTAGCCACACGGTTGCGCCACCAACCACGTGCTGTGGTGACATCTTGCCGCAGGTCACTGAAGTCACCCACTCGAGGCTTTTTGAAAAATAGTTCTATGGCGGCCGCGACAAAACCCGCGCCAATAAACGGGTTGAGCGAGGTTAAGGGTGCCGCTGCAAACACGCCGATAATAGTGAGCGGATGGGCTAGGGCGATTATCGCCCCAAGTGCAGCTAAGCCGCCGTTGATCAAAAACCAAGCATTGGTAATTTGCCAGCCCAATTCGGGACTGCGTGCAAAG
>CAZMCW010000079.1:8400-9699 GCA_964564405.1 uncultured bacterium
TCACAAAACCAGATAAGATAAGCCCAATAAAAACCCAAGGAATGACTCGCCAAAAGGAGGTTCCTTTAGGAACGGTCTCGAGCCGTGTTTGGGTTTCTCTAGGATCAGCATCACTGTTGGCAAGTGCTTCTGTAAGGCCTTTTAGGTGACCTGCACCAATGACGACTAAAACATGCTTGTGCTGCCCAGCTTGACTGCGCAGTTTAGCTGCCATGTAGTGGTCGCGCTCACTAATGAGCGGTTCGTACAGCGACTTGGACTCCTCAGCAAACTCCGCAAAGGTGCTTTCGAGCATGTCACCTTCTTTGAGTTTTTCGATGTCTTGCTCGCTAATTTCTTCGTTGCTCATCACGCTGGCAAGCAGTCCTGCCAACAGCGTGAAGCGCTGCCACCAGGGCACGTTGCGGTAGACCCGTTTAAGCGTCACACCGACATCGCGGTCAATAAGAAGTAAAGGCAAATTTTTAGCTTTGGCTTCGCTAATGGCTGCCCGCATTTCTTCACCGGGGCGAATACCAAGTTGATCAGCAAGGCGTTGTTGGAATGCGCCCAATGCAAGGCTCGAGGCAAGTACGCCTGCTTTACCTTCTTTAAGCACCTTAAACAAATCAAGCTTGGCCCAGCGCTCAGGTTCAGCCAGAGTGGCGTAGCGGTTGGCATCTAGTTCAATGGCAACTGCATCAAACACACTACTGTCTATGAGCCGCTTAACTTCATCTGCACTGGTTTTGGAGACGTGGGCGGTGCCGAGAATGGTGTAGTGGGTGCCATCGCGGGTAACTGTGCTGTAGGGCTGATCGCATGCAGCTAAAAGTGCCTCGAGGCTGGTTGCTGTGTCGCTAGTTAGTTCTGGTGCATCCTGTGAATGTGATGTCTCGGTTGGTGGGGTGATATCAGTAGGTTCGTTCATAATTAAGATGCCGAGGGACGCTAAAAAATGTGTCAACTGGCATGTGCTAAAGTCTACTCGTTTTTCGCCTTAGCACATGTTTGAAGCTGATAGGTTTAGCTTAGGCTAATCTTAATGAGATGAAGGAGTGTTAGGAGTAGCCTCAGCCATGTTCCAAGTACGCTTACCATCTTTGTCGAAAAACTTTGTTTCAACGGCAATGTCAATCTCAAACGTTGAGGCAAGGGCGCTCAATAGCACAAAAACATCCGCAATTTCGTCAGCTAACTGAGCTTGATTAAACGCATCGTAATTAGCTGACCAAGTGCGTTTGAGTTCCTTGGCAACTTCACCCACTTCTTCACTGAGCAAAATATGGATTTTAAGTGGGTCAGTGACAAACCCGCGTT
>CAZMCW010000079.1:9709-11254 GCA_964564405.1 uncultured bacterium
ATGTCTGGCACAGCGGGACTCCTTGATTGCTAAGTGAACTTCAATTTGGGTGTGGCTACATACTTAATTTAGGGTGTTATGAAAGCTCTCGAGCACTCAGCTCACGTGAAAATCGACAGCAAATTGCTCAAAGCCTAGTTTGTTAGCAATGCCCATTGAAGCTGTATTTTCATACGATGTGCTGTAAACGGGCAAAGCCTTAAGTGCTAACACGGCGTTGGCCCAAGCGGTAACAACTCTAGTGGCGTGTCCTTGACGGCGGTAAGCTGAGGCGGTTTCCACACCTGCTTCGTGTAGAACGTCTGTTTTACGTACGCTCGAGCACACTGCGACAGCATAGTCATCTACCAAAGCTGTGACAAAAGGCTGCACATGGGGAACATCTTCCAGCCAGTCATTTAGATGATCTTTGAGTAAGTGTGTATTATCTGCTGTGATGGTGACGGTATTGTTATCAATCTGAGATACTTGCTGACAAAAATAAGCGGGTCCTGACCAGTGTTGTGTAACAGACTGATGATCGCCTAGTAGCTCGAGGTAAGCCTCAAAATACTTAGGTAGGCGTATTAATTCAGCAGGTTCATTTTGGCAGAGTTGGGTCAACTCGTGACATAGCGCATCAGGTAAATCAGCTCGGTAACGCCAAACTACAGCCTGCGAACTGCGCATGAGACAAAATCGTGGAGCCTGCCCGCCGTACCATTGGTTAATGTGTACGATGCGGCCATGATTGTCATGGACATAAAGCGCTTCAAATCGCTTTTGCAAAAACCACTGCGTTGTAACTTGCTTAGCGCGTTCATTTAGCATACTTATTTGAGATAGTGCATCCTTTCAGGTTAAGTTGATTACAAAATAGCCTGAGCAGCTCTGAGTGCTAGTGAGATCATTTGCGAGTAGAAACAGCTTGTAAGTTCTGCCAGAATAATTAGGCATTATAGAAATTCACGATATACCGTCAATTACTTTGCTATGTCAGGCCAGGGATTACCCGCAGGGGAATCAAATAGAGGTGCCATCTGTGAAGCCCAATATCCTCATTTTTATGACCGACCATCAACGTGCAGATACTGTGCTGCCTAACGGACCTGCGCACATGCCCAACGTTGCTCAATTAGTGGCAGAAGGCGTGCGGTTTAGTGAAACCCACTGCCCAACCCCGCACTGTTGCCCGTCTAGGGCAAGCTTTTTTAGTGGCCTATATCCCTCGAGGCACGGCGTGTGGAACAACGTCTGTAACGACCAAGCTCTGCGAACAGGTTTACTTCCGGGGGTGAGGCTGTGGAGTGAAGACTTACAGCAAGCAGGCTACAAGCTTCACTACAGCGGGAAATGGCACGTAAGTGCTGATGAAACCCCCAAAGACCGTGGTTGGACAGAGCATTTAGTTACCTCAACCGGGCAGGCCAACATGGGCCTCAGCTGGCAAGACTATGAAGATCGGGCTAAAACCTACGACAGCAGCCCGCGCCAAGAAGGTGAACTTGTGCGTTTGGGCTACCCGAGAACCCAACTTTACGGTGTCAACGACGCTGGTAATGCCCA
>CAZMCW010000079.1:11278-15116 GCA_964564405.1 uncultured bacterium
GACACGGCGCTATCCGTCTTAACAGAACTGGAACAAGAAACAGACCCGTGGTGCTTGTATGTTGGTGCGATTGGCCCGCACGACCCGTATGTGGCACCGCAGCGCTTTTTGGATATGTACCCAATTGAAGATATTGAGCTACCCGTCAACTTTGCTGATGCTATGACCGACAAACCGCGTGTCTACCAGCGTATGCGCGAGCAGGTTTTTGGGCAATTCAGTGACTACGAGTATAAGCAGTGTATTCGCCATTTTTATGCGTTTTGTTCTTATCTAGATGACTTGTTTGGCAAGCTTATGAACAAACTACACGCTATGGGGCAAGATGACAACACGCTAGTCATTTACTGTTCCGATCACGGGGATTACAACGGTGAACACGGGTTATTTGCTAAAGGTATTCCTTGTTTTAACGGTGCGTATCATGTGCCTAATGTGATGCGTTGGCCCCAAGGGATTGCGAATCCGGGGCGGGTGGTAGATGACTTCGTGTCGCTGGCTGATTTTGCGCCAACGTTCCAAGAGCTAGCAGGCTTGGAACCAGACACAACACTAACCGGCTCGAGCCTCGTGCCTTTTTTATGTGACGAGCAACCCACAACTTGGCGCGATGACATAGCTACCCAATGTGATGGCGTTGAGCTTTACTACACCCAGCGCTCGATTAGAACCAAAGACTACAAATATACGTTCAACGGCTTTGATCAAGACGAACTTTATGATTTACGCATTGACCCACACGAAATGCGCAACGTCGCGGATGATCCCCACTACCAAGACATCAAGCGAGACATGTGTAGACGTCTTTGGCGTTTTGCGAAACAAGAAAATGACAGTGCCAACCACTCGTACCTTACGATTAGATTAGCGCCCTACGGACCTATGATGGCGTTTATGGATGAGTCTGGTTGAAGAACAAATCATCACGTGATGTGAGCAGTAGCAGTTTTGCTTGACGGCGATACAGTGAACATCCTTACAGCAGTTACACGAGATGCTGTTATAGGTACCTGAGGTTGAATGGTGTACCTAAGGAAAGGGAGAAGGGGTGAAAGGGTGATGGGGACATTTCATCAGCTACATCTTAGACTTACACCAATAAAATATGCTCAGCAACATCGCCTGAGTTTGAGGTGTGTCAACGTATTACGTGATATGAGTCTGTGGAGGCGATAGCCTCGAGTTACACCCCTAGCACAGCTTTCCCAACAAGCTCGAGGGCGGTATCTCCCGACGGTGGATGCATGATGCCTGCGCGTACATCCCGGAAGTAGCGCTCGAGCGGCAATTCACGACCAATGCTAGCACCGCCAGCGATTTTGAGGCACTGCTCGGTGACTTGTAAGGCGGTTTCGGTCGCTAGGTGTTTGGCGGTTGCAACTTTGGGGACGAATGCCTGCTGCTGACTCACGTCACCGTGCCACGCTTTGGCGACCTCGAGCAACACTGTCTTTGCAGCGTGCAGCGCAATCTCAACCTCACCAAGTTGACGTTGAATTTTGGGGAGCGTGGCAATGGGTTTGCCAAGCGCAGTTGGGACGCGTGTTTGAGCATAGTGAACGGTGGCATCCCTAGCTGCAAGCGCCGCGCCAAAGTAGGTTGTGGCCATCAGCATGGGAAACCAAACGGTGTTACCAGCGGGTTGGGGATTGTCTGGATTGGGTTGCAAGATGTTTGCTTTTGGAACAATAGCATCTTCAAAAAAGAGGTCGTGACTGTCGCTCGCCCGCAAGCTGAGGCTATCTCCCCAGGTTGCGTCGATGCGCACACCAGGTGTACTTGCGGGCACCCAGATGAGTGCGACGCGCTCGTCACCCGCCTGCTTTAGGGTCGTCCGAACAAGAAAATGGTTGAGGTACTTGCCACCTGTGGTCCAGGTTTTGTGACCGTTGATGTATACATGTTTCCCTTCAACAACAGCGGTTGTTTCAGGCAAGCCGCCACGGGACGGCGAGCCTAGTTTGGGTTCACTTGCCACAGCATTGATGAGTTCACCACGTACGGCTGCGTTACATACTGCCGCAAAGGGTTCAGTTGCCCAGGGACGTGCTTCACGGGCGTGACCCATGGTGTGAAGGTGCATGGCGGCTACCAGTGCAGTAGACGTGCTCCCTTTGGCAAGCTCGAGCTGCACCCGCACGCAGTCATACAGAGACAAGCCAGTACCGCCAAATTCTTGGGCAATGGGCAAGCCTAAATAACCTGAGTGTTTGAGGGCGGTAATATCTGCTTGTGGGAGTTCACCGCGTTTGTCGGCCTCGTCTGCTCGAGTAGCGATGTCGTTAGCAAGCTCTTTGGCAACAGCTAGGGCTTGATTTGCTGTTAAACGTGGTGGCGCATCAGGGACAAATAGTTTACTCGTCATGTCCTAGTTTAGCGAATAGTTTAAGATGACTCGGGTTATGAGGTCATAATTGAAAGCGGTGATCGCTAAAAACTACTTATAGCGTGTCCATGAGTAACTGCCACAGGCAGTTGCGCGTGCAACCCAGGGGAGTAGACATCGACCCACTTAGTGTGGGGGAACTAAGTGTCCCCATAGTAACTTTGCAACACGAAACGTAAATAAATCACGTTCCTTAACCGCTAACCGCTATCTGTATTTGCAAGATACAGATAGGAGATACTTAATCCTGGAACTGCTATTAGTCACATAACTCAGCCACAACAATCTATGGAACGAGTTTGCAAAAGGCATCTTAGCAATACACTTAGTTAACCTTTAACCCCACCTGCCGTTAACCCACTAATGAGGCGTTTTTGAAAAAACAAAATAAGCAGTACCAACGGCACAATACCAAGGGTTACCGCAGCGCTAATAATTGCCCACGGAAACGCAAATTCATCTTGGTAAAAAGTGATGCCGACAGGCACCGTACGCATATTTTTAGAGGTTATAAAGGTAAGCCCCAACAAAAACTCGTTCCAAGAGTTCACAAAAATGATGATGCCTGCTGTCACAATACCCGGTGCCGACAGCGGCGCGACAATGCGAAATAAGGTGCCAACTCTCGAGCTACCATCTACCATGGCCGCACTTTCTAAGTCTTTGGGGATCAGCTGAAAAAAGCTGGTGAGCGTCAGCGTGGCAATCGGTAAACTTAACGCCACATAGGGAATAATGAGCGCCCAGTAGGTGTCGAGCAAGTTGGGCGTCATGAGCACACCAGCACCGGGGTTAATGTCAATGCCACGAAACAGACGGTAAAGTGGCACAATTAGCACCAGCGCTGGAAACATGCTGGTCATCACAATGCCAGTGAGAATCACTTTGCGTCCTGGCAAATTAAGGCGGGCCAGCGCGTAGCCAGCCAGGGCTGCAAAAAATACACAAATAAGGGTGGCACTTAGCGACACAAACGCCGAATTAAACAAAAACCGCCCAAACGGGTTGCGTTCAAAGACTTGCACGTAGTTACTAAAGGTGAGCGCGTCGGGTAAGTAAGTAATGGGTAAACGTTGTAATTCGCCATCACTTTTAAATGAGGTGAGTAGTAGCCAAATAGCTGGAAAGACGCCGTTGACAATAACCGCAAAAAGTCCCACATACAGCATAATTCGGTAGCCGAAGGCACGTAGGTTCATGGTTGCGACTTAGCTTTGCTGGGGTGGTGTTGAGAGGGTTTGTAGCCGGTCAAGTAATAGTCTTGAGCAGCGTGCTCGAGCGTCTTTTCAAGATGACTTGGGAGCGAGGTCACTTTGAGCGGGCGCGTAAACGACTTAAAAAATTCTGCTAAAACAAGCTTCATCATGTGCTGAATGTCAGCGTCTTGTACATCAGCTTGACGATCTTTTAGAAGCTGCTGACTGTGAGAATAAGTAAGTTGAGATTTATTCA
>CAZMCW010000080.1:0-2892 GCA_964564405.1 uncultured bacterium
TGTCCGCGAACGCTTTGCCAAAGGTGAGATTAATGCTGAGGAGTTTGCTAGCCTTAAAGACAACCTAGCGTCTAGTCAGTCTGAGCAACCGTCTAGACCTGCTGGTATGGGCTTTGGACCCTTTAGCGGTTGGGGACGCGAACGCGCGTTGGACATTGCCAGAATGCGGCTTGCCAAAGGTGAGATTACAGCAGAAGAGTTTGCCACGGTGAAAAAGACGCTCGAGGCTTAACCAATCTCATCTAACAGCTAAAACGATACGATCTTAACGACGCCACCCTAACGATACGACCCTAACGATACGACCCTAACGATACCACCGAGTCAAACCTCATTTTTGGCTCGGTGTATGCTTGGCTCATAGATTGACATTCTCTGTGTACTTACACACGTGCTCACTAAGGCAGAACTTTGATGGCAGATACTATTTTGATTGTTGAAGACGAAACCCGCTTGGCAGATATTTTGGAAGACTACCTCAAGCGTGAAGGGTTCCGTACCGAGCGGGCCAAAGACGGTCAGCGGGCGCTCGAGCTATGGCGAACTGCCCGCCCAGACATGGTTTTACTTGACCTTATGCTGCCTGTCCTAGACGGTTTTGAGGTGGCTCGGCGTATTCGCGCGGAGTCGGCCGTGCCCATCATTATGCTCACCGCCAGAGACGAAGAAGTTGACAAACTTTTAGGTCTTGGTCTTGGGGCTGATGACTATGTGGTCAAACCCTATAGCCCCCGGGAGGTTGTGGCGCGTATTAAAGCAGTGCTTCGCCGGGCTAGTGGGCAGTTAGTTGCACCAGAAGTGTATAAAGCAGGGGAGCTCGAGGTTGACGTGGGGCGCTTTGAAGTGCGTTGCGGCTCAGCTCTTATTGACCTAACAACTAGCGAACTACGCCTCCTTGCGGTGCTTGCCAAAGACCCCGGCATGGTGCGCGCAAGGTCTGAGTTACTTGCAGCATCTGGGGATGGCGAGCGCTATGCAGACGAACGCACAGTAGACGCGCACATTAAAAACTTACGTAAAAAACTGCAGGGTTGTGGTGCCAAGCTAGAAACTGTACGCGGTGTTGGTTATAGGTTGCGTGCTTGAATGGCTCACCATCGTTCCTGGAAATCCTCGAAACACGTACCTCTTGGCGCACCACCTTGGGCTAGGCATAAGCGCAAACGCAAACGCCAAGGGCTGAGACACCGCCTTACCTTTATGTTTGCCTTTGTTGCCCTAGCGGCTGTGAGTTTAACGTCTTGGCTTACCTTGGGTGCGGTGTTTGACGCGCAGCAAGAACTATTTACTGGGGAGCGTTCAACGAATATCAGCAGTATGCGTAATGGGTTTGAGGAGAGACCAGCAGGCTCAGGTGGCACTGTGCTGGGCCAATCTAGCTCCCAGACGGACGGTCGTCAGAGTCGTAATCCACCTTGGTCTCCACCATGGTCAAACTTTGGAACTAATGACAAGAGTAGTTGGGAGGATAAATCTCACTGGCAACCGTGGGGACACAGCGACTGGGGTGATGACGTGCCGACGCCTGTGCGTCAGGCCGCTAGAGAAATCACCCAGACTGCCTTTCGGGCAGCAGGCTTATCGTTTGCGCTGGCATCCATCGTAGCTGCACTCGTTACGCGCGTGTTAACTCGTCCGTTAAACGCCCTAACCGATGGTGCCAATCGCTTTGAAGCAGGTGAGCGCGGCCTCCGGCTAGAACTACCGCGTAACCGAGATGAACTGCGCACGCTAACCGAAGCGTTTAACAAGTTGGTCAGTGGGTTTGAGCGTCAAGAAACGGCGCAACGCAATTTAGTTGCAGATATTGCCCACGACCTGCGCACGCCTCTAGCGGTGATGCGCAGTGAGCTCGAGGGCATGCAAGATAGCGTCGTTGAACGCGACGATGCTGGCCTCACCCGTTTGCACGGTGAAGTGATGTTACTCTCGAGACTCGTTGACGACCTGCGCACGCTGTCGCTAGCAGAAGGTGGTGGGCTTTCCCTGAAACGTGAAAGTACACTATTAAAGCCGTTGCTCGAGCAGTGCGTCAGCGCGTTTCAAACTCGAGCCACAGATGCTGGCACGACCCTTACCTTAACTGAGGTTGCTCCCGGACTCACGGTGTTTATTGATCTCTTTCGCATCACCCAAGTACTCAACAATCTGCTAGATAACGCCATTCGTTATGCAGCTCCAGCTAACGTTGAGGTGAGCGCACAAACAAAAGGGGACCAAGTGGAAATTTCTGTGCGCGACTACGGTTCTGGCTTATCCCCAGATACTTTGGGGCGCGCCTTTGAGCGGTTTTACCGGGATGATGCGTCCCGAACCCGCCTCGACGACAAAGGCGAAAAGACGGGTTCAGGGTTGGGGCTAGCCATTGCTAAAGCACTGGTTGAAGCCAATGGCGGCAGTTTAGATGCTCGCAATCATCCAGAAGGTGGGGCTGTTTTTACCTTAATCTTGAATATCGATTAGGGTGTTGAACTGCTTGTTGACAGTTTCTCGAGTGCGTTGCCTCTAAAAACGAAGTGGTAATATTACTGCCGTTAGTGCAGTATTCTAAAAGATATAGCACTCTAAACAATGGATACTCCAGTTGATGCTTCGTAGCTTGGCCACAACAAAGTTGTTGACGCTGTTGTTTATAGCGTTAGCCGTAAGTATGGGGCTACCAATAGACCCGCTCCGTTTACAGCCCAATGTTTGTGCATATCGCTATAGTTGCTCACGCTTCAAGTGCCATCGTACAAAACGACCACAAGGTCATCACCATGACCGTGTTTGACCTTGTGGCTATTTTAGTTATTTTATCGACGCTGACGAACTATCTAGACTGATAAAAATAGGTTAGGCAAAGATACCTTGAGATTTTTGTAAAAGCTTGCTAAGCCAGTTAATATCGAC
>CAZMCW010000080.1:2936-14979 GCA_964564405.1 uncultured bacterium
TCACTTTTTGTGCCAAGGTGACTAAACACGGCTTGTGCTTCAGAAAAATCCTGATCGCTGGTGTAAGCACCTGGTGTGGCAATAGCGACGATGTTGGCAGCTCGAGCAGCTTGTAAGCTCAAGGTTGTATCTTCGATGGCAACAGCTTGAGTGGAACGCACGTCAAGTTCTCGACATGCGCGTTCGTAAACTTCCGGGCTGGGTTTGGACTGGCTTACTTTGCTAGCGTTCATCACAACATTAAAATCTGCAAGTGATAGATCGCGTGCACCTGTAGCAATAGCCTCAATATTAGCGTGCGAGGTCGCTGATACTAGTCCAAGTTTTACGCCAGAATCGCGCGCTTCCGTCATCAACCGGCTAACTCCAGGACGCAACTCAACGCCGTTGTGCAACATATCCTGAAAGTGTTGGCTTTTCTTTTGGTGAAGGTTGCGAATATCTGCATCACTCAATGCGTGACCATGTTGTTGTGCATAGTGGCGCAAACGGTTTTGACCACCGGAAATCTCTAGCATAGTTTGATATGCGTGTTTGTCCCAGTTCCAATCAAGAGAATCATCTTCAAAGGCTTGATTAAACGCTCGACGTTGCAATTCTGAGGTTTCAACTAAGGTGCCAATAGATCCAAATAAAAGTGCTTGCATGTGTGTTCCTTTCCGAACTACTTTTCGTGTCATAATTGGTGATTTTTAGTATTTGTTTGGTACAGCAGCCAACTTGCAGCCACCTCTGCAGTGCTCTAGTTATGATGTACGTCTAGTCGCTTGGTCGCAAGTGACATCCAAAACGACGTATCTAAGTACACATGTCACTTTAGCTAGAGATAAACGCTGTACTAGAATCAGGTTGACCTTACTAGCGCATACATCTACAGTCATACATGATACTTTCAACTATCTGTATGTTCATCTACAGAGTTTTAAAAGGACAGTGGCTAGGCTGCAACATATGAATCACTCTCCATTACAGCCTGTAGGCACACGTGTTGATGACATCAATTTAGCGGCATTATCATCAGATGACGTACAAGATATCAAAGTACTTCTGGCAAACCACGGTGCCGTCATCTTTCCACAACAAACGCTTGATGATAGCGCGTTTGTGACATTTTTGCGCGGCTTCGGTGAGATTGCCTTTACCCAGGGCGAAACGTCTGTAGAAGGATTTGACAACTTACTAAATTTTGTGAGTAACGTCGGCCGTGACCGACCACCCCGTAGCGTGTTTCATGTGGACACCAGCTACGTGCGTTGCCCACCTGCGTACACGGCACTGCGCGCGGTAGAAATTCCTGCACAAGGTGGCGAAACGCTTTTTACCAATCAATACCGTGCGTATGAGACATTATCCGAAGACTTGCGTGAGCGACTTGCTGGTAAGGCCATTCATCATGTTGTTAGCGGGCTTAACCTTGACTCAGACGCTGAAACGGAAGCATATCACCCAGTGTTTCGCAAGCATCCAATCTCAGGTAAAACAGCTTTGTTTTTGTCCACCCCAGAACGCTGTGTGGGTATTTCTGATATACCAGACGATGAAGCACGAGACATAATTACTCACTTATTTGAACACTCCACCCAAGAAGGCAACATCACCCGCCACGCCTGGGCCGCCGGTGATGTGGTGATGTGGGATAACGCTTGCGTACTGCACCGTGGTGATCACAGTCGCGTGGTCGGTGACAGGGTCATGCACCGGGGCATGGTTGCTGGTGAGGTGCCGGTTGCCGCTTGATGACCTATTTTCACAAGGTTGTAAGTTGCGCATTCAAAGATGAATTTATCTTGGCGACGCACCTTTTGATGATTCAGAAATACCCATAAGATGGGTTCATCAGGTAACTCAAGACGCCAACTGTGTAAGTCCTAAACGGTTAAGGATGCATCCGCGTAAGCATTCTTGGAAACGGAATAACCTCCCGCAAGTGATGTACGCCGCAAATCCATGCGAGGGTGCGCTCGAGCCCAATTCCAAAGCCAGAATGTGGCACGCTGCCGTACTTGCGTAAGTCAAGATACCAATCAAAAGCCTCGAGCGGTAGCCCGTGGTCTTCAATACGACGCTTCAGCAAGTCGTAATCGTGAATGCGCTGGCTGCCGCCAATAAGTTCGCCGTAACCTTCGGGACCAATGAGGTCGTCACACTTCACTCGAGTTGGGTCGCCGTCAGCGGGTTCCATGTAAAAGGCTTTGGTTTTGGTGGGCCACATGTCTACAAAGACGGGGCGGTCAAAACTATCACCGAGTAGGGTTTCATGCGGTGCGCCAAAGTCTTCACCCCACTCGAGCACCTCACCTTTGTCTGCTAGAAGTTTAAGCGCTTCGTCGTAGGTCAGTCTGGGAAAGTTTCCTTGTGCGGTGGGCTCAAGCTTACTGGTATCTCGTTCCAACATGTCAAGTTCTAACTTGCGCTGCTCGAGCACCCGCCCCACCAAATAACTCACGAGGTCTTCTTGCAGTTTTATATTACCTTCGTGTTCCAAATAGGCAACCTCGGGTTCTATCATCCAAAACTCTAATAAGTGTTTGCGGGTTTTAGACTTTTCAGCTCGAAAGGCTGGGCCAAACGTATAAACCTTGCCAAACGCCAGCGCACCAGCCTCTGCATAGAGTTGTCCAGACTGGGAAAGGTAAGCGCTGGACTCATCAAACAAGCTAATTTCAAACAAGTTGGTGGTGCCTTCGACGGCAGTAGGCATAAAAAAGGGCGCGTCAAAGCGAATAAAGTCGCGTTCATGGAAAAAGTCATGAATGGCCCGCTCGAGCTCATCACGAATGCGCAAAATGGCCCACGGGGCGCGGTGGCGCATGTGTAAGTGACGGCGCTCAGCTAGAAAATCTACGCCGTGTTCTTTGGGTGTAATTGGATAAGGGTCAAGGGGTGTGGCCACTTCATATACGTTAGTGACGCCTAACTCAACGCCACTAGGCGCGCGGTCATCAGCGCGAACCTCGCCTGTGATGTGCACACTGGTTTCTTGGTTGAGTTGTCGGGCACTGGCGAAGGTGTCTTCGTCAACTTCGTTTTTAACGACGACACCCTGCACAAACCCGCTGCCATCACGTAGTTGTAAAAAGGCAATTTTGCCGCTACTACGACTGCCGGTTAACCACCCCGCTACGGTCACGGTTTGTCCAATGTAGTTTTTGAGATCGTGAATACTCACAAATGAACTATCTGCCATGAGTTGAGTTTATCAACTTGGGCAAGGTTGTGCTGTGGTGCATTAGGAGTTGTGATGGATGACATAGCACTGGTATAGCAATCACATGACAGACAGCATTCGAGTTTTTAAGGTTTTAGCTTGCGGTGAGGTCATCATCTTTAACTATATAACCAAGCTATGACGCAACGATTGGTTGTTGTAGTGATTGGCATGTTGCTGTTCAGCACACTAACTTTAGCTCAGGAGAGTACGATGATAAGCAACCCAACAAATTTACAGCAGTATCAGTGGCAATACCGGCTTTTGCTCATCTTTGCACCAGATGCTAACGATGTGCGCTACAAACAACAAGTTGAGGCATGGCAAGCTCAGCAGGATGCCCTTTTGGATAGAGATATGTTGGTGTTTCACGTGTTTGGGGCAGGGGAGAGTTGGCTCGAGCAACCTGCAGTATCATCTCAAGCAGCACCCACTCACATCCCCTTAGACGCTACTCAACGTGCGCAACTCCGTAAGCACTATAGTGTCTCAGAAGATGCATTTACACTCGTTTTGGTTGGTAAAGATGGCGGCGTCAAACGCCGTGAAACAGACCCTGCAGCGTTAACAGATGTATTTACCCAAGTTGACAGTATGCCCATGCGCCAGCGTGAAATGCGGCAGGGTAATTGATCTTAAATGGTGGCTGTATAAATAAGCTGTAACATATGCAAGAAAAGTGGCAACGTTGTTATGTATAGCAACTCCAGGATTAGTTCCCCCACACTAAGTGGGTCGATTTCTACTCCCCTGGGTCGCACACGCAACTGCCTGGGGCAGTTACTCGTGGAAACGCTAATAAGGATAAGTTGTTCCTTAACTGTGAAAGACAGTTGTCCCTTCTTGAAGACGGGTAGCACTCATCTCGTCGTGAGAGGGTAAGTAGATGGTTGGGTTTTCTGTTGCGTATTGGCGGATGTTTTGAGTTGTTGTTCTCAAGTTAACAGGGTCAATGGCAATTGCCTGAGACGTGTCATTTAACATGGTGGCTTCATCACGTGAGGTGTCACCTGCAAAAAAATAAGTACGTCCTTCGTCAAATAGCATGACCGACTGATGCCCGTTAGTATGTCCAGGAGTTGGCACAATACGAACATCACCTGCTTGTGTGAGTGGGTAACTCTGAGCAAAAACAGGAGTGTCATCTGCTTGAAAGTTAACAAGGGTGGGTGCAAGCCATTCAGGATACAAACACGCAACTGCACCAAGTGATGTTGGGTAATCAAGCTCAGAGATCAAAACTTCGGCTTTGGGAAAGTGTTGAATGCCGTGCACATGATCCCCGTGCAAATGGGTTTGCACGACCCAGCGCACATCGCTAGGGCGAATTCCTAAGCCAGCTAGTTGTTGATCTATGGCTTCGTCTGGGGTGACTGCAAACCGTAAAAATGAGTTATAGAAAAAGCTAGACCTGGGGTCACATGCAAAATAGTCAGCGTCGTTAACCTTGGGGTCCTCTCCTGTATCAATGACGATAACACCTTCAGGATGTTCAATAACCCAAACTGTAACCGGCAACCAGTCTGCCCAATTTGGATCCGTTGCAATTGCAGGAATACCGCGTCCATCGGTACCGTTATAATCAAGATGGACTGATTTAACCGCTACAAAGCCTGTCTGAACGTGGCGAATTTGTATACCTGAAGGGGTTGTAATGGTAGTTGGTGCAACTGCAACGCCTTCACGTGGGGCTTGTGGCGATGACTGCTGCATGCCGTACCACCAGTTCATTGCTTGCCACATTGTTCCTGAACCCAAAAGCATGCCTCCTGCAGTGAGTCCTAGACCTTGTAAAAAGCGACGCCGGCTATGTTTTCTGGCTTGTGCTTTACCTGCATCAATTGGTATCTCGTGTTTATGAGTTGACGTTTTATCTTCTGAAAGAGGTGTCATGTTACGTTCTCCTTATTAAAAAGCGAGCTTTAACTCGTTTTTGAGGTTAACGTAATCATTTATGTTTAATGGTGTGTTTTACAAGGTGGCGTCTTACAATTGAGTCAATGAGTAAGTCAAAAGAAGCCAGTGCTCAACCCCTACGACAGCAGCCTCAGCAAGCGCGCAGCCGCGCAACCATTCAACACATACTTGATGTTGCTGCGCAGTTATATGCTGAAAAGGGGTTTGAACATGTGTCAACAAATCACATCGCTAAGCAAGCCAACGTTTCGGTAGGCGGCTTGTACCGATTTTTTCCAAACAAAGAAGCGATTTTATCGGCTCTTACTGATCGCTATATCGAATCACTAAAATCGGCGTTACCTATTAACAATGACGTTACACAACCCATGTCTGAAGTAGTACGCACTATGATCAAAAATGTGCTCGAGTTCAATCAACAATTTCCCATGATGAAACAGATCATGAATGCATCGCATGAAGGCCATGTTTTACAGACTGCCATACAGATGCATCTAACGCTCAAAGCTTGGGTAGAAGTGACTTTGCAGACCTACCATTCACAATTGAGTAGGGAAGATAGACATCTTTGTGCAGCAGCCGGCATGGGAATTGTCAAAGGCATGTTAGGAATGATGCAACCACCCGATGAGATTGCGCCAAGTCAAACAGTTGATGAAATTGTCACAGCGTTGATGGCATATGTAGATGCTTTTGTAATGAGAAGTGAGTAGCGCGTAGATCTCAAAAACAACCTTAGCCTGGAAATGACTAGGTAATGTTAGTCAGTGCCTATCAGGTCAAGTGGTAAAGTTTCACATGAATATAACCACGCTCATTCAAAACGCCAAAATTGTAGATGGTTCGGGGAACCCCTGGTGGTTTGGGGATGTCGCTTTAACAGATGGGGTGATTAGCGCGCTTGCGCCCTGTGGGCAGCTCGAGCCTACCAACGCTGCTGAGGTTGTTAACGCAGCTGGCAAAGTCGTCGCACCTGGATTTATCGACATTCAAAGTCACGCCATTGTGCCGCTTATGATTGATGGGCGTTGTCTGTCCAAAATTACCCAAGGTGTCACAACCGAAATTATGGGCGAAGGCTGGACGCCTGCACCGTTCACCGAAACCAGCAAGCGTCCTAATCCTATTGGCTTTAGTGCGTTTCAAGTGCTTGCTGATAAAATTCCCGAGTGGAACGAAAAAGCTCAAACCTGGCGGCGTTTTAGCGATTGGCTAAATGCTATGACAGATGTGGGCGTCTCCCCAAATATCGGCTCGTTTTTTGGTGCTGGCACGCTCCGCCAAGAAATTATGGGCATGGCCATGCGCCCACCCACTGCTGATGAGCTAAATGCGATGCGCAAGCTCACTGCTGAAGCGATGGAAGATGGTGCTTGCGGTATCTCCTACGCGCTTATCTATCCGCCAGATAGTTACACCACGACGGATGAAGTTACCGAAATCTGTAAAGTGGTGAGCCAGTATAACGGCGTTTACATCACCCACATGCGTTCCGAAGCAGACGGTATTTCCCACGCGCTCGAGGAAACCTTCCAAATCGGCCGAGACGCCAACTTGCCTGTCGAAATCTACCACCTCAAAATGATTGGCCGTGCCAATTGGCCGCGTATGCCACAAGTGATTGAAGCCATTGACGCTGCTAGGACAAGTGGCTTAGACGTCACAGCCGATATGTACCCGTATCCTGCAGCGGGCACAGGTTTAACCTCTGTGTTTCCTGCGTGGTTAGCGCAAGATGGCAAGCTGTTTGACAACCTACGTGATCCTGACATGGTTGCTCGCCTCAAACAAGACGTTGCCAATCCAGATGGCACCTGGGAAGCCATGGCCAATTACAACGGTCCCGAAGGTGTGATGCCCATTGGCTTTCAAAAGCCTGAAAACCAGCAGTACGTGGGTAAGCGCTTATCTGAAATTGCTGAGATGCGCGGGCAAACTTGGGTAGATGCCACCATCGACCTACTTTTGTCTGAACAGCAACGCGTGAGTACCGTCTACCACATGATGTCCGAAGACAACGTGCGCATGCAGCTCCAACTCCCGTGGATTAAAGTCTCTACTGATGCCGGCGGTTGGGACCCCGCTTGGGCAAAAGCCCTTGGCCCTGTGCATCCGCGTAGTTACGGCACTTACACGCGCGTGTTAGGGCGCTACGTGCGCGAGGAAAGCGCTCTTACTTTAGAAGATGCCGTGCGCAAGATGACATCCTCGGTAGCTGACCGTTTGGGCTTACGTAAGCGCGGCCTCTTACGTGAAGGCATGGCTGCTGATGTCGTTATGTTTGACCCAGACACAGTCACCGACAACGCCACCTTTGAAGACCCACATCAACTTTCAACGGGTGTTAGTGATGTGTGGGTAAACGGGCAGCGGGTCTTAGCGGAGGGTAAACATACTGGGGCGACGCCGGGGCAAGTGGTGCGGCCGTGGCAGTAGTAAAAACACAAGGTACTAGCATTTCCACGAGTAATTGCCACAGGCAATTGCGCGTGCGACCTAGGGGAGTAGAAATCGACCCACTCAGTGTGGGGGAACCAATCTTGGAACTGCTAGTACTTAAGCGCAAGGTACTTAAGCGCAAGGTCTTTAAATGTAAGGTCTTTAAATGTAAGGTCTTTGCTGTGTCTTTGAGGACTCATTCGGAAAATAGGTTAAAACTTCAATTGTAAATTTTGTTCAAGACTCGAGCAGGGCATTTTACTGACCAAACACAGGGTTACCACAAAGTCAGAAATGGCTTTCTAATCCAAATAAGAGCTTTAAAGCTGAATATCACTCTATCGTTTATTTCGGCATTTTTCTCGAAATCGTGTACCAGTAACTTACACAAAGAAAGTCTTTTTGCCTATTTACTTATCGGGCCGACGACTTTGCGATTGCCCTGCTAACTAAATATATCCTCACACGTAGCTGTTGACAGTTGACAGTATGACGTATAGTGGATATGTTGGATACGTTTGAGTTGTCCCAAACAACATCGCAGACAATATCATCAAAATATCTTGTAATTCTAAGAACATTCAGCAGGACTCGAGCCCTAACAAGCTCGCTGAAGGAGGCATATGAAGGTTGGTGTCATCGGAGCAAGTTTTGCGAAAAAAGCTATGCTTCCCGCGCTTGCACATATTCCAGAGGCAGAGGTGGTTGCACTTGCTAGCGCCCGCTTAAGTAGCGCGCAAGACGCTGCTAGTACGTTTAACGTAGGTCACGTTTACGACGACTGGCAGGCGATGTTAGCAGCACATAAGTTTGACCTAGTGTGCATGGCCACGCCCACAGATACGCATGCACCCATGGTGCTGGCGGCGCTCGAGGCTGGCGCGCACGTGCTTAGTGAAAAACCTATGGCTATGAATGCCACCGAAGCCAAGCAAATGTTAGACCGTGCTGAGAGCCTCGACCGTGTTCATATGATTGATCACGAATTGCGCTTTAACCCTACTCGAGTCAAGCTTAAACAGCTTCTTGATGAAGGTGCTATCGGCGCAGTGCGGCATGTGAATATTGTGAATATCTCAGCGAGTTGGGGAGACCCAGCCTCACGTCCTGAAGGGGACTGGTGGTCGCTGGCAGAACGTGGCGGCGGGCGTTTGGGGGCTAACGGGTCACATCAAATTGATTTGTTGCGTTGGTGGTTTGGGGATGTAACTGCGGTAAGTGGCCAAGTTGCTACCCTTGTTTCTGAGCGTGTGGATAAAACAACGGGTGAGCGCTGGACGGCTACAGCAGATGATGAAGTGAGTTTTACACTCGAGCTAACGGGTTGCCCACTCGCCTCCGTGTTTATTAGCAGTGCCGCCCGCCACGGTCAAGACAACACCACGCTCATTGTGGGTAGTGAAGGCACCATCAAACTTTCTAATACAGACGAACGCTTGTGGGTGGCTAAAGCTGATGAAGATTTTGTAGATGTGAGTGTGGACGACCCTAATGCACAGCTCGAGGGGGTTAATCCGGGTATTTGGAACGTCTCTGTGGTGAGCCTCATGCGCGAACTTACGGCTGCAATCCGCGAACAGCGGCCCCTTAAACAGGGTGCTACCTTTGAAGATGGTTACAAATGCCAAGTGGTCATGGATGCGGTTAAACAGTCATCTGATGAACGTCGTTGGATTACAATATCGTAAAACGGTGTCGTAATCATAGAGTCGTAAATAGTCGGCATCATCATTTGTTGTGATGTTCTGTGAAGCTAAGTCGATACCTCAAGAAAGTAACAGCTACCTCAATAACATCGACTTGAACAAAATCAGCGTTCGTGACCTCATGGTTTGCGGGAAAATTGTCGTAGATGTGTGTTTAGCAAGCAGTATTAAATCCTGTCCGATAAATTAGTAGTGATGAATCTTCAATGCCTTAGTGATATTTCGTATGACATGTATGCACTCTAGATAACCCTAGATAATCTTGGAGGAAGACGATGACTTTATCAGCAACGCAAGTAACACGATTGTTAGCCCAGCGTACCCAGCACGTGAAACTCGGCTGGCAAAGTTCAGTGAGTGTGCCAGGACTCATTAATATGGGGAGTGGCACGCCTGACTTTGACCCGCCTAAAGCTATTTTTGATGCCATGCACGAAGCCATTGACGCGCGCCACATACGCTACACACCGTGGGCAGGTATTCCAGCCCTGCGAGAGGCAGCTGCGACTAAGCTGGCACGTGAAAATAACCTCACCATTGACCCCGAACGCGAAGTGATCATGACTGCGGGCGCGCAAGAAGCTGTGGTTGCTGTGCTCATGGCGTTACTTGACCCCGGTGACAACGTGCTTATGCCGTCTCCTCATTATAGTGTATACAGCGATTGTGCTGACATGCTCGGGGCCTCCGTTATTCCAGTGATGACCAAGCGTGAAGACGATTTTTTAATTGATGTGAACGCGCTAGAAGCAGCTATTACGCCGCGTACCAAAGCCATCATTCTAGTCACACCAAGTAACCCCACGGGGACAGTAACGCCTGAGTCAACCCTCAAGGCTGTTGCTGATCTGGCCATTAAACATGACCTCATTGTAGTTGCTGACGAGATTTATGAACACTATGTCTTTGACGGTCACAAACACATCAGTCTGGCAACGTTGCCAGGGATGCGTGAGCGCACCATCAGCTTGTATAGCTTGTCCAAAGGGTATGCGCTCACGGGGTTGCGGGTAGGTTACATAGTGGCGCAACCAAATTTGTTACAAGCAATTATCCCTTTTCACCACGCCATGATGATCTGTGCGTCGTCAATAGCGCAATATGGTGCTGTGGCGGCGCTATCTATGAATAGAGATTGGTTTGAACCTCATCTAGTTGAGTATGACCGCCGCCGTAAGTTGTGGATGAGCACCCTAGACGACCTTGGCATACCTTACGGTGAACCACAAGGTGCTTACTATGTATGTGTTGATGTCTCACCAACGGGTCATGACGCCAAAACGGTTAGTCAACGTTTGCGTGAAGACGTTAAGGTAGTCATTAACCCAGCAGGGAAACACTTTTTGCGAGCGTCCCTCATGCAAGCCTCGCCGCAATTTGAGGAGGGGCTCGAGCGGGTCACAACATGTTTCAAAGCTTTGTGATATACTACTTTAAGTAGTAAAGTATCGGTAACTTTAGAGACATCATGAATTTACCTTACTCGCATTCCTAAATCTGTTAACGCTTAATTGTGCGGTCAGTTTTTAGGTAATGTGCAATGGAAACTATCCACATAGTTATTGCCGTAATAGCTATGTTGTAGGGAGTACTGATGCCACCAAACGCACAACAAACGCAATCGCAACTTACAACTGAAAGCTTGCGGTCGCATATTGAGGGAAAGCTTACGGGTAAAGTTGTGCTTGTCACGGGTGCTGGACGTGGGCTTGGCTGGGGTGTGGCTCGAGCAGTTGCTTTAGCAGGTGCGCACGTTGCGGTGACAGATGTTATTTTGGCGAATATTACTCGTACCGTACAGCAGATTGGCGAGCTGGACAAGGCCCCTGGTGAACCTATGGGGCGCGTACTTGACACAGCAGATAGAACCAGTATGGTCGAGGCTATAAGTGCCATTATTGAACGCTGGGGACGGCTTGACGCGGTTATTCACTGTGCCATCAACATGCCGCTGACGCGCTTTATAGACACACCACAAGCTTCGTTTTGGAAACAGATGGAAGTTGGCTTAGGCGGGCTTGTTCACGCGACGCAACTTGCGCTACCGCACATGACTGACGGCGGGCATGTTGTCACCGTTGCCAGTGGCTCGAGCCTCCGTGGCTATCACGATGAAAGCGTCTATTGCGCCATTAAACATGCCCAAGAAGGCCTCATTAAGTCGATTGCGCTCGAGTGGGCACACGATAATGTAAATGTGGCCATCAACAGTATGGGTCCCGGTAAACCTATTAAACCCACTAGACTCACTTGGGAAGAAATGGACGCATTACCCTCAGAGACAACCGCAACCTGGGTTGATCCTTTACTTTTAGGTGGCGCGTTTGTGTGGTTACTTAGCCAACCTCCTAAGCAGTTTTGTGGCTTGCGGTTTGATGCTGGGCCAATTGTTGATGCCATAGCTGAAGACGGCTTTGAGTTTGAGGTCACACCTGAACGGGTTACGCTTTATCCAGATGATTTCAAGGAGCGACTCGAGTGGATGGAAAGCTATACATTTGACTAGCTTCTAAAGAAAGTGTGCTCTGACAAGTTCATCACCATGCGGCGAGTGTGTTTGTCTATCAGAAGTTTTTATCTAATTGATGTCCTCATTGTTAGAGCTTATACAAACGTCTCAGGAAAACAGACGCAAATCATATCCCGTTATTCTTTAGATGAGTAACGGGATATTTGCTAGCAGTTCTAGGATTAGTTCCCCCGTACTAAGTGGGTTGATTTCTACTCCCCTAGGTCGCACGCGCAACTGCCTGTGGCAGTTACTCGTGGAAAT
>CAZMCW010000081.1:0-14975 GCA_964564405.1 uncultured bacterium
AGTTTTTCAAATAAAGTTTGAATATCTTCTAAGGTCAGCCGCCGCCCTTCAGGTAACACCCAAAGCTCTCCAAAGGTGACAAACATGCGCTCGAGGATTGCCCGAATAATCATCTCTTTATTTTTGTAGTGGTAATAAAGGTTGCCCGGACTTATGCCAGCAGCTTCAGCAATGTGATTGGTCGAAACTTCAGCAACAGTAGCTTGATTGAACAATTCCGTAGCAGCATCTAAGATGCGGTCTTTTGTAGCCATATAACTCGTCCTCAACAAATGAGATCGCTTTTAGAGTAAAAGCTCTAATAAAGCTAGTTTAGAGTAAAAGCTCTAAACTGTCAAGCCCTTTTGCAGGCTTTGGTTAGATAGTCGTGTTGAAACCTATCTTGTCTTGAGCAAGGTAGACGCAGCTTGATTCTCGAGGTCTGGTTTTATCTCAACTTTTAATTTTGTTTCAACTATGGGTGAACAATGCTGTGCACGTTATGTGATCCTGTGCACGTCATGTGATGCTGTACACGTCGCATAAGACCGATCACATCAATAACCTCAACATGATCTCGTAAAATCGATGCACTATTGAGACATCCGACCTTAAAACGCATCCATATTGTCAGTAAATGCCACTGAACTTGCCTATTAGTAAAAAAGTTGAGTTGATGACTTCTTACGTGCATCACGCACGTCAACCAAGCTTGACGAAACGGCAAGATAGTGTATGCTAACAATGTACAACCCAATTCAAACGGAGGTGTTCTGGTGAAACGACTTGTTTCAGCACTCGCTGCATTGCTTGTCGCAATGTTTTTAGTATCGTCTACGGCATATGCCCAAGATAGTTACGAGATTGTGTTTATCCCCAAACTGGTAGGCATTCCCTGGTTTTCGGCCATGGAAAACGGCTTTAAAGACTACGCGAGTGAAGCAGGCGACCTTAGCATCACCGTGGTAGGTGCACCAGACACCGACCCAGCTGCGCAAGCGCGCTTGTTGGAAGATGCCATTGCCAGAGGGCCAGACGCTATTGTGGTGGTGCCGAACGACACGCAAGTGCTCGAGCCCATCCTCGCTCGCGGCCGCGACGCAGGTATTTTGATGGTCACCCAAGAAGCCCCCGGCGTGGAAAACGCTGATCTAGACATTGAATTTTTAATTGCTGAGCAATACGGGTCCGACATGATCGACCTGTTTGTACGTGAAGCGGGTGAAGAAGGCGGCTATGCCATTATGGTTGGCGGCCTCACCGTGGAATCGCACAACCAACGCGCTGACATGGCCGTTGCTTATCAAGAAAGCGCCTACCCCGGGTTGTATCAAGTGACCAGCCGTTTGGAAGGCTCTGAAAGCGTTGAAGACGCCCAAAACCGGACGCTCGAGCTCATTGCTGCTTACGACGACCTCGTTGGTGTCATGTACATTGGCTCGCTTGGTGCCATCGGCGGCGCACAAGCCGTCACCTCTTTAGGGCGTGATGACATTGCGATTGTGGGCGGATCTGTGCCTAGCCAAGCGAAAATTTACCTTGAAGAAGGCTCGATTAACGCCAACTACATCAGCAATCCTTACCGCATCGGGCGCGACTCTGCTCACTTGGTGCGGCACATCCTTGGCGGCGGTACGTTAGCAGATGTTGGCGACCTACCCGAGTACGGCGCGGCTGCCATTGACGGTACCGTGATTACCTTCCACGCACCGTCCGAAGTGACCGCTGAAAACGCAGATTCGTTCGGCTTCTAGGCTTTATTAACTTCTAGGTTTTATTAAGGGGACAAGTGAGCGAGCTGCTACTTGACCTGCACAACGTTACAAAACTGTATCCGGGCGTAAAAGCTCTGGACAATGTGGATTTCGCTCTCGAACGGGGCGAAATCCATTGTCTTGTGGGTGAAAACGGTTCGGGTAAGTCCACTATAATCAAAATCATTTCTGGCGTGGTGGCACCTGAACCGGGCGCACGTTTGCAGATGGACGGGCAAACGCTCACCGGTGGGCGCGCCCGTGACATGGTGGATATGGGTGTGCGGGTTATTTATCAAGATTTGGCGTTATTTCCTAACTTGAGCGTGCAAGAAAACATCGCTTTTGGGCTGTACGGCGACACGCGCGGGAGTTTGGTGAACTGGCGGGCCGTTAAAAAGCGGGCGCTCGAGGCCATGAACCTCATTGGGCTCGAGCTTGACCTCAACCGTTCGGTAGCCAGCTTATCTATTGCCGAGCAACAACAAGTGGAAATTGCCAGAGCCATCATGGGTGAGCTTAAGTTGCTCATTTTAGATGAACCTACAGCCTCACTCACCAGGGCCGAAGTTGACCGCTTGTTTGAGGTTATTCAAACCCTCAAAGCACGCAGTATTGCCACGCTATTTGTAAGCCATAAACTCAACGAAATTTTTGAAATTGCTGAGCGGGTGACTGTTTTTCGGGATGGGCGCAACTTAGGTGCGTTTGATCCAGCCAGCCTCGACCAAAACGAACTTGTTTATCTGATGACTGGGCAGCGAGTGACAACGGAACCTCCCAAAGCTGTTGATGCGGATGCTCCCGTGTTGCTCGAGGTACGCAACCTCTCCAAAGCACGCAACTACCGCGATGCTAGCTTTACACTCCACCAAGGTGAAATTCTAGGCATCATCGGCCGGCTTGGCTCAGGGCGCAGTGAACTAGCGCTTAGTTTGTTTGGGATGAATCCAGCAGATGAAGGCACGGTGCAGCTCAATGGGCAATCTTTGATGCTCGAGACAAACGCCCAAGCTACTCGAGCAGGTATTGCCTATGTCCCTGAAAATCGCCTCACCCAAGGCTTAGTAATGCCGCAATCAATTCTTGCCAACCTCACCGTGACCGTGTTGAGCAAGTTGCTGGGGCGTACAGGCCTGTTACATGCGGGGAAACGCAAACACCTTGCCCAAGATTGGGTTAGCAAGCTTGCAATTAAAATCCCCAACTTAGCTGCAGCCGTGCAAACCCTCTCCGGCGGCAACCAACAAAAAGTGGTGTTATCCAAGTGGCTTGCCACCAACCCCAAAGTGCTCATTTTAGACGAGCCCACCGTGGGTATTGATGTTTATGCTAAAAACAGCGTCCACGAATTGGTCAAACAACTCGCTGAGGACGGCATGGGCATCATCATGATTTCTGACGAAGTCAGTGAGGTTCTAAGCAACTGCCATCGCGTGCTGGTCATGGACCGCGGGCGCATTCTCGACGAAATTATTCCTGGTCCCAACGCTGAAAACGACCTACTGACGAGGTTTAACCTTGCCTAACCCCACCAATTCCCCGCGCGTTCTCACACGTTTATTTCGCTACAACCAAACTTATTTGCTCATTATTTTAATTGTCCTTATTGCTGTGGTGTCACTCATTAACCCACGCTTTTTTAGCGGCCGCAACGCCATGCAAATTTTGCGCAGCGCTTCGTTTACGGGCATTTTAGCCATTGGCTTTTTGTTTGTGCTCATTGCCGGCGGGCTAGACATTTCCTTTACGGCTACCGCAACCGTTGCTCAATACCTCATGGCGTTACTGCTAGCAAACAACCCAGAAATCCCAATTGTGATTGCCATTATCTTGCCAATGCTGATTGGCACGCTACTAGGCAGCATCAACGCGCTTCTTATTCACGGGCTCAACGCGCCGTCGATTATTATTGCGATCGCCAACTTAAATATTTATTACGGACTCTTACAGCTTTTTTCCGGTGGGCAGTGGATTTACAGTTTTCCGCGTTGGTTTAACCGTTTGGGGCGCGGTTATCTATTTCGTTTTACTGACGCTAATGGTGCGCCTTACGGTATCGCCTACATTACGCTGATGTGGTTGGGTGTGGCATTGGTTGGGTTTATTATTTTGCACTACAGCAAGTTAGGGCGCAGGTTGTACGCGCTTGGGGGGAAGCTCGAGGCTGCCCGACGCGCCGGGCTCAGCATCTTCAAACTGAGGTTGTTTGCCTACGGGTTTTTGGGATTTTGCGCTGGTATTGCTGGCTTGGTGCAAGCGCTGGATACTCAAACGGTAGCGCCAAATGCTTTAGTTGGGCGCGAGTTTGATGTGGTCGCCGCGGTTGTCTTAGGCGGTGCCAACATCTTTGGCGGTACTGGCACCATCACCGGAACCTTATTGGGCGTGGCGCTTATTACCGTGATTACCAACGCCCTCACCTTGTTGCGTGTACCTGCTTACTGGCATCAGGTGTTTATTGGTGCGGTGGTGCTTGCCAGCATCAGCATTACCTCACTACGGGCTAAACACGCCAAGCGCAACGAGAGGACCATTGATGTTCGCTAACCTGCACGCAAAGTATCAAGCTTGGCAAAACGAAAATAGTGATGTTGCCCCGCTTCCGTGGTTACTTGCGGCTGTGTTGATTATTATGATGGCACTCACTCGAGGCAGCTTTTTAGGTACGTCCAACATCTTCAACTTGCTGAGCCAAATGCCCGAACTGGGCATGATGGTTGCCATGATTACAGCAGGCATCGACCTATCCATCATCAGCTCTGCGAATTTGAGCGCTGTGGTGATGGCACTTGTGCTAACCCAACTTGTACCAGCTGAGGCCAGCAGTGCTACCGCCTGGAGTTTTGTTGTCCTAGCCATCATCATTGGCTTACTAACCTCGGCGTTTTTAGGCGCAATTAACGGCTATTTGATTGGCTATGTGGAGGTGCCTGCGGTGCTTGCCACCCTCGGCACCATGATTCTCTACGAAGGCGTGACGCTGGCCATTACTCGAGGCTTTGTGATTTCCGGCTTACCTAGTCAGTTTTTACTGTTAGGGAATGCACGCATTTTTGGTATTCCAATTCAAATGCTCATCTTTATCGTCGTCGCTGTCGTCCTCAGCTTGCTTTTACAAAAACGTCCTTACGGCGTGCATTTGTATTTTGTCGGCTCTAACCCAACTGCCACGGCGTTTTCTGGCGTGAACGTGCGGCGCGTCTTACTGCGAACCTACATTACGTCGGGTTTGCTTTCAGGTATTGCGGCAATCGTGATGCTTGCTCGCTTTAACTCTGCCAATGCAAGACAAGGTTCATCACTTTTACTCCTCACCGTGCTTATTTGCATGTTAGGTGGCACCGACCCCTACGGCGGCTTTGGACGCGTGTCTGGTTTGGTGCTAGCGTTGGTCATCTTGCAAATGGTCACCAGCGGATTAAACTTGCTTGGCGTTAATTCATTTGCAGCCGTTGCCCTGTGGGGTGCCATGTTAGTTGGCGTAATTATCTACCGATTTGTGCAGCGGCGGCGCTGGGAGCAGCAAGGGAAACAGCAGTTGAGTTAAGGAGATGATACAGGTTGACGCAGCATCAACATCATCAACAGTAGCTATGATGCGCCATTTTGATACGTATGGTTTTGTGACTTATGCATTACACTGATTTATTTAATGATAAGTCCGACCTATACGCTCGAGCCCGCCCCACCTATCCAAACGCGCTCTACACATTTTTAGCTGAACAATGCAGTTCACACAAACTTGCTTGGGACTGCGCCTGCGGCAACGGTCAATCCGCCATCAACTTAGTCAACCATTTTGACCATGTCAACGCTACTGATGTAAGCGCCAATCAAATCGCCAATGCGTTTGAACATCCACACATCACATATTCAGTCTGCCCATCTGAACAAACACCGTTTACATCACAGATATTTGATGTCATCTGCGTCGCCCAAGCGTTGCATTGGATGGACTTTGACCGTTTTTGGCCAGAAGTTAAGCGCGTCCTTAAACCTGATGGGCTCTTTGCCGCTTGGGGCTACACCTGGACTAAGCTAACACCAGACATTGATGCCATCGTCCAAACAGCTTTACTTGATGTTATCCAACCTTACTGGGCAGCGCAAAACAAACTTTTGTGGGATCATTACCAAGATGTCTCCATACCCTTTGAACCCATAGACACACCAGAATTTATGATGACAACCGCATGGACACTCGCTGAGTTTATGGCCTATCTTCACACGTGGTCGTCGACACGTAGGTGTATAGATGCTATTGGGGATGGCTTTTTTGATGCGCTGTATCAGCAGCTTTTAGAGATTTGGGGAGACGGCGCGCAGCGCAAAACGGTAACCTTTGAATTTTGTTGTCTAGTTGGACGCAATTACATCAACAGTAGTCAGAGTAAGTTGTACTGACGGACAGTCGTCGTATTCATCAACACACGCCCTACTAAGAAAGGTCACCTTGCAAACGTTACGAACATCACGACTACTACTTTTTCCAACACCTAAGCATATCGTTGAAAAACGCCTCAACCATAGTTTATTTACCGACACGGTACATGTTGATGGCAACGACCTCACAGTTCACTTTCCTGAAGAATGGCCGGGTGATGCTCTGGTCATTTTTCCTATGCTACTCGATGATATAAAGAAAAATCCTCAACTAGATAATTGGGGCGGCGTTGTCGTTGAAACCGCCACAAACACAGCCGTAGGGCAAATGGGATTTTCCATCCTGTTTCTGAAGGTCGTGTAGAACTGGGTTATGGCATTAACCCAACCTTTCAAGGTCGAGGTTACGCAACCGAGATGGTTTCAGCACTTGTGGCATGGGCAACAGAGCAACCACAAGTCAAACATATTGCAGCTGAGTGTTTAGAGACAAATCTCGGTTCCAGTCGAGTTCTTGAAAAAGTTGGTTTTGAACGTGTGGGGACTCGAGCAGACGAAGAGGGTTTACTTATACTTTGGGAATACATTTTCTAAGACACACTTAAACTAAGGCTTTTATTGTGGTGACATTACATCTCTTACACGGCTTTGCAGGTGCAGGCAGGACAACCTTTGCCAAGCAGCTAGCTCGCGATATTAACGCCATTCGGTTTACACCTGATGAATGGATGGTCAAACTTTATGGCAATAATCCACCTGAGGAACACTTTGCCGACTATTTTGAGCGCATTACTGGGCTGATATGGCAAGTTACCGAGTAGGTGATTCAGCTCGAGCAAGACGTCATTTTGGACTTTGGGTTTTGGTCTCGTGCGTCTCGGGATGAAGCTAGGGAAAGGGCTCGAGCCATGAATGCAAACGTCCAACTTTACTTTGTCACCGCCTCAGCAGCACTCATGAAACAACGCGTCTTAGAACGAAGCCGCACCTTACCCGAAGGTGCGCTTGTCATGGATGAGCACGCTATCGACCTATTGAAACAGCGTGTTGAACCCCTTGCTGACGATGAGCCTCACGTTGTTGTCTCATCTACTTTACAGTAAAGTAATGCGTTTGGAAAATAGCGGACGTGCAACTTGAAGGCTCGAGCAACCTCAAAAAACTGAGGCTCAACCTAAAACCTCAGCTTGATACTTTTACACCCTAAAATATGCGCAGTAACGGCCGCCACCACGGAATGGCAATAAGCATCCCTAATGTGCCTAGCGTGTAGCCAAGCGCCGCCCACAGATACTTACGCCCATTAGCTTCTGCGCGTTTTGACATGCTGTAACCAAGCTGAGCAGGCACAAACGCCAAAATCATTACAAAGATATGGAACGCGCCAAAAAAGACAACCTCAACCTCACGTATGTCGGTTGTCGTAAGCAGACGCAACGCCCTAAAACCAAGCGGGCTGATGGTGTAGAGTACAAGTCCAAGCACAATTTGCAGGCCGTAGCTCGAGGTAAACGCAATACCACTAGCGCGCTCGAGCCTCCCCCAAACGCGCTTTTGAATCATCCCTCGGTACACGGCAATAAGGGCTGCTACAGCGCTTAGCAAGACCACCCAGCGCAGGAAATTATGCAAAACAAGTAAAAAGATATACATGACGTTCTCCTTGAAACACAGTTGCAATGATAAGCTTGACTTTCGTACGAGCGTGCTGCCATCACAACGAGATTGTGGATTTTGTTCAAGTTCACATCTCAACCTCAGATTTAAGACTACGAACCAGAAACGGTATCATAAGCCTACGATGAATAGACTTACAAAGCTGGCTTGCTTGTGACGGAAAGGCTTCATCAAGTTGGGCAAGCCCATCACGTTATTGTGGGCGCTGGTATTGCTGGCTCGAGCCTCGCCTATGCCCTCAGTAAGTACGCAAACCTGCGTGTCACCTTAATTGAGCGGGGGAACATTGCCCAGCAAGGGGCTTCGTCTGTACCGCTTGCGCTTCTTAACCCGCACCGTGGTCGTAGCGGACGCGCGAGTGAATCAGATTTAGCTGGTCTGGCGGCTATGCACACCCTCGCTGACGAGTTAACAATGCAAGGTCTGGATCACGGCATCTCGCTCACAGGTGTTTTGCGGATTGCTTCAACACCTCGCCAAGCCAGCAAATGGCGCAAACTCGCGGGTGTCAGGTGGCTAGATTCTGAGCAATTACCTAGTAGTTATCATTGCCCTTACGGTGGGTTTTTAGTGCCAAACGGAGGTTGGCTCACACCTCACAAACTCTTACGTGCTTTGGTAGATGCCTCCAGACAACGTGGGACTACCGTGTTAGAACGTCATCATGTGGCAGATGTTGTACCAACCTCAGCAGGTGGGTGGCAAGTTGTAACTGAGCATGAAGGTGAGCAGGTGGTGCTCGAGGCAGACACGGTTCATCTGTGCATCGGCGCGGACACTTTTTTGCCTAAGTACTTACCTGAGGCAGTCACGGAGCGGCTCGAGGGTGATGTCATTGGCTTAGCTAACAACGTCGCCATGCCTTATCCCATTGCAGGTGCAGTGTACGGCGCTAAAGATGATGATACCGTCTACATTGGTGGCAACCATCGTGACCAAGGTGAAGCCGACCCAGATGCTCCTACGCGACTACAAAAAAGTGCAAGCTGGTTTGTGCCAGGCTTAGCCACGGCTGAGGTTAGTTCTGTTTGGACGGGGGTACGTGCCAAGCAAGCAAGCGGCCAGCCCTTAATTCAAGAGCTGGCTACAGGTTTATGGTTTATGGGGGCATTTGCGGGGCGGGGGTTTTTATGTGCGCTAGCGGAGGCAGACGCGTGGGTGAACGCCAATATTTAGAACCAGCGCAAACGGCGTGAATTATCTTCCGCAGAAGGTTCAGGGTCTGGTAAAGGTGAGCGTTTCTCTGGTTCTAAAATGACATAGCCATCCACTTTATCACTGTCACTTACCGACTCAAGCCGCTGTTGTATAGCGGATGGCTTCAATTTTTGTGCACGCATAACCTCATATTGTGATAAATAACCTTCCATGACATTGTTACGAGAGACTAGCTTGTGAAGCGCAGGAATAATCTCTTTAATATCTACTTTAGACTTAAAGGGGCGCTCCGGAGCAAATATTCGAAAGTGCCGCGACTGTGGCAAGCGGAAGCGTAACTGATCAATCCACTCATCTGTTGGCATAGGATCATGGACAAAGTTCAGCCAGCTAACAAGATCGTTACTACTTACAGTTTTTGCATAATCACTGTACAAAAAGCGCTCAGGTTGCTTGACTAAAAGGCGTTCAGCAACAACATGGCGAGTGTGTTCTTGCCATATTCTATAACCATCCTCCAGATCGCGAGAAGCAACATCTACCATGTCCAACTCAGCCGCTGAGTGAACACTAGCCAGTAAAGACACAGCAAAATACTCTTCACAAACAAGCAATTCCTCAAGAGATTTTCGTTTATCTGCAGCATAATCACCGTACAACTTGGCATACTTTAAACTAATAGGGCTGAGTACCCTTCTTGCACCCATCAGCAAATCTCGACGATTGGTATAACCCCGAGTTTGTGATGCATGTGCTAGATCTCTTAATGCACTCTCTAGCTCAGCACGCTCTGTTAATTCCAAGAAACTACGAATCTCACGTACATCTTTAGCAATAGCATCTACTTTCTTGTTGAGACTACTCATCTTATAGCTTAGGAATACAAATCCTGTTGCACTAAGTGCTAGGTTCAACCCAGATATCGCCATAGTTGTTGTTGCAACACCTAATATTTGTTTAGTCATATCGCCAAGTACATCAATATTTTTAGAAATACGGCGGAGCTGTCCTATCTGTGAAATATTAAGTGCCGTGTTTACAGGTGAAAATAGTGAACCTATTCCCATGGCGTTTCCAATCGCCTGAGCAGCACCAAGCTGAGCAACACTTTGCGAAAGATTATGAAGTTGTCCTACTTGTGTAACATTAAGTGCAGCGTTAACAGGCGACACTAGCGAACTTGCATCTAGCATATTTGTCGCTGCAGGTAGTAGGTGACGAACAATCTGACCTGCAATTTCTGTACCTGGCGCACCACGAATCACGCCTCCACTAAGTACATAACGCCCAAGCAACAATCCGTCCATGACTTCAAGAGGAATGGCTCGAGCAATTGTAAACCCAGTTAAAAGAGACATCAGCACACCACCTCATCACGTTGATCACTACGTTTTGTCTAATGCATATTGATTGGATGACATTTCACATTTCCTGTGTTTTACAGTACGCGAAAACATGAAAAAGATGTGTGCGCTTAATTGCAAAGTTCACGATAACTGCGCTATGTATTAATCTTGATAACTTACCAATACAAATATGGCAAGTTTACGTTTATATTAGTACACACATTTACTTACATGAAAACCCGTCAACAACACAACCGCACGATGTGGTTTGGACATCGCACATTTATACAAGTAACGTTTAGGTACTTGCTAGACGGTCAAGTGTTCGCGCAAATACCCTTCGAGCTCACCAATCGCCACCCGCTCTTGCGCCATCGTGTCGCGGTTACGAACCGTCACCGTATCCGTAAGTGCGCTGTCATCCCCTTGACCAATAGTGTCAAAATCAACGGTTACACAAAACGGCGTACCCACTTCGTCATGGCGGCGGTAGCCTTTACCAACATTGCCCGTGCCTTCGTAAAACACCCGTCCTAAACCCAACGCTTGTAAGTCTTGGCGCAGTTTAAGGGCTTTGTTGGCAATGTCTGGCTTGTTGCGGGCTAGTGGAATGACTGCCACTTTAATGGGCGACAAGTGAGGTTGGAGTTTCAAGACGGTACGTGTTTTGCCGTCCTCGAGCGTCTCACGGGTGTAAGCTTCGGTCAAAACAGCTAACACACCTCGATCAACCCCAGCAGACGGTTCAATCACAAACGGCACAATCGGTTTATTTGTATCTGGATCAGCAATCGTAAGTGCAGCAATGCTGTCGTTATTGGGTGTTACGTGCGCGTTGAGGTTGTACTTGTCCTGATTTTTACTATGCGAGCCAAGGTCAAAGTCGGTCCGGTTGGCAACGCCTTCTAGCTCCTCAAAACCGTGTGGAAATTTGTAGAGAATGTCCACAGTAGCTTTGGCGTAGTGAGCGAGCTCAGCTGGGTCTTGGTCGTAAGGGCGCAAGTTATCACTTTGCAAGCCTTGGGCGCGCCACCAGGCAAGGCGGTCATCTACCCAACGCTGGTGCCAAGCTTCGTCTTCACCGGGTTTCACAAAAAACTCAATTTCCATCTGCTCAAACTCGCGCACGCGAAAAATGAAGTTGCGCGGCGTGATTTCGTTGCGAAAGGCTTTACCAATTTGGGCAATACCAAAGGGGAGTTTCCTCGAGGTGGCATCCAGCACATTTTTAAAGTTGGTAAAAATTCCCTGTGCAGTTTCAGGGCGCAAATAAGCGTACGACTCTTCGTCAGCAACGGGGCCGACGTTGGTTTGGAACATCATGTTAAAGGGTCTGGGAGCCGTCCAGTCGCCGGGTTTGCCGGTGTCTGGGTCAATCACTTTAGCAGCAGTTAGTGCGTCACCAGCTTCAGCACTAGCCTCGAGCAACAACGGAATAAGCTTAGCCAAACTAGTATCTTCTGGCAAGCTAAGGTTGCTAATCACGTTTGCCAACACGCCGGGTGCTTGATCTGCCAGCAAATGATCCAAGCGGTAACGCTTTTGGCTGTCGCGGTTGTCAACGAGTGGATCGGTGAACGTAGCTTCGTGGCCCGACTGACGCAAGATCATCCGGTGGGTGAGGATGGAGGCGTCTAGTCCTTCTATGTCGTCACGTTCGTAAACGTTGGCCCGCCACCAAGCCGCTTTGAGGTTGTTTTTGAGTTCGACACCGAGTGGCCCGTAGTCGTAGGTGCCTTGCAAGCCCCCGTAGATGCTCGAGCCTGGAAAAATAAAGCCGCGCCGCTTACAAAACGAAACAAGCTCGTCCATTGTTGTTAGGTGTTCAGATGATGTTGTTAATGTTGATGTCTCTGATGTTAGTGTCATGGTGACCTCCTGCACCGCTTAGGAGGTATACCCCAAGCAGTTCATAACCGCCTAGGGACGGAAGTGTCTGCAGCTAAAATTGACAGCTTCCGCGGTTCCACCCTAGTTCCTCAGCGTTATCACTGAGGCACTTAGATCGTCACATGCGCTGTGACCTGCGGGTAAACATGACGCTTACCACTGCTCCCCGCTGCCCTTCGCGTAGCTAACACCATCAGGCTTCCACCGTCCCTGACTCGCTCACCTCGAGGTAATAACCTCATGTTGATAGGGGCCCCACTACGCTACTCCTGCGGATCAATGCAATATTTATTGTGACAGACTTAGTTGAGGAGGTCAACGCTTGCAGATGCATGTCAGCTTTACTTGCTCATATAGATTCGTTTTAGGCGTCTTTACTAATGCTGATGTAGCTCGAGTAGCCTGCATCTTTCCCTACTGAAGTACAAACATATAAAGACAATGCACATGACATTTACCTGACATTTGTGTGGTAGACGAAAAACGTCAAGGCTGAGACTTAGTTACCTGCTAAGCCATGTCACAATGACCCATGCCAAAAGCTAAAGTTGCCAAAAACGGTCAAGCGACACGTGCCAAAAGCAAAAAATCAACCTCAACCAAGAAAAAAACTAAAGCTGCCGCCAAGCCAGCCAAAAAAGCCGCCCCACCCGAGAACTTGAGTTGGTTACGCACCCCTGCTTACGACGAACTTCCCGAGGGTGTACAGATGATGTTGGATAGTGCTAACGAGCAAGCTGGCATGGTGCCCAACGTCATGAAAATTTTTGCGCTCACGCCAGAGCACTTCACCATGTGGTTTGACTACTACAACTTCTTGCAAAAGCGCAATGACAGCACACTCAGCCGCAAAGAACGTGAAATGGTCGCGTTGGTCGTCTCTTCAGAGAATGAGTGTGAGTACTGCCTTGCCTCTCACAGTGCATTTTTGCGCACATTAGATGATAGCGACGACGCCAAAATAACTGCCGATATTCTTGTCCACAACTACCGCCGTGCTGAGCTAAGTGAACGCGAACGTACTATGTGTGACTTTGCCATGAAAATGACCAAAAACGCTGCTGAAATGACGCCAGACGACCTTACACCTTTACGTGATATTGGCTTAAACGACGCAGAGATTTTTGAGCTTGCCCAAGTTGCTGCCATGTTCAACTTTACTAACCGCCTAGCCAACGCGCTTGGTTGGAAGCCCAATGAGGAGTATTATAGCCAACATCGTTAACACCTTGACTACTAAACATCTAAATTGTGTAACACCTGAGGCTCAAATATGAGCCTCATCTTTAATGTATACATGTTTAGCTAGCAGTTCCAAGATTGGTTCCCCCACACTGAGTGGGTCGATTTCTACTCCCCTAGGTCGCACGCGCAATTGCCTGTGGCAATTACTCGTGGAAACGCTAAGCTTATTAGGACATTGACTAGCAAGCTCTTAGAACAATGTTCAGAGTGAGGTGATTTCTGTAGTGACAACCTCCTTATCTTTATGTTGGGAGGTCTTTTGTTACAATAGGTGCAGCAATGTACAGCCCTGTTCAAGATGGCATCGACAAAGCAATTCAAGCAGTTCAATACACAGAAGCTAGGCCACCAAGTGATTTGACTGATGTGGTCCACTGCTTTTGGGAACTTAAAACAGCCGCTGAGCTAGCAGAAGACTTCCATCTTCATGCACTGCCTGATGCCTGCGTTAATATTTTATTCAACCAAACGGATACACATATAGCAGGTATTACCGCACTACGTACAACATACACGGTACTCAATCTTGGTAAAACCTTCCACTACGCGGGCATTCAACTGTTACCAGGCGCGTGGCAAGGTAATAAAGACGAAATTACAGATAGCTTTGTAGGTACACCCTACCAAGGTGATCTACTTCTTATTGACGCTAACCGTAAACTTGCCAACCTCAACTTCTTCGCCAAACAGCCAATTATGGCAGAGCTAGTACGGCAGCTTACAAACGACGAGGTCGTCGTGCCAAACACTATAACTGCGAATATTCTCATGCATCTTGATGATATTCACAGCGTGGCGGACATGGCAACGGTGACAGGCATATCCCCGCGTCAACTCCAGCGAACCCTCAAACGCGTAACTGGCTTTTCTCCCCATGACTTGCTCAAAGTACTGCGCTTGCAACAATCTTTTAAGAGGCACTATTTGATGTCATACGCAGACCAAGCACACTATATTCGCTCGTTTCGTAACATCACAGGTTACACGCCTGCCAAATACGCTAAAAAATTTGATGTCTGATTTGTTCAATACAGAACTACCCATGGCTAGCTAGAGTAGGTGAAGATTCCAGTTGAAAGGGAGTTTTCACATGCCAGACACAACATCAACCCAAACTAACCCAGTTAACAAAGTAGCCTATTTTGAACTACCAGCCGATGACGTTACAAGAGCAAGTACGTTTTACAACACAGTCTTTGGCTGGAATACGCCGCCTATGGGTAATGGTGGTGTGTTTGCCCTCACCACAGCCGCTGATGACATGGGAAACCCCACAGAAGCAGGTGGCATTAATGGCGATATTTCGCCACGTAGCAAGGGACTTGACCGGCCGCTCATCATGATTTTGGTAGATAGTGTTGATGCGCAGTTGCAAGCGGTCCAAGATGCTGGAGGTAAGGTTGTACACCCTCCTCAAAAAGAAGCTGAGTTTGGTCTCGTTTGGGCTGTTTTCAGCGACACTGAAGGTAATCACATCGGCATGTATTCATGGCCTAAGTAAAGGTGCCTTATTTAGAAAAGCCAGTTCAATATCATCTAA
>CAZMCW010000082.1:0-3488 GCA_964564405.1 uncultured bacterium
CAAAACGCTCAGCCTCAGTGACATAGCCTGTGGCGTTTATAAACTGCTGAAAGTCTGCGTTTGTAACCGAAAACGGCGAAATCCAAAACGCGTCAACATGAACTTGCCGTACTGGCCCTTCATGGTCATCTGGAAAACTCGGGTCGGTCGAGCCCATTAAAAAATCCCCACCAGAAATGTAAACAAGCTCAGGGGTAAACGCGACCTCCTGAGCTTGTTGTGTTGATGTAGCTTTATACGCTGGTACTACATCTTCAGCAGGGCGAGGTTTTGGTTCACCGCCTACTCGAGCAGGTTGGCAGCAACTTTTTGACGTGCTCATAACACTACTTTACGCCGGTCATTTTCAAATGCAGGTATAAGCATTGACGGTTGTATCAACAGTTCATCGTAAGGATGCCTTTACGTGGACGGCCTTCCTTCACTGGGTTTATTTTCAAGGCGCGTTAACCAATAGTGGACATCAAAGTTGTCATCACCAGTTAAAAAGCGCCACTGTTTGGTGCGGTTAACAATTTCTAAACGTCCACTGGCATTTTCAAACCACGGTTCAAACTTACTCAAAATATATTGTACGTCTTGCTCGAAGTTGGGGTCATCCCCGTGAGCTGTAAAGAGTTCTCGGTTACCTCCGGCAGCCTCGAGCCCATCCGTATTCCAAAGTTTCACTTGAGGTTCTTGCGGGTTTAAACGCACCTTGAACATGTAGCGTTTCTTGTCTGTTTTATTTTGCCGCCCGCAGTGCCAAATCCCGTGATGTAGCACAAGAATTGTGCCTGCTTTGCAGACCATCGAGACTTGCCCCAACATGTTTTGATAACGGGCAATGTCCATTTCATTCACGCGGCGGTAGTGGCTACCCGGGAGTAGTAACGTGCCGCCCATCTCTAGCGGAATATCGTGCGGAAAGTACATCAATTGAATGTCAAAGTCCATGCGGGTATCGATGATGGAATCGGCATGCATGCCTTGGGCACTGCCTTGGTTGGGTTCACGCACGTGCACGGCATCGTGATCAAACAGGGGATCAGCACCTACTAAACTATGAATGATGCCTTGAATTTCGGGCAGGTCAAGCAGTTTGCGGATGCTCGAGCCCTGGTAACACTGCGAAAGTGGCGTCCCAGCTGGCGCACCTTGAATGCTGCCCGCATCAATTTCTGCCATCACGGCTTGGTTGATGTCGTCTGATACAAGTTCATCAAAGCGCAAAAAGCCTCGAGCCACAAAGGTTGCCATCTGCTGGTTGGTGAGCAAGTGGGTTTTATCCATTAGATTGCCTCCAATTTTTCGAAAATAAATTCATATTTCATAAAAGACGTTGTGTATTCTTCGCCTGGATATGGGGGAGTGAGCTGGGGGAATTGAATGACCCGCCAGCCGTCTAGCAGCGCGTCTAAACCTGTGCTGTATGGCGTTGTACTCACCTGGCCAGTGGCGTCACCGGGGGCGTCACCGGTTGTAAAGCTATTTTTGCCGGTGCCGTCGTACATGCTCCAGCCTTTCACGCTGCTATCTAAAGCAGATGTCGCCAAGTACAACACAAGCACTTTTTGCCGTTGGGTGGCTGTCATGGTTCCTCCTCTAAAACGGTCACGTATACTGTGGGTCTGACAACCTACATCATAAATCTTTAGAAGATAGCTGGTAGCTCGAGCAGACTTCATGTTGCTAAGGGTTTTGCTCGAGCAATTTGATCTCTACCTCAGCTAGGAAGGACACATATGAAGCACAATCACATCACAACTCAAACAGTGCTTGTTTCAAAACCGAAACTTGAGGTAGCGCCGTGCTAGTCGGCATCTCACCTGTGATTAGCCCTGACCTGCTAGCCGTTTTACACCGCATGGGCCATGGTGATGAAATTGTACTTGCTGACGCTCACTTCCCCGGTGAAAGCGTAAACTCCCAGACCTTACGGGCCGACGGCCTTGGTATTCCGGCCCTGCTCGACGGCATCTTGCCCCTTTTTGTGTTGGATAGCTACGTCCCCAGTCCAGTTGCCATGATGCAAGCTGTCGACGGTGATCAAAATGATCCCGAGGTGGAGTTTAGCTACCGCAAGGTGATTAACAAATATTACCCAGATACACCTGCTACCACCTACGTTGAGCGGTTTGCGTTTTATGAGCGCGCCAAAACTGCGTTTGCGGTCCTTATGACGGGTGAAACTGCCAAATACGGTAATATCATCCTCAAAAAAGGTGTCACGCCCGTGGAGAAGTAATACAAATGATGGTTACAACGGCGGTGAAATACGCCGATATGCACACGATACCCCAAGATGTGAAAGGACAAAGCTGCTATGACCATTCGACAGTCGTTTGCATGGTGGAGTTTTGCGCAGGGTAACATCACGCCTACTGCGCTCATTGACGCTGCGGCTGAGATTGGCTACAGCGCCATCGAAATGGCACCCCGCGAACACTGGCAGTACATTTCTGAGTGCGGACTTAAATTGCTCAACACGCAGGCCCATTCGCTGATTCCGGCTGGGCTTAACCGCTTAGAAAACTATGACGCTATTGAACGCGAACTTGTGAGGACGCTCGAGCTAGCCACCACTTGGGGACTTCCTTACCTCATTTGTTTTTCAGGTGACCGCCTGGGGTTAGCTGATGACGTGGGGCTCGAGCACACAGTAACCAACCTGCGTAAACTCGTTCCCCTCGCTGAGCAAGCAGATGTGGAATTACACCTTGAAATGCTCAACAGCAAAGTTGACCATCCGGATTATCAAGCGGACACCACCGCGTGGGCAGCGGAGGTTTGCAAGCAAGTCGCCTCCCCCAAGCTCAAGCTTTTGTACGACGTGTATCACATGCAGGTGATGGAAGGGGATTTAATCCGAACGATTCAAGAGAATCACCAGTATATCGGGCATTATCACACAGCCGGCAATCCCGGCCGTCAGGACCTAGATGAGGCTCAAGAAATTGCTTATCCAGCTGTGTTTCGGGCTATTCACGCTACGGGTTATACGGGCTACATTGGACATGAATTTGTACCCAAACACGATCCTATTGAGGCGCTTAAAAACACATATCAACTTACCGTGAGGTGTATTTGATCCCGGTTTGATGGCTTGGGTTTGATGGCTTGGGTTTGATGGCTTGGGTTTGATGGCTTGGGTTTGATGGTTGGGCTCGAGCCGCCCGCTTTCGTGGTTACTTTAGAAGCTGACTTCAAAGTAACTGAAGGAAACCTGTAGGCTACTTAAATTTATTTAACGTGATGTTTATGAAACCAGACTCGAGGAGGCACGTGTCAGCTCATCAGCAGTATCTTGAGATGATGACCTAGCACAACACATATGAACCAACCCAACATCATTTTTATTATGTCCGACGATCACGCGTCTCACGCGATGAGTTGCTATGGCAGCAAAATTAATACCACGCCCAACATTGACCGCATTGCCAACGAGGGGATGCGGTTTGATAATTGTTTTTGCACCAATTCCATTTGCACACCTAGTCGCGCGGCCA
>CAZMCW010000082.1:3507-7302 GCA_964564405.1 uncultured bacterium
CGTAAACGGCGTCACCACGTTAGACACGCACATGGACAACCGCTTGCAAACCTTCCCCAAGCTTTTGCAAGAACACGGCTATCAAACAGGTATTTTTGGCAAGTGGCACCTAGGCACCGGACCAGATCACTGCCCTACTGGGTTTGATGACTGGGCTGTACTCCCCGGCCAAGGCTTGTATCACAATCCCGACTTTATCTTTAAAGATGATGCTGTAGACGGCGGGCGGCGCGAAACTGTGCATGGCTACGTCACCGATTTAATTACCGACTTTAGCCTCAACTGGTTACAAGATCGCGATAAAGACAAACCGTTTTGCCTCATGTACCATCACAAAGCACCCCACCGTGAGTGGGAACCCGACGAAAAACACGCCCACATGTACTTGGGTGAAGATATTCCTGAACCCGAAACCTTGTATGACGATTACAGCAACCGCGCCTCAGCAGCAGCAGCAGCTGAGATGCGGGTGGGCGTTCACATGAAATCCCACGATATTAAAGCGGATATCAACTATGACCTGCCGGAAATGGAACTGCGCAAGTGGGCCTATCAGCGTTATATCAAAGACTATTTGCGGGTGGTGGCCAGTATAGATGACAACGTGGGGCGCGTGCTGGACTACTTGGATGATGAAGGCTTAACTGAGAATACGCTTGTTATTTACACCTCGGACCAAGGCTTTTTTCTGGGCGACCACGGCTGGTACGACAAACGCTTCATGTATGAAGAGTCGTTACGGATGCCGTTTATTGTGCGCTACCCCCAAGAAATTCAAGCAGGTACCATCAACCAAGACATGATCCTCAATGTGGACTTTCCGCCGCTCTTTTTGGAGTTGGCAGGCATTTCTGTACCCGACAACATGCAAGGTCGGAGTATTCGCCCGCTGCTGCAACAAAGCACCCCAGACGATTGGCGCGACAGCATGTATTACCGCTACTGGATGCACAAAACGCACCACAATGTCTACGCCCATTACGGGCTGCGGACAATGCGTTACAAACTCATTTACTACTATGCGGACGCGCTAGGGCAAGCGGGTACCATTGACGAGTCATATGAACCTGAGTGGGAGCTTTTTGATTTGGAAAAAGATCCTTTTGAGCTGAACAATGTGTATAGCCATCCAGATTATCAAGATTTGGTGAGGGAATTGACGAAAGAGCTCGAGCATCTCCAAGCAGACTTAGGCGACACACCCTACGTTCAACCTGCATGACATCTCTTGCGGGTAAAGTTGCCCTTGTAACAGGTGCAGCCAAAGGCATTGGTCAAGGCATTGCCCGCCAACTTGCCCACCAAGCTGCTGCCGTTGTCATTGCAGATATTGACACCGAAGCTGGACAGGCAACAGTTGCTGAGCTTCAAGAGTTAGGCGCGCAAGCATCGTTTGTTGAAACGAACATTAGCCTCGAGACTCAGATTGTCGCCGCTGTCGATCACGCCAAAACCCACTATGGTGGGCTGGATATTTTAGTTAACAATGCTGGTATCAACTTAAGTTATGACGCCACGACCATGACCTCAGAAGCGTGGGATAAAGCCATGGCTATTGACCTCAAAGGGGCGTGGTTATGTGCTAAATATGCCATTCCAGAAATGCGCGTACGCGGTCGAGGCGTCATCATTAATATTGCCAGTGTTCACGCAACCATGACCACTTATGGTGTGTTTCCCTACGCTGCTGCTAAGGCGGGGCTTGTTGGCCTCACCAAAAGTTTGGCGTTGGATTGGGGCAAGCACAATATTCGCGTGGTGGCCGTGAGTCCCGGTTGGGTACTGTCAGATGTTGTTCGCAAATCTTTTGCCGAAAATAAAAATGGCTTACAGCAAGAGGTTGTCGAAGCCAGTATTCCCGCCAAGTTTATTGCCGTACCCGATGATATTGGGCACTTGGTGGCGTTTTTAGCTAGTGACAACGCGCGTTACATTACCGGTACTGAAATTGTCATTGATGGCGGCCTGAGTGCGCGTTTTGCTGAACGTTAGCTGTGGGCAACATGATTGTTTCCTCGATGATGCACCTATGATGGCATCGGGATATTCGAGAAGTGTGTGGTGAAGCATGTTTGAAGGTCGGTTTAACACTCAAGTTGCTGTGGTGACGGGTGCTGCGAGCGGTATCGGCAAAGCTGTGGCTCAGCGGCTATTACAAGAAGGTGCCACGGTTGTCCTTGCTGACCGCGATGAACAGATGCTCGAGGAAGCTGTGAAGGGGCTCGAGCCCATCGGGTCATGCTCAGCTTTACCACTCGATATTACTGACGAAATCGCCGTGCAAGCTGCCTTCAATCAGGTTGTGCGCGACCACGACCAGCTAGATGTTGTGCTCAACAGCGCGGGCATTGTAGGTGCAAGTGCCACAAACATCCTCAATTACGACACGGCAACTTACGAACAGGTCTTTCGCGTCAATCAGTTGGGTAGTTTTTTGGTGACCAAATACGCCATTGAACACATGCAACCACACAATTATGGGCGCATTTTGCTGATGGCCTCCATTGCCGGTAAAGACGGTAACCCGGGTATGGTCGGTTACACGTCTACCAAAGCTGCGGTGATTGGGCTGGTGAAAGGTGTTGGCAAAGAATTTGCAGAGACAGGGATTACCGTGAACGCGCTTGCACCCGCTGTCATCAGCACGCCTATTAACCTTAAAACAGACCCAGCCATGCTCGAGTACATGACCAACAAAATTCCCATGAAACGCCTTGGCACGGTTGAAGAAACCGCAGCACTTGCCTGCTGGATTTTGTCTAAAGAGGCAAGTTTTAATACCGGCTGTGTGTTTGATTTGTCAGGTGGGCGGGCGGTTTACTAAAAGTGGAAAACGATCAAAAGCGAATGACCTCCCCTGACCCCGAGCTTCGCTGGACTTCGTGAACCTACTAGGAGGGGAACACAATAGATATCCCCCTAGCAGGAGGATTTAGGGGGTTTACAGTAAGCACTACAAACCTATACAGCTTACTGATATCAGCTTGTTTTTGACTGTTGATGAAACGTACTTGACCTGATACAACACCTTGTAAAAGCGTCTATTGCACTGCCTCGAGCTGGGCAAGTTGTTCTCGTAACTGCTTAATCTCTTCGTCTTTGCTCTGCAATTCAACCCGCAGGCTGTTGATGGTCTCATGTAATGTCGCAATGATGGTTGCATCATAGTCCTCGAGCGCAGTTGTGCTGCCAGCCTCACCAGGTACAGACGTATCAAACGGCGGTTTAAAGACATCTTCAGGTGCTTGACTTAGCTGGTCAGCAAATGTTTCGGTAGGCGTGTCACCTGATTGGGCTTGCAGTTCTTGTTTAATGGCATCTCGAGCACTTTGGGCGAGTGCTTTGGACACTTTGAACGGCATATCTTGCCCTTGCTTTTCTTGGCACACTCGGGCAATTTCTTTTTCATCTGGGTAGCCCACCGCAAGGGCGGCAATGGCTTCTTGATTGTTGTCGTAGTTTTGTTTGATGAGTAACCGCGTCGCGTACTGGGCTTGTGCATCGGTGGCAGGAAGTTTGCTGTTGCCGTCGCCAAATTGACCTGCTGCCGGACTGGAGACACCTGTTTTGCGCTCGGGGTAGCTGTCTGGATCAGTCTCTGAATCACGATCTGAATAGCCTGCCGAGCCAGCACCCTTATGTTTTTTGATGATGTCGCGCGCGGTATTGGCGCTCACCGTTTGACCCGACTCAGCCAGTTTGAGCGCTTCACTCCGCGCGTCTTCGGGCGTTGAGGGCCTGCCTAATTCGATGGCCGCTGTCAAGCCAATGGGCAAGTTTTGTGCGCCTCCAGGC
>CAZMCW010000082.1:7312-10898 GCA_964564405.1 uncultured bacterium
AAAGGTCTCATAAACATTGATGTAGTTATACGCGTACTGCCGACTCCAGCCGAGTTCGTCTTTGACCCAGCCTAAAAATCCGCCTTCTCGGTCGCGAGCCAGTTCCCGGGCATCATTTAAGTGTTTACCTAGCATGATGCAGTCGTGCAGTAACTTGGTATGTCCTGACTTAATCTCGTCGCGCAAGTGATCAAGTTGGTTGTCGCTATTTCCGTTAGCTTCAGTAGCAAGGGTCGTGCTTTGCCCAGTAGTGCTTTGCATAAATGCACGTTATCGCGTTTGGATGGGAGATGTATTTGTTGCCACTACGATTGAGCTCGAGGCTGTCTGCTAAAGTAGCAAATCATCTCTGAAATAAACTGAGGTGGTCTTATTTATTCTGTCTAGGACAACAATCTTGAGATTCTCTTGATTCTTAAGTGCTCCTTTATCTAGGTTGCTTGTTAATGCCCTTTCAAATTATCAGCCAGACTGTTTAACGCCTGTTTTGATGCTGCGATTGCCTTTACAATTTTTGTGCATCTTCACAACAAAAAGCAGTTGATGTTAGCCAGCAAATTTGGGCTCGAGCAACCCCTTCACATCGGTTTTAACTTTAAACACATGCCCCGCTTGCGGTTGCTGGCTTAGCTCGTCCTCACTCAAAATGACCCGCGCCGTGGTGATAAAAAGCTCGTCAAGGTTAGAGCCACCAAAGGTACAACTGGTTGGGCACGCTGTCGGTAGTTCTATCTCAGCTACTAGCGTGCCATCTGGTGCAAATTTGTGAACCCGCCAGCCATTCCATGCAGCACTCCATACATTGCCTTCACGGTCCACTGTGAGTCCGTCTGGAACACCTTTGTGGATGCTTGCAAAAACACGTTCGTTGCTGAGTGTGCCTGTTGCTAGGTCATAGTCAAACGCAAAAATTTTGTTTAACGGCGAATCGGTGTAGTACATCGTTGTGTTATCAGGGCTCCAGCCTAGCCCGTTAGAGATGCCTACGTTGCGGCGCTGCGTGCTACAGGTGAGGTCAGCATCAAGTCGGTAGAGGGCACCTGTAGGCGAGTCACCACTACCCATGGTGCCAGCCCAAAAACGCCCTGCACGGTCACACTTGCCATCGTTAAAGCGGTTGTCAGTGAGGTCAGCCTCGGGGTCGGTGATAGCCATAAGCTCACCGGTTGCCAACTCCAAAAAGTGAAAGCCTGTTTTGAGGGCAACCAAAACCTTACCTGCCGTCTCACAAAACGCAAAACTGCCAATTTCACAAGGGAGTGTCCAAGCTTGATAGTCGTTTGTGTCTGGCTGCCAGCACTGCAAACGAAAGTTGAGGATGTCCAGCCAGTACAGGGCTTGCGCGTCACCATTCCAGACGGGGCCTTCGCCAAGGGAATCATTAGCTGGATAAACTGAGACGGGTTTCATGGATGCATCCTTTCTAGCTGAGCATCACGCATGACTCAACCTCCGGGGTAAGGCTTTGTCTGTTTCTACAATTTTATGATGAAGCTGCTGAGTTAGCTCCAGTTTTAGGGTGTGATGCTCTGAAAGGTGCCAAAGGTTGTGTAGCTCGTGAGGATCGTTTGCTAAGTCAAACAGCTCACCATACGGTTCGGCACCCGTTGCACTTGTGTAGGTGGTGAGTTTGTGATTTTGAGTGATGAGTGTGCGTAAGCGCAAGCCTAGATAGTCTTCATCGTTTTCAACTAAGACAGCATCTTGAACACTAGCTTGTTCTCCCATAAGCACAGGGACGTGCGAGCGGCCCGCCCAAGTAGGTGGTTGCTGGGGCGCTTCGGGTGATGATAGACCTTCTGGAATGGCAACTTGGGCAAGGTCTAAAATGGTAGGCGCAAAGTCAAGTAAGCTCATGAGCGCTTGCGTCTGCTGTAACTTAATGTGATGCCGCCACGACCAGATCATCGGCACGCGCAAAAGCCCTTCAAAGTGAAACGGCCCTTTGTTTAATAATTGATGGTCGCCCAGCATGTCGCCGTGGTCAGACATAAATACAATCACGGTGTTGTCGCGTAGACCCTTCGCGTCTAAAGCAGCTAAGATTCTGCCAATGTGTTTGTCAAATAAAGACACCATGTCGTAGGTTCGCGCAATGAGCTCGAGCCTGTGCTGCTCAGGAATATTTGTTGCCTTGCCGCGCCCACTAAGTTGTACATCGTTTTCAAAAATATCTTTAAAAAAAGGTGCTAGGTCGTCAAACTCACCTTCTCTAAACACCGGAGGTATCACGTCTTCAGGTGCGTACATGGGTTCCCAATCGGCTGGCAGTTCGTAAGGATGATGGGGGTCAGGGAATGAGCTAAACAGAAAAAAAGGATGCTGTTGATTTAGCTCATCTAAATACTCAATCGTTTGATTGGCAATATAAGTTGTGTGATGGAAACGTTCGTCTAGCGGAGAGGTGCCACTTTGCTCGAGCCCACTAGGTAAGGGTCTCACGCCATCTGTTTGAAGTTTCTGCCACTCTTGTGAATGGTGTTTTTTGAGCCAGTTTTCGTAATCCCCCCCCACAAAACTACCGTGCCCAAGGGTGATGTCCACATGTTCAAAGCCGTAATAAGGCGTCGGTATATGGGTGATGTCACCACGTTTCCAATTGGTGACAAGTTCTGGCAACTTTGCTGGGTTAACCTCGCTACTAGCCTCATCATTTAGCATGTAATTTGAAAAGTGCAACTTGCCAATGGACGCTGTCTGATATCCGGCTGCACTTAAGGCAGATGTCAATGTGGGCAAATTTGTATCTAAAGGAATCCCGTTGGTTCTGACGCCGTGACCTCTGGGAGTTAGCCCTGTAAACATCGTTGCGCGACTGGGCATACACAGCGGACAGTTGACATAGGCACGCTCAAAATGACTACCTGTTTGGGCAAGGGCATCCAGGTTAGGTGTTTTGATGACAGGATTACCTGCGATACCCATGTGATCAGCACGCATTTGGTCGGTACAAATGACCAAAAAATTAGGAGGGCGTTTCGCCATACGATTCTCCTTAAATAGTGTTCGGATTTTTGAGTGTCGAAGTGAGCGGCAACCAAAACATGAGCTTGTGAAGTTGACATCTCGTCTTTACCGAACACATCTCTGAGCGACTGTCTTAACTCTGTGATGTCGAACATCACGCATTCATATCCATCACAATAGATGGTGTTCTGGACGCTGTTAAAGACCATCCGCCAGATGTTTCCTCTACTTGTCGAAAACGTTTCAAATAACTTTTGAGTCGGTTTATCAAGACAGCAGATGTTCTACCACAAACGATTTCCATCTGCTCAACACCCAGCTCCGCAGAACCTTCTGACGTGACACTCGAGCTATCTCACCCATATCCGCCTCTGGTGGCACAAACCTTGTTCGTTAACTCAACTTGAAACTTCTGAATGGACATGCTAACATTTGCGCAAGCGTTTTCGCAAACAAATTTTCTGTCATAAGCCTTTGGTTGTAGCAAGCCTAGTTAGGTTGAGCTATAACCATTTTTAGGGAGTCATGTGGCCAGTTTAAAAGAGGTTGCACAACGGGCGAACGTGTCGTTAGCAACGGCGTCTCGAGTGTTATCAGCAAGTACGCACAGCTCTGCGCG
>CAZMCW010000082.1:10908-14893 GCA_964564405.1 uncultured bacterium
TAGCAAGGCAACGCATCGAGCTGTAATCAAAGCAAGTCAAGACCTGGGGTATAAACCCAACTTGCCGGCTCGGGCGTTGGCATCTGGTCGCAGCAATATTATTGCAGTTGTGTATCCTCGAGTCATCAATACCCCGTTCTCCGCACCGTTTGTCATGAAGATCATCGAGCACATCGAAAGGGTCTGTAGTGAACACGGGTTCCACATTTTGCTGAGCGCACCACGAATTGATAACCATCAGCCTGAGGAAAGTTATCTGCAGCTTGTTAACAGTGGCTACTTAGACGGCATCATTTGTATTGATAGTTTTCAAAGTTCGTCGTTACTCGCGCACACCTTGGAGAGCGGCTTGCCCGCCATTGTCACGGGTACAAAAGACTGCTTAGTCCAAGTTGATGAAGCAGTTGGGGCTTACGAGCTTGCCAAACATGTTTTAGCATTAGGGCACCGAGACATTGGTGTTATTGGCGTGCCTGATGAGCTAAATCACCAAGCACAGGTGCGTTTTGAAGGCTTTCAGCGTGCGCTTGATGAATACGGCCTCGAACTCACCGACTTACCTCGAGAAGACGGCGACTTTAGCATGGCTAGCGGTGAGCAAGCAGCTCACAACTTGCTAACTCATCACCCAGAGATGACAGCCATCATGGCGCTCAACGATTTTATGGCGGTAGGTGCCTACCGCGCCGCGCGCAACCTCAAACGCTTAATTCCTGATGACCTCGTCATCACCGGTTACGACGATATGCCCATCGCTACCGAACTGGTGCCATCGCTCACCACCGTGCACCAACCCGTGAGTCACCTAGGGGAACGCCTGGCTAGCAAACTCATCGACCTGATTGAGGGCAGGGAGCCTGCTCAGGAAGTTTTAACAACAACCTTACAAGTACGTGAATCAACGGGCTTTGTTCAAGAGTTGATGCCGTTATGAAGGCAATTATGGTCATGTTTGACTCACTCAACCGGCACATGTTGCCGTCGTACGGGTGCGACTGGGTTCATGCGCCTAATTTTGCACGCCTGGCGGAGCGAACCGTGCAATTTAACCAAAGCTATGTTGGGTCGATGCCTTGTATGCCGGCTCGGCGCGAACTTCACACGGGGCGTCACAACTTTTTACACCGCAGTTGGGGGCCGCTCGAGCCATTCGATGTTTCCATGCCCGAACTTCTTAAGCAATCAGGCGTGTACACCCACCTCGTGACCGATCATCAACACTATTTTGAAGATGGCGGCGGCACCTACCACACGCGTTACAACAGTTGGGAGTTTATTCGTGGTCAAGAAGGCGACCCTCACAAAGGTCAGGTGCGCGACCCAGATATCCCTGAGGCCGTCAAAAGTCGCACAAATACACCGCTGTGGCGGCAAGACTGGGTCAACCGGCAATATGTTCAGCGGGAAGAAGATATGCCGCAAGCCAAGACTTTTGCAGCTGGGCTCGAGTTCATCTCCACCAACCACAACGACGACAGTTGGTTTTTACAACTCGAGACCTTCGACCCCCACGAACCCTTTTTTACTCAGCAACACTACAAAGACCTCTACCCGCACGACTACGAGGGCAAGCACTTTGACTGGCCAGATTATTCGTTTGTAACTCAAACACCCGCAGAAGTTGCCCACTGCCGCTATGAGTACGCAGCTCTGGTGAGCATGTGTGACCATTACCTCGGCAAGGTTTTAGATGCCATGGATCACTACAACCTCTGGGATGACACGCTGCTTATTGTCAACACTGACCACGGCTTTTTACTGGGCGAAAAAGACTGGTGGGCCAAAATGGTGCAACCCATGTACAACGAGGTTGCGCATACGCCCCTATTTATGTGGGACCCGCGTTGCCGCATTCAAGGTGAACAGCGCGAGGCACTGGTGCAAACGATTGATGTAGCGCCAACACTGCTCGAGTTTTTTGAGGTTCCCATTCCAGCTAGCATGCAAGGCGTCGCCCTCAGAGACACCGTCGAACATGACGCACCTGTCCGCGAAGCTGGTCTGTTTGGGATGCACGGCAGTCACGTGAATGTCACCGACGGGCGCTACGTCTACATGCGCGCGCCCGTTCCTAACAACGAACCCTTGTTTGAGTACACGCTCATGCCTACCCACATGCGGCAACGCTTTTCGCCGGATGAATTGCAAGATATAGACCTTGCACCACCGTTTAGTTTCACCCAAGGCTGTGCCACTCTCAAAATTGCTAGCAACGCGCTAATCAACCCCTATATTTACGGCAGTTTGCTGTTTGACCTCGAGCACGATCCCAAACAGGAACATCCACTTAATGACCCAGACATTGAACGCCAGATGATAGGGCATCTACTGAGGTTAATGCACGAAAATGATGCGCCATCAGATCAATATGCGCGTTTGGGCTTGCCGCTAACAGGTGAGGCTGGTACAGAACACTTGCAATGTGCTGACGTGCGTAGTCCATCAGAAGACGTTGTCGGCCAAACACAGGTGGCCTGGCAGGGTAAAGCCAAAAGCCTTTACTACGGGGTTTTAGGTGCCACACCTATCGGTATGAAACGGCAGGTTGAACTGGCTGCTGAGCAAGCGCTTAACAGTAGTGATAAAGACACGTTAAGTGAGGATGATGTGCTCGAGCTCTTCCACACCATCCTTCCCCAAACGCAACACAACATCGTGACGCATATGTCCCAATTTGTAACCGCCAAAGGTAAGTAGAAAGGAGTGTCATACAGCAAAACGCAACCTAGTTAACAAGAAATCTATGCTTTGAAGGAGACTTAGTATGACCAAATTTGATCGTCGGCAATTTTTGAAGCGTGCTGCACTCACCGCCGTTGGCTTTAGCACCGTTGGGGTGATACGCTCGCCTTTGCGCTCACAGTTTTACTCGCTAGCTCAGGGTGAGGGTGTTGACCTCACGCTCATGATGGTGGACTACAGCGACCCGGTTGTGGCCGCGCTCGAAGACGTGATTATTCCTATGTTTGTCGAGGAAAACCCCGGCTCTACCGTAACGGTCAACTACAGCGCGTGGGACCGCTACAACGAAGAAATGACTACTGCATTTGCGGCTGGGGTCACGCCAGATGTGTTCCAAGGTGGTGCAGTGTGGGCACCACAAATGGCCCGCCGAGGTTGGGCGTTTCCGTTAAATGATTTTATTGCCGCTGACCCCGACTGGAATTGGGACGACTTTCCAGCAGGGTTACAAGCAGATGTCACTGTTAACGGGCAAATTGTAGGTGTGCCTTACCGCCAAGACTTGCGCACCTTGTGGTACCGCACCGATATGCTCGAGGCCGCAGGATTTTCCGGGCCACCTACCACTTGGGACGAGTTTTTAGAAGTTGCCAAAGCCACAACTGTTAAAAACGGCAATCAGTTTGAGGTGGAAGGCTATCACTTTTCGCACGTGAGCGACGGTTGGCAGCGCGACTGGCAACCCTATCTTATTTGGCTCCATGCAGCGGGTGGGCAGTTTTTAAGTGATGATCTAAGCCGCTGCATGCTCGACCAAGAACCTGCTATTCGGGCGCTGCAGTTTATTCACGATCTAATTCACGTACACGAAGTGACGGCCTACCCTGGACTCGAGCCGCAAGGCGACATCCCCGTGATTGTGGCTGGTAACGCTGCTATGGAATTTGACAATGCGGATATGGAACGCGATATTAACTTGTACGCCCCTGATCAAGCTGGTGTGGTGCAACCTGCGCTGCCCATCATAGGTGAACAACAAGCAACCCACGCATGGGTGAACAAGTTTTTTGTGTCCTCCCAGTCTGACCACCCTGAACGCGCTTGGGATTTAGTGCGGTTTTTAACGCGCCCAGACGTGCTCGAGGTTTACTCGGCAGCGAACAACAACACGCCACCACGTCAATCGCTTATGAACGCTGAATACATGAGCGAGAAACATCAGCAGGTGTTGGCAGCAGCACCTTACGCGCGCACCTTCCCGCAACACCCCAATTTGATTGCGCTGTTTAGACCTGTGACAGCA
>CAZMCW010000083.1:0-9265 GCA_964564405.1 uncultured bacterium
GTAGGGAACACCCGCTGCCTCGAGGTACCCCGGCAACACATCTTCTGGAAAGCCTGGCTGCTTTTGGTCGAGGTTCATCGCCAAAATGTCAAAGTGAATTGGCGCGCGGGTGCGCAGTGCTAAGAGCACATCGAGAAGCGTGTACGAATCTTTGCCGCCAGACACGCACACCATCACCTTGTCACCGTCTTGAATCATACTGTAGTCGCTGATGGCTTGACTGATGAGGCGCTCGAGCCGCTTGCGGAGTTTATTAAAATTAGTTGAGGTTTTGGCTGCCTGCATGATATTTAGTTTACCGAGTTTTAGGGCGAAATGCGTTCATGGCTCGTGAAACCGTGCCTAATATGCAATGATAAATCATCTTATTCAGCAGGAGTTCGCTATGTCTATTTTGCCTACCCTTATTGTTCACGGCGGCTGTCACGATCAACCTATCGACGAGCTTGAACCACATCTGGAAGGTACCAAGGCTGCGTGTGCAGCGGGATATGAGGTGCTCGAGCAAACTGGCTCTGCTATGGACGCTGTGCGGGCAGCTGTGCGCGTATTAGAAGACAACCCCATCTTCGACGCTGGTACAGGATCCTTCCCCAATATTTTTGGCGATATTGAGATGGACGCACTTCTCGCTACCAGTGACGGTCAACTGGGCGGCGTGGCAGGTATTTCCCGCGTGCAGTACCCGATTGATGTTGCCTTTAACGTCATGACGCGCACGCCCCACGTGCTGCTGGTTGGTGAGGGGGCAACGCAATTTGCGCGGGCGTTGGGCGTACCAGATTATGACCCTTCCTCGGTTGAAGCAGAGATTATTGTCGAGGCAGTGAACAAACATCTTCACAGCAGGATTCAAGAGATTTTGCCGAGCTACACCAAATTGCGTGAAGGGCTCAAAAATACCTCAACGGTGGGGGCAGTTGCCATTGACGCAGATGGGCTCATCGTGGCGGGAACGTCCACTGGCGGCATTCCTCAAAAACTACCTGGTCGCGTTGGTGACGCGGCCATTTTTGGGGCGGGCACCTACGCAGATGCACACGTTGCTGCGTCTGCCACGGGCTTTGGTGAGGGCATTATTCGTATTGGTGCCACGCGGGCGTTGGGACACAAGTTAGCGGACGTCCTTGCTATAGGCAAAGCTACAGCTGAGGTGATTGATGTCTGCTCGAGCCAGCACGTTGCCTGCGGACTCATCGGCATAGCTGCGGATGGCACTTTAAGTGCCGCTCACAACGGCTTTTTGATGGCCTCACACTATCAGCAGGTGGGTATGAGCACACCTGAACTTGCCTGTGAGCCTCGCGGTAATGGTGATTATCAAGAGATATCTAGTTGAGTGCGTCGTAGGTGACGCCACTCAGTTCAGCAGAAACCTCCCAAAACCGCACAGCCATGGCTTCGTCGTGTACATTTTCATGAGGAGTTTCTAAAACAGGTTCACCGCGCATTTTTAACCACTTGGGTCCGTAGTAGTCACCGCCGTTTACAGCCTCAACTGTGGCCGCGTAGAGCTGCGGGAGGGCACCTTGGGCAGCAGATTGACCCAGCAAGGGCGTGAGGTTGTTGAGGAAAACGCGCTCGAGCCAAGACGTTTGCGCAGTTTCTGTTGCGTTAGGTTGAAATTTGGTGACCGACAAACCTGGGTGGGCTGCCACTGCCTTGCAACTGTGCTCATGTTTTTTGGCAAGCCGCCGCTGCAACTCAACGGTAAACAAAATGTTGGCAAACTTGCTCTGTCCGTAAGCTTTCCAGCGGTCATATTCCTGTTCGCCCATCAGGTCATCAAAGTTAATCCTGGGATTCATGCGGTGCGCGCCACTGCTCACGTTCACCACGCGACTATCGGGCGTGCTTAAGAGTTTATCTAGCACTAAGCCAGTGAGTGCAAAATGCCCCAGGTGATTGACCCCAAATTGCAGCTCGAGGCCGTCTTCGGTCTCGCGTCTTGCGGGTTGAATCATGCCCGCGTTGTTGATGAGCATGTCAAGACGGTCATAATCAGCGCTAACCCCCTCAGCAAACCTGCGGATAGACGCTAAGCTGGCAAGGTCGAGAGAGCGCACCTCGAGTTTGGCGTTAGGGACGTGCTCGAGAATAGCCTGTTTAGCCTGCTCACCTTTATCCAAATTACGGCACGCGAGCACCACAGTTGCATTTTTACGCGCCAGCGCTAAGCTTGTTTCATAGCCTAGCCCGCTGTTGGCACCCGTGACGATGGCCACGTTATCTGTTAAATCGGGAATGTCGTTTGCTGTCCATGTTGACATGGCGTGAGTGTATCATCTGAAGACGTCTGTACAAGGTGTAAACACAGCCAATAGCTACGAGCAAGGTGATCTTAATCAGCCGCAATAGCCTCTATTTCCAAGAGCCATGCAGGGTCATAAATTCCTGTGATGATGACCGTTAACGCGGGTGTATGTTCACCCAGTACCTGTTGACGGATAGTGCTGTTTTCAGTCCGGTATTCTCTGGATGACAAAAATGTGGTGACTTTGACTAGATTGTTCATGCTCATGCCAGCTGCCTCGAGCTGAGCCAGAACATTTTCCCAGACAAGCTGGCACTGCTCGGCAAAGGTGAGGGGCGTTTGTCCACCAACCGATTCGGGAATTTAACCGCTGATGTAGAGTAATACTAAAGTGCTTTTTGCACGGCACATTGTGCTATGCAAAAAACGCGTGAGCGTGTACCCTTAGACGATTCAGATTATGACATCCTCGAGTCAATTTAGTATGAGCGCGTAGGTTGCTCGAGCAAGACAGTTTGACTGTAGCCACCGGATGCTCAGGGTGCGTTCTGTGCGCTGATGAACTGACGTTTGATGTGAACCTTTTTAACAAACAAGCTCGAGACACACTTTCATTTTGAGTGTCTCGAGCCTTCTACTTTTAAAAAATTACGCAATAAGTTGTAGAGATGTTTCTCTAAGCGATACTACACATCAAGTTGTGCCAAGTGCGCGTTGTCTTCAATAAACGCTCGCCGTGGCGGTACATCCGAGCCCATCAGGGTTTCAAAAGCTTCACTAGCTTCCATGACATCATCCACCGTGACGCGCTTGAGCACGCGCGTTTCGGGATTCATGGTGGTTTCCCACAACAAGTCGGCGTTCATTTCGCCTAGACCTTTGTAACGCTGAATGTTAGCTTTGCGCCCCGAGTTTTCTTTGAGAAGCGTTTGTAGTTCACCGTCGCTGTAGACAAAGGCGGGCTCTTTTTCACGCCCAAACTTGACGGCAAACAGCGGCGGTTGGGCAATATATAAATAGCCCGCATCGATGAGAGGGCGCATGTAACGGTAGAAAAAGGTCAGCAGCAACGTGCGAATGTGGCTACCGTCTACGTCAGCGTCCGCCATGATGATGATGCGGTGATAACGCACGTCTTCTAAGTTAAAGTGCTCGTCGTCACCTGTGCCGTCAATACCAGCCCCAATTGAGGCAACAAGCGCACGAATCTCCGCATTTTTGAGAATTTTGCCAATTTGGGCTTTTTCCACGTTGAGGACTTTACCGCGCAGTGGCAAAATAGCTTGGAAACGGCGTTCCCGCCCTTGCTTGGCGCTTCCACCTGCCGAAATCCCTTCCACAATGTAAATTTCACTGACAGTAGGATCTTCTGACTGGCAGTCAGAGAGTTTACCCGAAAGTTCTTCGTTGTCAAATGGGTTAACTCGCCGTACCAGATCGCGGGCTTTACGGGCGGCTTCACGGGCTTTGGCAGCGTTAACCGCTTTTTCAATCACGCTTTTGGCAATTTTGGGGTTTTCTTCTAAAACTTCATTGAGTTTTTCGTAGACAACCGACTGGGTAGCACTTTGCGCTTCAGGATTTAAGAGTTTGACTTTGGCTTGGGACTCAAATTGTGGGTCGCCCAATTTGACCGAAATAACACAGGAAATGCCCTCGAGGAAATCCTCACCAGACGGCGTAGGGTCACCCTTTTTGAAGAGGTTATTGGCTTTGGCGTAGTTATTGAGCACGCGCGTATAAGCTGTCTTAAAGCCAGTGAGGTGCGTACCGCCATCGCGGTTGGTAATCATGTTGGCATAGGTGAGGATGGTCTGCCCGTAGTTGCTGGTATGCACCATGCCCACTTCTACATCGATATCGTCAACATTGCCTTTGAGCAACATGGCAGTTTCATAGAGGGCTTTGCCTTCTGCCATATGCTTGGCAAACGCTGCCACACCCCCCTCTTCTTGGAATACCTCATGTTTTTCGTCGTGCTCTTGGCGTTTGTCATTCAAAATGATTTTGACGCCACCGGTGAGGTAAGCAAGTTCGCGCAAACGTTTGCGAATACGCTGATAATCAAACGCGCGAATGTCTTTAAAGATGGCGTGATCTGGCTTAAACGTCACCTTGGACCCAGTATCTTTGGGTTTTGTTGTGCCAATTTCGTGAACGGGCTCGGTGACATTACCTTCATCAAAGCGGATGCGGTGAATGCTGCCGCCTGTGCGCACTTCGGCTTCTAAAAAGGTGGACAGCGCATTCACAACTGAACTACCCACACCGTGCAGGCCACCTGAGACTTTATAGGCTTCGGAGTCAAACTTACCACCGGCGTGAAGTTCGGTAAAGATAACTTCAATCGCCGCGCGACCTTCTTTTTGCATGACGCCCACGGGAATCCCGCGCCCGTTGTCGGTCACCGTTGCTGAACCGTCTGGGTTGAGCGTCACGGTGACGGTATCGGCGTAGCCAGCTAGCGACTCGTCGATAGCGTTGTCGATAATCTCGGTTAAAAGCTGATGATACCCGTCAATTCCAGTACCACCTTGAACATACATGGCGGGGCGTTTGCGGACGCCCTCGAGCCCTTTAAGGACTTTAATACTATCTGCACTGTAAGTGGTCAAGCTAACCTCCATAGCTGAGGGATGTAGATACTTGTTGAGGCTTTCGCTGCTAATGTAATATCAACATACTAAATGATAGACATCTCGAGCTTATGTCCATTCAGTTATTACTGACGTTGACATCAACTTGATATCGGCAACGAAATTTGTATTGCTGTGTTTATGTTGCTATCAACCCAAAATCCTACATACTCATGACACAAGCTGGTTCCAGGCCCAAATCGGGTAAGGACGCACGGCTAGAATGCTTTCTAAGTGCGTCTATGAATACGCCTCACAAGCTGTTGTGGAATATTACAAAAAGCTGTCTAAACCCCTCAGATTCATTACCTTAAAGTATAGCATAATAGCCTCGGCAAAGTCAAAGAATTTGCCGTCACAGACGGGAATTTTTTCGGATAGATAGGGCACTCGTTTTACATGCGCTCGAGTCTTGAAATACGCTCATCTAAAGGTGGATGAGTTGCAAATAATCCAGTAGCGTTAAGTTTCTTCACAGGATTGCTGATAAACATGTGACGCACGCCTTCAGAGACGTTTAAACGCTCACCGTTATAGTCGCGCAATTTGGCAAGTGCGCGGGCTAAGCCTTCTGGATTACGGGTGAGGTAGGCAGCCGTGGCGTCTGCCAAAAACTCGCGGCGGCGGCTTACGGTAAAACGCACCAACGCACCTACCAAGGGTGCAAGAATCAGCAGTACAACCAAGACAACCATGGCGACGGCTTGCGCTTGTCCACCTTTACCATCACCGCTACTGCGCTTGCTGCCACGTCTACCATGCCGACCCATGCCGCTCCAGCGAAGTAACACATCTCGTAAAATGACGATGGCACCTAGGGTGGCAGCTAGTAAAGACATCAATAACACGTCAAAGTTTTTGATGTGGGCAAGTTCATGGGCAATGACGCCCTCGAGCTCCTGCCGGTCCAACATCTCTATGAGTCCGCTGGTCACAGCCACCGCACTGTGCTTAGGGTTACGCCCAGTTGCAAACGCGTTTGGTGCAGGGCTGTCAATCACATAGAGCTTGGGCGTAGGCAACCCTGCGCCAATCGCTACAGCCTCAGTTATATTCACCAAGTAGCGGTGCTCATCTTTGGTTGCTGGGCGAGCGTTAGCAGCACGCAGCGCAAGTTGGTCGCCGTACCAGTAGGCAGCCGCATTCTGAGCAACAGCTAGACCGCCAGCCAAGACCATGTAAAGCCAAGCAGCTTCAGCACCTAGCGCCACTGCTGCTGTGTAGCCAATAGCGACCAAGAGCGCCACCATAAACAATCCTAAGTAAATGGAATAGCGCACGTTGGCAGCTTGCCACTCGAGCAAGTTGATGCGCTTACCGGTGGTGACATCGGTAACGGCAGTCAGGCGTCTTGCTGACGGGGTTGGAGATGTGGGTCGGGTCATAACTCAACCATTAATCATTGGCGTGAACACGTCATCGATACCTCGTGGAGTGCTCCGCACAAACATCACCTGAGTGTGAGGTTGCATCAAGCTCGCCACACCGCATCAGACGAGGTACAGAGGGCTCGAGGCCATCACCTCATCATGATTTAGGAGCTGAGCTTAGCTAAAGGATACTTTTGGTGCTTCGCGTTCCGTCGCGGGAATTTCTAAATACACTTGCTGGTCTTTGCTCATCGGGCCTGCAAACAGCACACCAGGAAAGGTTTCGATGGCGTTGTTGTACTGCAACACAGCATCGTTATAAAACTGCCGCGCGTAAGCAATTTTGCTTTCAATACCTGCCAGTTCTTCTTGCAGCACGCGAAAGTTTTCGTTGGCTTTAAGTTCAGGATAGTTTTCAGCAATGGCAAACAACCGCCCCAATGCTGAGGTCATAGAGTTAGCCGCTTGCGCTTGGTCAGATACGCTACCTGCGCCCATCATTTTGCTGCGCGAGGCGGCCACGCTTTCAAAAATATCTTTTTCGTGACTCGCATAACCTTTAACCGTTTCAACCAGGTTCGGCACCAAGTCGTTGCGCCGTTTGAGTTGCACGTCAATTTGACTCCAGGCGTTTTCGAAGCGGTTCTCGAGCGTCTGAATGCGGTTAAACACATTGATGATGACGACAATAACCCCAACGATAAGTAGCAGTACAATCCAAAGTCCCATAACGTCCTCCTGAACGTTGCTCACAACGTTGTTCACAAAGATTTAGCTAGACCCACATCAGCATTTGAAGATGCCTCGATCTAAGTTGTAAAGGTACAAGTCACCTTACTTGAAGAGAGGTTGTGTTTCACATGGCTTATCTACAAGATATGGCTTATCTACAAGATGTGGCTTATCTACAAGATGGGTTCTCGAGCGTTAACGTAACAACCTTACCTAGACAGCTGTAATACCTCAAGACGCTCGAGCTGGCATAGGCACTTTGGGCACAAATGTGTCAATGGTTCCGCCGCCCAAAAGCCTATCACCATGTTCATCGTGGGCGTACAGCACGGCAGACTGGCCACGCGTAATGGCAAATACAGGTTCTTCAAAATGAAGATTAAACCCTGTTTCTGTTAACTCAACCCGCGCAGGTGACGGGCTTTGGCGGTAGCGCGTTTGGGCCATGACCCGTTCGGGGATGCTATCAACATCTACCAAAAAATTCGGCTGACTAGCTTCAAGCGTGTCGCTGTAGCACATATCGCGCGTGCCGACAATTAAGGTGTTGGTGCTGGCGTCCATGTCTAACACGAAGCGCTCGAGGTGCGAATGATACAGGCCCAACCCCTTTTTCTGACCGATGGTGTAAAACTGCAAGCCCTCGTGCTCGCCAATATCTTTAAAGTCTTGGGCAGCATCTAAAATAGGTCCTGGATTGCGGCTTGTGCGTTCTTGCAAGTAGCTTTTGACGCTGTCGGTAATAAAACAGAGGCTGTGTGATGACTTTTTGCTAGCCACCGCAAAGTTAGCCTCTCTAGCAAGCTCACGCACCTTGTCTTTGGTGAGTTCACCCAAAGGGAATAGCACGTGGTTAAGCACCTCGCGCGGCAGCGCCCACAGAAAGTAAGTTTGATCTTTGCTGTCGTCGTAGCCACGGTAAAACCCAACATCACCATCTGCTAAATCTACGCGGCGTACGTAGTGACCGGTCGCAACGTAATCACAGCCAAGCAACCGTGCTTTGTGTACAAACGCGCCAAACTTAATCTGGCGGTTACACCACACGCAGGGGTTGGGCGTGCGCCCCTGACTGTAAACATCTAAAAACGGATTGATGACATGGTCTTCAAACATGTCGCGGTAATCCAGCAGATAAAACGGAATGTCGATGGCATCGGCAATGCGGCGGGCGTCGTAAGCAGCTTCTGGGCTGCAACAAAGGTTAAATTGCTCTTTGGGTTTGTCGTCTTGCCAAAAGCGCATCATGGCCCCGGTTAGCTCATAACCTTGGTCTTTAAGGAGGCGGGCAGCCATAGACGAATCCACGCCACCGGACATGGCCACGAGGACTTTGGCATCCGCCTTTGGTGCCATCAATTGAGGATTGGGGGAAACTTCAGTACTAGCGTTCACAACACCTTTAGTGTAGCGAGTTTAGGCGGGTACGTGGGTTGTGTGCATCATTTACACTTGTTGGGATAGTAATTGGTTAGCTCGAGTCATTGAGGTTAGTCTTGAACATGATCCTGTGATGACGCGAACCAGCTTGTTGGCTTAGCACATCTTTAATGCCCCTTAGCACAACGTGATACCCGCGCAACCCTACACACTTTAGTAGGCTAAAATAAACACATACATTCGTTTGCCAAGATGACCCGTACTGATTTGGTTAGCCATGATTTCTAATCAGCAGAAACTTCTAATCAGTAAATGTGGTTTGGCAAGTTTAGCTCGTAACTCGTGAGGATGGCGCTGTAGACAAGTATGTTGTAGACAAATATGTTGTAGACAAACATACTGACATACACAGCCATTTTCCAATTCTGAAAGGAGATAACGCGTCACGCGTGTACTAGGTTTATGAAATCAAAACAAGCTATTCAAATTGTGGTGGGTGTTTCTGTCATCACCTACTTGCTGATGATTCAACGCGTTAATGGCATGATGCGCTTACCGTTTATTTTTGACTTTCCGTCCTCATTTGTGCTTGCGGTTGCCATCGGCGCTGGCTATTTTGCAGCTTGGTGGCCCATGCGCCGCAGACTGCGCGCCCTGAGCCAAGAAATTGAGCGGCTCGAGGAACGCATGGCCAAACCCCCTGCCAGCTTACCCAAACCTCAAGCTGCACCCCAAACCGCACCAACAACCAACAAAGTCGTCCAATAAGATTATTCGTTTAACGTCAATTGTCACAAGACATCACGCTTGCACAAGGTGGTGTCTTTTAATTTCTTTGTACAGTAGGTAAATTTTGAATGCTTTTGTCGCGTTGATTTTAGAAATATTGCTCA
>CAZMCW010000083.1:9275-14758 GCA_964564405.1 uncultured bacterium
TCAAACAACGGCAGCAGCCAACAAAGTTGCTCAATAAGATACCCCTGGGTATCCGTTAAACTTAAAAGACATCGCGCTTAGTTGAGGTGATGTCTTTTGTGTTCTTGACACAGTAGGTAAATTTTGAATGCTTTTGTCGCGTTGATTTTAGAAATATTGCTCAACATAGTCTGTTATATGTTCTTGGGAATGACTTGTGTTGGCTAACCCAAATAGCCAAGTAGAAGATATGAAGAGCACACGCCCAAGTGCGCATTGGCAAGTGCGCCCAAGTGCGCCGTCGGCAGCGTTGCGCACACTTATTAGCGAATTACAGATTCCGCCTTTGTTGGCGTCTGTACTTTGGGCCAGGGGCTTTCGTGGGGACGCGCTCAGCCACTTAACGCCGCCGCTAGCACTCACCCAAATTCCCGATTTAGAGGCTGCGGCGGCGCGGCTCGAGCACGCCCTCAAACACAACAAACGCATCCTCATTCACGGTGATTACGATGCTGATGGCATCACTGGAACCGCTGTGCTCACGTTAGGCTTGCGCGAACTCGGCGGCAACGTCACGCCGTTTATTCCTCACCGTGTCAAAGATGGGTATGGCATTTCACCAGACCGAGTCGATGAGCACATCGCCAATGCAGATTTGTTTATCACGGTGGATTGTGGCATTGCCAACCTCGACGAACTCGCCCGCTTGCAAGCCGCTGGGGTGGAGGTCATTGTCAGCGATCACCACCATCCAGGGCAGAGCTTACCGGATTGTTTAATTGTGCATCCGAAGATGTCACCACTCGCGCAGGCCGGTTTGCCTGAACTTACGGGCGCTGGGGTGGCCTATCACTTGCTTTGGGCGCTTAGAAATCGGCTCGAGCTTGACCCTCCGCTAGATTACAGCGATCTCGCTAGCATCGGTACGATTGCAGATGTGGCACCGCTGATGGGTGAAAACCGGGCGCTTATTGTGGAAGGCTTAGAGCGCCTTAAAGATTCACGCTGGCCCGGACTTAGAGCGCTCATCGGCCAATCGCATTTAAGTGGCCACCCAACCGCTACCGATGTTGCTTTTGTGCTGGCTCCACGGCTCAACGCCGCTGGCCGCATGGGGGATGCTGACATGGGCCTCGAGCTCCTCATGACCGCGTCTGAACGGCGCGCCCGCGAACTCGCCGTGTACTTACAAGCCCGCAACACCGAACGGCGCGACGTGCAACAACGCATGTTTGAAGAGTCCCTCGAGCACGTCAATCCTGCTGAGCCAGCGATTGTCGTGGCAGATGACGGCTGGCACGCGGGTGTGATGGGCATTGTGGCCAGTAAGTTGCTCGAGCGTTTCTACAAACCCGTGTTCATCATCGCGGGTGATAAAGGGTCGGTTCGATCAACGCCAGGAATTTCTGCGGTGGGCGCGCTTACCCATGCGGCAAGTACCTTAAAACGCTACGGTGGTCACTCGCAAGCGGCAGGCTTTGCCCTCAACCCAAACGACATTCCCACCTTTCGAGAGGCCATTAACAGCTTTGTAGCAGAGCATCCGACGCCTAGGCCGTCTATTGTACTGGACGCACTGGTGAGCCAAGCAGATATGAGCAAAGACTTGCTGGCTAGTTTGGATACGCTCGAGCCCTTCGGTCAGGGCCATCGCGCGCCGCTGTTTGGGTTTAGCGACCAACTCGACATGGCTCGGGCCGTCGGTAAAACAGGCACACATTTACAACTACGCGTAGGCGGCGTCAAAGGCATCGCTTGGCAGCGAGGTGAACAAGCAGATGCTCTCGAGCGTCGTACTGAATTAAATGTTGCGATTAGTTTGCGCGAAAATGAATGGCAAGGCAAACGCAGCATTGAGTTTGAAGCGCACGACCTGCGGACAGCGGAACCTTTGCCCCTTATTGACGTTAATGATGTTGATACCAACCAACAGGTGTCATCTTTCAGCATTCAACGCAGTCAACCTGAAGGAAATTATGTTGAGGTGAACAGCACTGACCTCGAGCAACTTCCCTTGGTCGAAGACAAAACAGATATCTTACTTGATGTGATGCCTTTAGATACAACGTCACTAACGCCTGTAGCAAAACTTCAGAATTACTTGCAAACGTGCTGCGATAAGCATCCAGAGATCAAAATATTTGTCAATTTAGCTGAGGCAGAACTCGCTCGGCTCGAGCAACACGCCCAAACTTTCCCAGATGTCGCTGGTTTACGCCGCCTTTACGTAGAGATTAAGCGCGGTCATCAACCTGCTGAGGATGATATTTACACGACCCGTGCCTTAGCAGCGCTTCGTGAATTGGAACTGCTAGATGAACTTGGACGCGCCAAAATTGGTGTGAAACGTGACCCGTACACCTCTGAGACCTTGGTGACGGGGTTGCTCGAGCAGTACCGCTTGCGCCGCTTTGTCCAAGCTTATAAACACTTAGACGATGCAGGCTTTGCACAGGCATTTCAAACGCTAATTCTAAATGCCTCAACCTGATGCTGTGAGGGTGTATTGATGACAGATGATGGCGAGAAACTACCTCAAGATAAGAATCAAGAATGGATTTTGGAACAAGTCGTCTCGAGCAAGCTCAACCAAGCCGCACCGTTGCTTACACAGTGGTACACCTCAGAAACCCTCAAAAACATTTACCGTAACGACCTCAGCGCAAATGTAAACCGCATTTTTAGTGACGCCATGGCGCAAGAGTTTTACAAATATTGTCCTGTGCCTAACGCAAGTTATGAGCAATTTAAAAACAGCTGGCTCGAGCTACCCGAATTAGGTCACGCGATCGTGGGCATTCGCTTTTGGAGCCTCAACCTTGATCGTCCTTTTGTAGAGGTTGTGGTGTCTGAACAGTTACTTCATAAGGATGCTGATCTCGAGGCCATCAAACACGCTGTCCTAGCGCCCTACAAGGCTTTTCGTGCCAAACATCTGCGGCTATTTTTGCCCAGCCATTGGCCCGGTTATGGACAGGGCGATATTAGTCGCTGGCAAGGTGCTTTTTGGGAACAGCGTTACTTGGCTGCCCGCATCAGCGATATGCACGCACGCCCTGTACCCGCACAAACGGCACGGCTAACGCTCGTAAAACCGTCTGACATGAGTTTCTATACACGTTACGCTGACCTCTATCAGCAGCGCGTTGCAGCACAGCCAATGCTCAGTGAATACGCGCGTCTTGAAAGTCAAGAGGATATGGCAAGTTATCTCGAGGAAGGCACCTTGTTTGAGGTTTACATCGATGGTGCATGGGCCGGCATTGTAGCTGTAAGCCGCCACGAAGAGGAAGGATTACGCGGGTTTTTGATGATTGAAATTCTGCTGACACCAGATGTTTCTGGCCAAGGCTTTGGCGTGGCACTCCAACATCAACTCGTCAACCAACTGGCTGCCAATGAAGACGATGTTTTGTTTGGCACCATCGACGCGCGGAACATTGCCGCCATCAAAACAGCGCAGCGTTCCGGCAGGCACGACATTGGTGGGTTTTTGTGGTTGCCTGTTGAGAGTTGACGTTCTAGCAACCTTTAGCTAATTGACTTACTCGCCGCTATCCACCGTGCGCGGCACTTTGTAAAAACCATCTTCATGCTCCACGGCAACGCTCATGGCATCTTCATGGGTGAGCGTTGGCACAACTTTATCTGCCCGAAACACGTTCACGCTCTGGACGGGGCGCACCAATTCCTCAACGCCATCGGTATCCAGCTCATTCAACAGCGTAAAGTAATCCAGCGTTTTGTTGATGTCCCCTTTGAGGTGCTCGGTTTCCTCTGCTGAAAGTTCCAAGCGGGCAAGCCGTTTAAGGTGTTCCATTTCTTCGGTGGTGATGCTCATGGAATTAAGACTATCACGTGTTTGTTGGGATGTGGTTGTGGAGGAAAGGGAGTTGGGGAGAACGGGGGAAGGGGGGCTAATCTCAGCACCATCAGAATAATTGAGGTTGTGTACCGATGTCCGTCTTTATAAGGTCGTAGCCGAGTGATTCTGCTAGTTTGTTGACCTTCTCCACATAGGCTTTAGGCTTGGCTTTGCGCTCGAGCCCTTTAGCATTCATATAACGAATCTTGCCAAACACCGCGCGCTCGGTCCAGGCGCGGTCGTGCTGCCCAAACACCCACGCCACACCTGCAAACGAGTTGGCATCCCGCCCGTCTAAAAAGTATTTGTTATTCAAATAAAGCGCTGTCTCAAAGGCATCTTCTGGTGTTTTAACCCACTCGAGAATCTTTTTACCCCAGTACATGCGCATGTAGTTGTGCATGTAGCCGGTCGCGCGCATTTCGTTCATGGACGCGTTCCAGTAGGGGTCGTGCGTTTGGGCGGTCTCGAGCTGTTCGCGGTCATAAACGTGCTCGCGTTGATCGTCTTTGTGCTCAGCAAGGGTTTTCTTGGCCCAGTCGGGTAAGCAGTCATAGCTATCATAATTTGGGGTGTAATAAACGAAGTTCATCGGCAACTCGCGGCGAATGATGAGTTCCTCGAGGTAAGACTCGCGGTTCTCGTTATTGGCGGTAGCTGCCTCACGGATTTTCAGCGCAACGTAAATCGGCGAAAGCTGCCCAAAATGCAAATACTTGCTCATGTGCGACACGTCGTTGGTTTGCGGTTGGTTGCGGTTTTGCGCGTACGTACCAAACGACGCATCTAAAAACTCAGCTAGTTGCTGTTTACCTGCTTTCGTACCGCCTTTGAACAAGCTCACAGGTTTGAGAGATGTATCCAGTTTGAGGCTGGCAAGGCATGTATCAACATCACTTAGGTCGAGGTTGCTAAAGTTTTGGCTACCGCGCAGATTGAGGCTTGCGCGCTTGACGGCTGTGGTATCCAACGCAATCAAAAACTCAGCCAGATGCTTTGTGATTTTAGGGCGAATCGTGCGCGCTGCATACTCAGCTTTGGTCGATACCAGTTCAACCGGCACAACCACATCTGACTCAACTTGAATAACTTGACATGGTGCATTGTTTGCAACTTGCTCCCGCCAAGCTCGCTGATGACGCAGATAGCCACGGTCACAAACCAGTAAGCACGCGCGTTGAGCGTTGGCAAGGGCAACCTCAACCGGATGTCCGTGTTGCACCACCATGCCAATATCACGTCTTGCCAGACTCATCTGCGTTTCTTGCAAGCCTTCTACCAAAAAGTGATAGTGCCGCAGGTTTGCCTCCGGGTAGTCGTCCATGAGGCCAAACACGACAAAAAGTGGTTTGTCGAGGTCGTTGGCTTGCTGAATAGCGTACTCGAGGGCATGATTGTCTTCTGCTCGAGCCGACTGTTGCATCCAATATAGGATGTAATCCCCAGCACTTGGCGGTTTGTCGTTCAATAGTTTGATACGTTCGTCAGCAATGACGGAAGTTGGCATACGTCACTCTAACCAGTTACAAAAACCCTGTCTGTAGGGTCACTCGAAGCAAAGAAAAAAGGCTACCTGCTGTGTACAGGTAGCCCAGAGGAAAGGGGAAGAGTTTGGAGGGTTGAGGTTAGAGGGTAGCAC
>CAZMCW010000084.1:0-1564 GCA_964564405.1 uncultured bacterium
AAGTCGGTCGTATTAGTAGCACTGGCGAGGTTGATGTCACCTTGCCAGATACCCTGCCTGAAACCTTGCTTGTAGTTGTGCAAGCTACCGCAGATAGCGATGAAAACGCGCTTTTGCCAGAAACTTGTGAGCCTAACTCAACATTGACTGTGTCAGACCCAATGGCAAAAGTGTATGTTGTAGGCTCGTTTTTTCAAGGGCTAGCGACCAGCTCGCAACAAGGTATTTATGAGTTTGACAGCCAGACTCCAGCTTTTCCACAAGATACTAACGCAGTTGACTGGGTATCGGTAGCACCAGATAGAATTGTGCTGGTCACACGGGTTTACTCGGATCGTGACGTGACAATTAAAGGTCTTTGTGCCACCGAAGAAGAGGAAGATGGCTCGATCTTGAGGGCCACAGGCAACTTTGACCTAGCCCTCAGACGTGGTTGGAATTATGTAACGCTGACATTCTCGAGCGAAATTTTTAATAATGGCGCTATTTTTGAGACGCGTAGCATTTATACACTAGGTGTTATTCCAGAGGAAACCACGCTGTTTGTTTTCCCATCGAACTAGCATTAGCAAGACATCCGTAATAAAACGCCAGCACTATACAAAAAGAGTGCTGGCGTTTGGTATGTTGAGATATAGAAGTCAGTTAACTACGAATATGCCCGTCCCCATCAACTAAATACTTGTAAGTAACAACCTCAGCTACGCCCATCGGTCCGCGGGCGTGCAGTTTTTGCGTGCTGATGCCAATTTCTGCACCAAAGCCAAACACAAAGCCATCTGTAAAGCGGGTGCTGGCATTCACAAACACGGCGGCGGCGTCTACCTCATCTTGAAAACGGCGGGCGCTAGCAATGCTCCCCGTTACAATGCTTTCGCTGTGCATGGTGCCGTAGGTGTTGATGTGGTCAATAGCCTCACCTAAGCTATCCACCACTTTTACTGCCAATTTGTAGTCGATGTATTCGGTTTGCCAGTCCAACTCGCTAGCGGGTTTAGCATCTGGGAAAATCTCCCGTGTGGTCTCACAGCCCATCAGCTCAACAGGATAATCAGCTAGTTCCTGCAAGGTGCCGGGCAAAAATTCGCGGGCAACCTCGCGGTGAACGATAAGGGTCTCAGCAGAGTTGCACACGCCGGGGCGCTGCACTTTGGCGTTCATGATGATGGCGTGAGCGTCCTTTAAATTGGCACTCGCATCCACAAAAATATGGCAGTTGCCTGTACCGGTTTCAATCACGGGGACTTTGGCATTTTCCACCACGTGGTTTATGAGCGATGCGCCGCCGCGTGGAATGACTAAATCCACCTTGCCCCTGGCAGTCAATAGTGTTGTCACGTATTGCCGGTCGGTGGAATCAATGAGTTGGATGGCGTCGGCAGGCAAACCAGCATCTGTAAGTGCAGCACGCATCACGCGGACTAGCACGCGGTTACTGGCGAGCGCGTTAGCAGACCCACGCAAGACCGCTGCGCTACCCGCTTTGAGCGCAAGGGTGGCAGCATCCACCGTGACGTTCGGGCGTGACTCGTAGATCATGCCGATAACCCCAAAAGGCACGGTG